>NC_020504.1:5207992-5515154 GCF_000349325.1 Streptomyces davaonensis JCM 4913
CTGGGCCATCACCAACGCCATGGCCGACTACCAGGACCTGTACCGGGAGCGACTGCGCCGGACCGGTGCGGGCGTGGAGGCGCTCGGCCCGGACGGCGGCTGGCACCGGGCCGCCCGGCACACCGAGACCATCGAGGTGGCCGGGGAGGAGCCGGTCGAGGTCGAGGTCATCGAGACCGACCGCGGCCCGGTGGTGATCGGCGGCCCCGAGGGCCTGGACGACGGCTCCGAGGGCCTGGATGCCGACAGCCCCGACGCCGACTGCGCCGTCAGCCTCCGCTACCCGCCCCGCGTCACCGGCGACCTCGGCTTCAGCGCCCTCCTGCCGCTGCTGCGCGCCCGCCGGACCGCCGACGTGGACCGTGCCTTCGACCACTGGACCGAGCCGGTCAACGTCGTCCAGGCCGCCGACACCGAGGGCGGCCTGCTGCACCGCGTCGCCGGAAAGGTGCCGCAGCGCGCCGAGGCCAACCGCACCCGGCTGGTCAACGCCTGGGAGCCCGGCCACGATTGGCGGGGCTGGCACGAGACGCCGTACGGCGGCTTCACCGACGGAGTCGCGGTGATGGCCAACCAGCGCGGCCCGGCCGCACCCCTCGGCGTCGAGTTCGCCCCACCGCACCGCGCCGACCGCATCACCGCCCTGCTGGGGGAGGAGAAGCACTGGTCGCCCGGCGACATGGCGACCATCCACACGGACACCCTGCTGGCCTCGGCGGTGCCCCTGCTGGAGCACATCGCCGCCCTCGACGCCCTCTCCCCCGAGGCGGCCGGCCTCCGCGAGGAACTCCTCGCCTGGGACCGCCACATGGACGCCGACAGCCGCGCCGCCGCCCTCTACGCGGCGGTGCGCAGCGCGGTCGTACGCCGTCTCGCCGCGCACCCCGCGTTCGCCGCACTGACCACCGCGCCCGCCTACCCCGAGGTGCTGCTCCCCTGGATGGCCCTCGTCCCGCGCATCGGATTCGCCCTCGAACACCTGCTGCGCGCCGAGGAGTTGTACGGCGTCGACCGCCCCGAGGCGGTGCGCGCCGCCCTGGAGGAGGTGGCCGCACAACCGCCCGAGGGCACCTGGGGCGACACCCACCGGCTCGCACCCTGGCGGGCGATCCCGGCCGAGTACGACGAACCCCGGCTCTCCGGCGACCACGACTGCGTGCTGTGCACCTCCGCCGTCCCCGGCATCACCGACCTCGCCGCCCGCGGCCCCGCCGCCCGCTACGTCTGGGACCTGGCCGACCGCGAACACAGCCTGTGGGCAGTGCCGTTCGGAGCCTCCGGGGTGCCCGGCACCCCCCACCACCGCGACCAACTCCCCCTCTGGACCCGGGGAGACCTCATCCCCGTCGTCACCGACTTCGACCGACTGGAGAAGGAAACCGATGTCTGAGCCCCGCGAGCCGGAGTACGAGCAGCCGGTCGACGGCTTCGGCACCGTGCGCGTCCTGCGCCTCGACCCGCAGGCCGACGCCGACGTCGTGCACGCCTGGGTGAGCGAGGAACGCGCCTCCTTCTGGGGCATGAACGGCCTCACCCGCGACCAGGTCGCCGAGATCTACGCCCACTTGGACACCCTCGACACCCACCACGCCTACCTCGTGCAGCGCGACGGAGTCCCGGTCGCGCTGCTCCAGACCTACGAGCCCGAGGCCGACCGGGTCAGCGAGTGCTATGAGGTCGAGCCCGGTGACATCGGCGTCCATCTGCTGCTCGCGCCCGCGGGACCGGAGGGCGGCCACCCCGGCTGGACCTCCGCGCTGCTCACCGCGATCGCCTCCTACGTCCTCGTCGGCCTCGACCGGCAGCGGGTCGTCGTCGACCCCGACGTGGCCAACGAGAAGGCCGTCGCCCGCTTCCTGCGGCAGGGCTTCGAGGAGGGCCCGCTCGTCACCCTCCCCGAGATAGACATCCCCGACGTTCACCTCCCCGAGAAGAAGGCCCAACTCGCCTTCCTGCGCCGCGAGGTAGCCTTCCCCGGGTGACCCCGGAGGAGTTAGTCACCCACTACGACCTGGAGCCGATACCGCGCGAGGGCGGCCTGTTCCGCCGTACCTGGGAAGGGCCCGCGCAACCGGACGGCCGACCCTCGGGCACCGCCATAGTCGCCCTGCTCACCGCGGAGCCGGGCGACTTCTCCGCGCTGCACCGGCTGACCGGCGACGAGGTCTGGCACTTCTACCTCGGCGACCCCCTGGAGATGCTGCTCCTCGCCCCCGACGGCGGCTCCCGGACGCTCGCCCTGGGCCCGGACATACTGCACGGCCAGCAACCGCAGTTGACCGTTCCCGCGGGCACGTGGATGGGCGCGCGGGTGGTGACGGGCGGCGCGTGGACCTTCTTCGGCTGCACGATGACGCCCGGCTTCACCTACGAGGACTACGAGCACGGCGACGCGGAGCGCCTCATCGCCCGCTATCCGCACGAGGCGGAACGGATCGTGGGACTGTGCCGCCCATGAAGCTTCTCGAGGGGCAGATCGCCCTGGTCACGGGAGCCGGCGGCGGCATCGGCCGGGGCATCGCCCTGCGCCTCGCCGAGCAGGGCGCAGCGGTGGCCCTGCACTGCCGTACGTCGGTGCAGTCGGCACATGAACTGGCCGCGGAAATAGGGGAGTCCGTGGTCCTGCAAGGCGACCTGACCGTCGAGGAGGAGTGCCACCGGGTCGTGCGGGAGGCCGCCGAGTGGGGCGGCGGACGGCTGACGGCGCTGGTCAACAACGCGGGTGTGCAGCCGGTCCAGGAGCTGCCCGGGATGACGGCGGCCGAGTGGCGGGCGGTGCTGGACGCCAACCTGACCAGCGTGTTCGCCTGTACACAGGCGGCGGCGGAGGTCATGCGGGGCCAGGGCGGAGGCGGCTCGGTCACCCACATCGCCTCGATCGAGGCCCGGATGCCGGCCCAGGGCCACGCGCACTACGCCGCCGCGAAGGCCGCGGTGGCGATGCACGCCCGCTCGGCGGCCCTGGAGTACGGCCGCGACGGCATCCGCGTCAACACGGTCTCGCCCGGCCTGATCGAACGGGACGGACTGGCGGAGGCCTGGCCGGAGGGCGTACGGCGCTGGCGGCGGGCGACAGCCGTGGGACGGCTCGGGCGCCCGGAGGACGTGGGGGACGCGTGCGTGTTCCTGGCGTCGCCGCTGGCCTCCTGGATCACCGGCCACGATCTGGTCGTGGACGGAGGGGTGTCGGCCCGCCCGACCTGGTGAGCGGAGCGACCGTGGTGTACGTACGTATCCACGTGGCTGAGACCGGGGAAGACGGTGAGACGACGTGGGCCGAAGGCGCGGAGTTCAAGGGCTGGTGCTGCTGGGCGCCGTGCTGGTCCTGCTCGTCCTCGGCGGCGCGGGAACGGCGTCGGCACACGCAGCTCTCCGGGCCACCGACCCCGACGACGGATCCGTCCTCCGCACGGCCCCCCGTCAGCTCACCCTGACCTTCACCGAGTCCGTGGGCCTGCTCGACGACTCCGTACGCGTCCTGGGCCCCGACGGGAGGCGGCTGCGGCTGGGGGAGGCGGAGCACGAGAAGGGGGACAACACGGCGAGGGTGACCCTGCCGCGTGGCCTGGACGAGGGCACCTACACGGTGGCCTGGCGAGTGGTCTCGGCGGACAGCCACCCGGTGTCGGGCGCGTTCACCTTCTCCGTGGGCAAGCCGTCGCCGACCCTGGCGGCCATGGACACGGGCCCGACGGAGGACCCGACGACCGCGGCCCTGCACAAGATCGCCCGCTATCTGGCGTATCTGGCGGCGGCGTTGCTGATCGGCACGGGGACGTTCATAGTCGTGTGCGGTCCGCCGGATCCGTCGATACTTCGGCGGCCTTTGGCCATCGGCTGGTGGACTCTGGTGGGCACGACGCTGGCGTTGCTGTTGCTGCGGGGCCCGTATGAGACGGGGGAGGGTCCGGGGGCGGCATTCGACACGGAGGCGCTGACGCGGACGTTGACGGGCCGCCCGGGGATGGCGCTGTTGGCGAGGCTGGGGTTGCTACTGCTGGCGGCAGCACTGCTGATTTGGCGGCTGAGCAACGTACCTCAGGGGCGCGGGGAACTGCGCGACCAGCCACGACGCAGCCGCACCCAACAGGCGACCCTCCTAGGCACAGCCATAGCCCTCGCCTTCACATGGGCCGCCTCGGATCACGCGTCAGCCGGAATCCAGGTGCCGTTGGCAATGGCATCCTCTGCGTCACACCTCTTGGCGACAGCCGTGTGGCTGGGCGGCCTGACAGCCCTCCTGCTCACCCTCCGCCGCGCAACCCCCACCCCAGAAACAGTCACCCGCTTCTCCCGCCTGGCCTTCGCCTCGGTAACCGTCCTGGTGGTCACCGGCGTCTACCAGTCCTGGCGCGGCCTGGGCTCCTGGAACGCGCTGACGGAGACGACGTACGGCCGCCTCCTGACCCTCAAGCTGGTGGCCGTCGTCCTCCTCCTCGGCGCCGCGGCGGTGTCCCGCAGCTGGACGGCACGGCTGGCGACGGTGGAGGCGGAGACGACCGTACGGGTTCTGGAGCCCGCAGGCGGCCCACCCCTGCCGGAGGACCCCCCACCCCCGCCGTCCGACGCACAGCACAGGGCCCTGCGCCGCTCCGTGCTGGCCGAGGTCGCCGTCGGTGTGGTCGTGCTGGTGATCACCACGGTGCTCACCGCGACTCTGCCCGGCCGGGCCGCCGCGGAGGCCGCCACCGGGGCCGAGTCCGTGCGGCCGGTCGGCGGCACCGTCGCGGTCACGGTCCCCTTCGACGTAGGCACCCCCGGCGGCACCGGCAAGGTCGAGCTCACCCTGGACCCCGGCCGGGTCGGCGACAACTCGCTCCAGGCCGTGGTGTTCGGCCCGGACGGCGGTCTGTCCACCGTGCCCGAACTGCGGGTCTCCTTCACGCTCCCCGCCCAGGACGTGGGCCCGCTCGACGCGGGCCTCACCGACCAGGGCGGCTACTGGGCGAACAGCTTCGTCAATCTGCCCCTCGCGGGCACCTGGACCATGAAGGTCACCGTGCGGGTGTCGGAGATCGACCAGGTGAGTGTGGAGCGGCGGATCGAAGTCAGCTGAGACATCGGTGAACCGGGCTCAGTGATAGGCGTGGACGACGGCGTGGCCCTTGCCGCGGCCGATCATCCACTTGTTGACCGGCGTGGTGATCACGAAGGCGACCGCGAACCCGCCGAGCAGGGCTGCCCAGAACAGTCCGTCGTCGAGGTGGGCGTCCATGGCCCCGGGCGTGAGGGCGATGATCGCGTTGTCCACGAGTTCCATCACGGCGATGGAGACGGTGTCGGCGGCGAGGGCGACCTTGATGGCGGACTTGAGGTCGAGACCGGCCCGCCGGACGGCGAACAGCGTGAACGAGTACCCGAACAGGAACGCCAGGGTGATCGCCACCACCATGGTCTGGACGTTCCCCCACCCGAGCGCGGTCCCGATCACCATGCCGAGGATCTCACCGATGGCGCACCCGGTGAGGCAGTGCAGCGTGGCCTTGACGGCCATGGACCAGGAGGCGCCCGGGGCATGACCGGCATGGTGAGCGTGGTGCGAGTGGCCAGTGTGGTCAGCGTGCTGGTCGCCGTGCTGAGCAGTGTGATGCGCGCTGTGATCCATGACTACGTCCTCATTCCCCTGTTAACGCGACCCGAGTCACTGTGTCCCCGGGCCCACTGCCGTGAACCATATACCCCCAGGGGGTATTCCTGGAAGAGGCGTCCGCGAGTGACGGGAGCTGAGGAAACGTCGAAGGGCCCCACTGCGAACAGTGGGGCCCTTCGACATCGTGCCCGGTGAGGCACTGGCGGAGGATACGAGATTCGAACTCGTGAGGGGTTGCCCCCAACACGCTTTCCAAGCGTGCGCCCTAGGCCTCTAGGCGAATCCTCCGCCGCAAACAATACAAGACGTTGAGGAGTGCTCGCGAACTCGTTCCCACCCGCTGCCATCGGGTACTGTTTGGGCAGCCCCTCACGCGGCGCTATCTGACTGAACTCCCCCAGGGCCGGAAGGCAGCAAGGGTAGGTTGGCTCTGGCGGGTGCGTGGGGGGCGCTTGCGTACCCGGGCGGGGCCCGCGCGGGGGACCTGGTTGTCAGTGGGCGCCTATAACCTCGTAGGCGTGTCGTCTCTCGCGCTGTACCGCCGCTATCGCCCGGAGTCGTTCGCCGAGGTCATCGGGCAGGAGCATGTCACCGACCCGTTGCAGCAGGCGCTGCGGAACAACCGGGTCAATCACGCGTACCTGTTCAGCGGGCCGCGTGGCTGTGGCAAGACGACCAGCGCGCGCATCCTCGCCCGCTGCCTGAACTGTGAGCAAGGTCCCACGCCCACCCCGTGCGGCGAGTGCCAGTCGTGCCAGGACCTGGCCAGGAACGGCCCCGGGTCCATCGACGTCATCGAGATCGACGCCGCGTCGCACGGTGGTGTCGACGATGCCCGTGAGCTGCGGGAGAAGGCATTCTTCGGCCCGGCGAGCAGTCGCTACAAGATCTACATCATCGACGAGGCCCACATGGTCACGTCGGCCGGCTTCAACGCCCTGCTCAAGGTCGTCGAGGAGCCCCCGGAGCATCTGAAGTTCATCTTCGCCACCACTGAGCCCGAGAAGGTCATCGGGACCATCCGGTCGCGGACCCATCACTACCCCTTCCGGCTCGTCCCGCCCGGCACCCTCCGGGACTACCTCGCCGACGTCTGCGGACGCGAGAAGATCCCCGTCGAGGACGGTGTGCTCCCGCTCGTCGTCCGCGCGGGCGCCGGTTCCGTGCGTGACTCCATGTCCGTCATGGACCAGCTGCTCGCCGGTGCGCGCGAGGACGGTGTGACGTATGCCATGGCCACCTCGCTCCTCGGCTACACCGACGGCTCCCTCCTCGACTCCGTCGTCGAGTCCTTCGCCACCGGTGACGGCGCCGCCGCCTTCGAGGTCGTCGACCGGATCATCGAGGGCGGCAACGACCCTCGTCGGTTCGTCGCCGATCTGCTGGAGCGGCTGCGCGACCTCGTGATCCTCGCCGCCGTCCCGGACGCCGTCGAGAAGGGGCTGCTCGACGCCCCGGCCGATGTCCTGGAGCGCATGCAGGCGCAGGCCGGCACCTTCGGCGCCGCCGAGCTCAGCCGCGCCGCCGACCTCGTCAACGAAGGCCTGACCGAGATGCGGGGCGCCACCTCCCCCCGACTCCAGCTCGAACTGATCTGCGCGCGCGTGCTGCTCCCCGCCGCCTACGGGGATCAGCGTTCCGTCATGGCCCGCCTGGACCGACTGGAGCGGGGCGTCAACTTCTCGGGGGGCGGGGGTGCGCCCGCGATGGGCTACGTCCCTGGCCCCGAAGCGGCACATGGAACGGCACACCAGGCTCCGGCCGCCGTCCCGTCCGGCGGCGGTCCGGCGGCGGCTCGCGCGGCGGTACGGGGGGCGGGTCCCGCCACTCCGGCTCCGCAGCCCCAGCCGCAGCAGCCGTACGCACCGGCGCCCCAGCCCCCGGCCCCGGTCGCCGAGCAGCCCCCGGCTCCCCAGGCACCTCAGCCTCAGGCAGCGACCCCCGAGCCCACCCCACCCCCCACCGCCCCCGGCGCCTGGCCCACCGCCACCAGTGCCGGCAGTGGTCGCCGCCCGGCGGCTGGCCCACCGCAACCCCCGCAGGCGCTGGAACCCAGCCCGCGCCCACACCCACCCCGAGCGCCCCGGCACCCGCGCCCACTCCTGCGCCCCAGACCGCACCCCGCCCGCCGCGGCACCCCCGTCCGCCGCCCCCGCCGGCGGCCTCGACCCCCGCCAGCTCTGGCCGAACATCCTGGAGGCCGTCAAGAACCGCCGCCGCTTCACCTGGATCCTGCTCAGCCAGAACGCCCAGGTGACCGGCTTCGACGGCACGACCCTCCAGCTCGGCTTCGTCAACGCCGGCGCCCGCGACAACTTCGCGAGCAGCGGCAGCGAGGACGTCCTGCGCCAGGCGCTCGCCGAGCAGTTCAACGTGCAGTGGAAGGTCGAGGCGATCATCGACCCCTCGGGCGGCGGCGGCTCCGCACCTTCGCAGGGCGGCTACGGCGGTGGCGGTGGTTACGGCGGTGGTGGCGCTACGGCCGCCCCCGCGCGCCCGGCACCTTCCAGCCCGCGTCCCCCGCCCCCACTCCCGCGGCCCCGGCACCCGCCGCGCCCGCACAGGCGGCACCCCCCGCCCCGGCATCCGCGCCCCCCGCTCCGACCCCCGTGGCCCCCGAGGACGACATCCCCGAGGACGACGACCCGGACCTCAACGAATCGGCACTCTCCGGCCACGACCTGATCGTCCGCGAACTGGGCGCGACGGTGGTCGAGGAGTTCACGAACGAGTAGGGGCCCAAAAGGAGCAGGGGCCTGGGGAAGCCACGGACGCCCTTGTTTCGTACGAACCCACAACCCCCGCCCCCGCCCCCCTTCATCGACCCACACAATCCCCCCACCCCCGCTCCGGCTAGGCTGACCCCCGTGAAGGTCCTCGTCATCGGCAGCGGCGCCCGCGAACACGCCCTGTGCCGCTCCCTGTCCCTCGACCCCGACGTCACCGCGCTGTACTGCGCCCCCGGCAACGCCGGCATCGCCGAGGTCGCCGAGCTGCACCGGGTCGACGCCCTGGACGGCGCCGCCGTCGCCGCGCTGGCCACGGAACTCGGCGCCGAGCTGGTCGTCGTAGGGCCGGAGGCGCCCCTGGTCGCCGGTGTCGCCGACGCCGTGCGCGAGGCGGGCATCCCGGTCTTCGGCCCCTCCAAGGAGGCCGCGCAGATCGAGGGCTCCAAGGCCTTCGCCAAGGACGTGATGGCCGGGGCCGGCGTCCCGACCGCGCGGTCGTACGTCTGCACGACGCCCGAGGAGGTCGAGGAGGCCCTCGACGCCTTCGGCGCCCCCTACGTCGTCAAGGACGACGGACTCGCCGCCGGCAAGGGCGTCGTCGTGACCCCCGACCTGGAGGTCGCGCGGGCGCACGCCAACGCCTGTGAGCGGGTCGTCATCGAGGAGTTCCTCGACGGCCCCGAGGTCTCCCTCTTCGCCATCACCGACGGTGAGACGGTCCTCCCCCTCAAGCCCGCCCAGGACTTCAAGCGGGCCCTCGACGGGGACGAGGGGCCGAACACCGGCGGCATGGGCGCGTACTCCCCGCTGCCCTGGGCCGATCCGAAGCTGGTGGACGAGGTCATGGAGACGGTTCTCCAGCCAACCGTCGACGAGATGCGCCGCCGCGGCACGCCCTTCTCGGGGCTGCTGTACGCGGGGCTGGCCATCACCTCCCGCGGCGTGCGCGTGATCGAGTTCAACGCCCGGTTCGGTGACCCGGAGACCCAGGTCGTGCTGGCCCGTCTCAAGACGCCGCTCGCCGGGGTCCTGCTGGCCGCCGCCAAGGGCGACCTCGCCGACCTGGAGCCGCTGCGCTGGAGCTCCGACGCCGCGGTCACCGTGGTCGTCGCCTCGCACAACTACCCCGGCACCCCGCGCACCGGCGACCCGATCACCGGCCTCGACGAGGTCGCCGCGCAGGACGCCCCGCACGCGTACGTGCTGCACGCGGGCACGAAGACCGACGGCGACGCCGTGGTCAGCGCGGGCGGCCGGGTGCTGTCGGTCACCGCGACCGGCGCGGACCTGTCCGAGGCCCGTGAGCGCGCCTACCGCGCGGTCGGCCGCATCCGGCTCGACGGCTCCCAGCACCGTACGGACATCGCCGCGAAGGCGGCCGCCGAGTAGCCGGTCGTAGCCCCGAGCAGGCCCTCTGGATGAACCCGCCAGGCCCCGGATCCGTCTCAGGAACCGGGGCCTGATGCTTGCTGTGGGTCATACACCTTTCCCCAGAGCCATTCCATCGAGTGACCGATGCCCCATCCGGCTGACGTGGGCCGGGGCCCCAACTATGGTGCGGCGCAAGCATTCCGGCACTTGGCCCACCGGCATTGCGATGTCGGTGGGGGGTGCCACAGTGGGGGAGTGACCAACACCAGGACAGGTGGGACAGGCGGAGCCGGGACGGTCCGCGCGACGGGGAGGGGGTGAGGTCCGGTCGTGACCGGTATGGGTGTGGAAGCGGGCGCGCAGGCCGCGCGTTCCCGGGCCATGGCCGTGCTGCGGATCCGCAGCCGGGCGCTGGCCGTCGCCCTGCTGCCCGCCGCGCTCGCCGTGGTGCTGCTGGCCGGTGGCTCCACCGGGCATCTCGTGGGCCCCGGCTGGCATGCCGCGCGCTGGGTGATGACCTGCGTGGGCGTGCTCGTCCTGCTGGCCGCGGGCGGCATCGCGCTGATCGTCGCCCGGTCCCGGCCGGCCCTCAGTCCTACGGTCCCGATCGCCGAGGAGTCGGCCCCCGACCTGTACCGCATGGTGCGCGACCTGGCCGACCGCCTCGACGTACCGGCCCCGTCCGCGATAGCGCTCACCCCGGACTGCGACAGCTGGCTGGAGGACCGCACGCATCCGGCCCACGGCCCGCCCCAGCCCGAGGACCGCGACGAGCTCACCAGCGGCCTGCGCGGCCCGCACCGCCGGGCCACCGCGGCTCCGGTCCTGGTCATCGGCTCCCCGTTCCTGTGGTGGATGCGGGTGGGCGAGCTGCGCGCCGTCCTCGCGCCGGTCGTGGCCGGTACGGGCCCCTCGGCGCACCCCGACATAGCCGCGGCCCGCCGTTTCGTACGGGGCCTGGACGCGGCGGTGGCGGTCAGCTCGGCGCCGAACCGGGGACCGCTGTCCCGGGCCGTCCTCTCCGGCGTCGGCCGGGTGGCCCGCCTGCTGCTGCACAGTTGCCGGGAGCACGCGGCGCAGATGGAGCGGGGCGTGGCCGCGGCGGCGGCCGAGCGTGCACAGGCTGTGGATTACGGACTGCGCATCGTCGCCCAGGAACAGGTGGGCCTGGCGTACGCGGGCTGGGACCGGCTGCTGACCCGGGTCGCTCTCCCGGCCTGGCGGATGGGCCGCTGGCCGTCCCGCCTGGACGCGGGCGTGGTGGCGGCGCTGACGGAACTGTCCCGCCGCGACCGCCTGGCCGAGGGCTTCGCCTCCCGGCTGGGCGAGCGCCCGGCGTGCGACCTCCTGGAGGAACCGGGAGCGGTCGACGAGGCGGCGTCCCTGCTGGCCGCCCGCCTCTTCCACGGCGGCCCGGCCGAATCCGGCCCCGACTGGTCCCCGGTGGGCTGGCAGGAGTACCCGGAGGAGGTCGTGGACCGCAAATGGCGTACGGACGCGGCCCGCCTCCACAAGGTCCTGGACTCTCTGGGCATCCGCACCCCGGACCCGCAGACGGAGGGCCCGACCCTGTCCCGCGTCCTGGACCATCTGTCGGCGCCGGAAGGCACCGTGGAGGCGCCCGCGGAGGCACCGGCGGAAGAGCCGCCCACCGCCGAGGCGACCGCGGACGCCGATTCCGACGCCGACGAGCCCGAGAACGAACGCTGTGCCACCCTCGCCGCGGGCCTCACCGCCGAGCTGGCCCGCGAGGAGGCCGCCACCCCCACCGGCCCCACCACCCCCGCCCCCGACCCCACCGGCCTCTGGGACGACGGCACTCTCCCCCTCTTCCCGCTCCAGCCCCCACGCTCGGCGCGAGAACTCCTCGCCGACCACGTCACCGCGATGGTCTGCTGCGCCGCCATGGACACCGCGGGCGCCACCCCCGGCCTGGACTGGCTCGACGGCCCCACCCTCCTCGTCAACGGAGAACGCGCCGCCGACCTCACCCCCCGAGTCCTCAGCCTCATCGAGGAGGGCGATCCGGCCCCGCTGAAGGCGTGGCTGATCGAGTCCGGCATACGCCCGGAGAAGCCGGTACGCCTCGTCTGACGACCGGCGCCTGGAGTCCCGTATTCCACTTTCGGTCAATTCGCAACGAGTAGTGACCGCATGCGTGCGCAATGTGATGTGCTGGGACTGTTCGCGCACGGAGCAAGGGCTTACGACATACACCACGGGGGCACGGGAGGGGAGCGACCATGGGGTCGAAGCCGATCCGCCGCTGGGAGTCGGGAGCACTCGCGCACGGTGTCACGGACCCCTTCGGCCAGGGCCCCGTCCCCTGGCTCCGCGGCGCCGAGACGTACTTCGGCGACTCGGGCCAGGTGGTCCCCTGGTACGTCGACGCCCCCCAGGACGCCCTCCCCGGAACCCACCAGGGCGAACACCGCGTACCCGCCCCCCGCAACACCCGCAACATCCCCACCCCCCGCCCCGAGGGCCCCCGCTCCGCCGATGACGTGAACCGCCAGATCAAGGGCTTCACCTCCACCGGAGCGGTCGCCTCCGGCGAAGCCGTCGACTTCCACATCACCGTCGACCCGCCCCAGGAATTCGCGGTGGACATCTACCGCATCGGCCACTACGGCGGAGACGGCGCCGCGAAGATCACCACCAGTCCGCGCCTCTCCGGCATCGTCCAGCCCCCGCCGCTCACCGCGGACCGCACGGTCTCCTGTCACCACTGGTGGCTCTCCTGGCGGCTCCAGGTCCCGTCGTTCTGGAGCAACGGCGCCTACGTCGCCGTCCTCACCACCGTCGACGGCTACCGCTCCCACATCCCGTTCACCGTCCGCGACAAACACCCGGCGGACCTGCTGCTGCTCCTGCCGGACATCACCTGGCAGGCGTACAACCTCTACCCGGAGGACGGCCGCATCGGCGCCAGCCTCTACCACGCGTGGGACGAGCAGGGCCGGCTCCTCGGCGAGTCCGACGCGGCCACGACCGTCTCCTTCGATCGCCCGTACGCCGGAGCCGGCCTCCCCCTGCACGTCGGCCACGCCTACGACTTCATCCGCTTCGCCGAGCGCTACGGCTATGACCTCGCCTACGCCGACGCCCGCGACCTGCACGCCGGCCAGGTCGACCCCACCCGCTACCGCGGCCTGGTCTTCCCCGGCCACGACGAGTACTGGTCGCCCCATATGCGCCGCACCGTGGAGCTGGCCCGCGAACACGGCACCTCGCTGGTCTTCCTCTCCGCCAACACCATGTACTGGCAGGTGGAGTTGGGCCCCTCCCCGTCCGGCGTCCCCGACCGCCTGCTGACCTGCCGCAAGCGCAGGGGCCCGGGCAAGCCCGTCCTGTGGCGCGAGATCGACCGCCCCGAGCAGCAGCTGGTCGGCATCCAGTACGCGGGCCGGGTCCCCGAGCCCCACCCCCTGATCGTGCGCAACGCCGACCACTGGCTGTGGGACGCCACCTCCGCCCACGAGGGCGACGAACTCGCCGGAATGGTCGCGGGCGAGGCCGACCGCTACTTCCCGCGCACCGCGCTGCCCGAGCACGAGGAGCGCATCCTGCTCGCGCACTCCCCGTACGCCGACGCCGACGGCGCCCTCCGCCACCAGGAGACCTCCCTCTACCGCGCCCCCTCCGGCGCCCTGGTCTTCGCCTCCGGCACCTTCGCCTGGTCCCCGGCTCTGGACCGCCCGGGCCATGTCGACCCCCGTATCCAGCGCGCCACCGCCAACCTCCTGGACCGCATCTGCAAGCGTGACTGAGCCCGGCCCGGGTACCCGCGGGTCGCCCCTGGGCACCCCATGTCCGAGGTCAGCGGCCCATACGGGACAATCGACGCGTTGGACAGAACCACGGGAGGGAACCGTGTCCGGATTCGTAGAAAAGCCCGAGCCTATTCAGGTTCCGGGCCTGGTGCACCTGCACACCGGCAAGGTGCGCGAGCTGTACCAGAACGAGGCGGGCGACCTCGTGATGGTCGCCAGCGACCGTATGTCGGCGTACGACTGGGTGCTCCCGACCGAGATCCCCGACAAGGGACGCGTCCTCACCCAGCTCTCCCTGTGGTGGTTCGACCAGCTCGCCGACCTGGTCCCCAACCACGTCCTGAGCACCGAGCTGCCCGCGGGCGCCCCCGCCGACTGGGCGGGCCGCACCCTGGTGTGCAAGTCGCTGCGGATGGTCCCGGTGGAGTGCGTGGCCCGCGGCTATCTCACCGGCTCGGGCCTGCTGGAGTACAACGACTCCCGCACGGTCTGCGGTCTCGCCCTCCCCGAGGGCCTGGTCGACGGCAGTGAACTGCCCGCCCCGATCTTCACCCCGGCCACCAAGGCCGCGGTCGGCGAGCACGACGAGAACGTCTCCTACGAGGAGGTCGTCCGTCAGGTCGGCGCCGACACCGCCGCCGAGCTGCGCCAGGCGACCATCGCCGTGTACTCCCGCGCCCGGGACATCGCGCGCGAACGCGGGATCATCCTCGCCGACACCAAGTTCGAGTTCGGCTTCGAGGACAGGGCCCTCGTCATCGCCGACGAGGTCCTCACCCCGGACTCCTCCCGCTTCTGGCCGGTGGACCAGTGGGAGCCGGGCCGCGCGCAGCCGTCGTACGACAAGCAGTTCGTGCGCGACTGGCTGACCTCGCCGGAGTCCGGCTGGGACCGCAAGAGCGAGCAGCCCCCGCCGGCCCTGCCGCAGCACGTGGTGGACGCCACCCGCGCCAAGTACGTGGAGGCGTACGAGCGTCTGACGGGGACGAGCTGGGCGTAACGGAAGAAGCCCCCGGTGGGAACCGGGGGCTTCTCGTGGAGCGAACGACGAGGTTCGAACTCGCGACCTCAACCTTGGCAAGGTTGCGCTCTACCAACTGAGCTACGTTCGCATGCGCCGTGGCGCGAGAACCACTATACCCAACCTCGCTCCCGCGCGAGCCGCACCGCCGCGTGCCGGTTCTCCGCTCCGAGCTTGGAGACGGCCGAGGAGAGATAGTTCCGCACGGTCCCCTGGGACAGCGCGGCCCGCTCCGCGATCTCCGCCACGGGGGCTCCGTCGGCGGCCAGTTCCAGCACCTCGGCCTCCCGCGCGGTCAGCGGGGAGTCCCCGGCGGAGATCGCGTCGGCGGCCAACTCGGGGTCCACATAACGGTTTCCGGCCCGGACCGTCCGGATGATCTCGGCGAGCCGCTGGGCGCTGACGGTCTTCGGGACGAACCCGCGCACACCCGCTGCAAGCGCCCGCTTGAGATGCCCCGGGCGGCCATGGCTGGTCACGATCATGACCTGGCAGGACGGCAGTTCCGTCCGCAGCGATGTGGCGACCTTCACACCGTCCGCGCCGGGCATCTGAAGATCCAGCACCGCCACGTCGGGTGCGTGGGCCCGTGCCATCGCCAGCGCCTCCGGGCCTGAGGCCGCTTCGGCGACGACCACCAGGTCGTCCTCCAGCGAGAGCAGCGCGGCCAGCGCACCCCGGATCAGATGCTCGTCGTCGGCGAGCAGCACCCGTACCCGCTCGCTCACACCGCCACCGCCGTCACCGGCACCTCGGCCACCACTCGGAACACTCCTGCCTCAGCCCCCGCCTCCAACGTCCCCGCCACGGCCGCGAGCCGCTCCCGCAGCCCCGCGAGCCCGGAGCCGCCGCCCTTTCCGGCGGCGCCGGCGACCCCGTCGTTCTCCACCGTCAGCACCGCACGCCCCTCCCGTACCCGCACGGACACCGCGCACCGTTCCGCGTTCCCGTGCCGCAGCACATTGGTGGTGGCCTCCCGCACCACCCACGCGAGCGCCGACTGCACCTCGGCGGGCAGCCCCTCGACCGGCCCGCTCACCTCGCAGTCGATCCCGGCTGCCGTCAACACACCCCGCGCACCGGAGAGTTCGGCCCCGAGATCGGCCTCGCGATAGCCCCGTACGACATCCCGCACCTCGCGCTGCGACTCCCGCGCGATCCGCTGGACCTCGATCATCTGCTCCTCGGCCTCGGGCCGCCCGCGCCGGGCGAGCTGCACGGCCAGCTCGCTCTTCAGCGCGATGACCGCGAGATTGCGGCCCATCACATCGTGCAGATCCCGTCCGAACCGCAGCCGCTCCTCGGCGACGGCGAGCCGGGCGCGGGTCTCGCGGGCCTCGTCGAGTTCGTAGACGGCCTTCAGCAGCCAGACGGAGAAGACGGCGGTGAAGGCGAGGAAGCCGCTGCCGGCCAGCACGATCAGCCCGACGACCAGTCCCGCGAGCACGGATCCGTCCATCGCGAACACGACCACGGCCGTACCCGCGCCGAAGCCCGAGACGATCGCATACACGTGCCTGCGTCCGTCCACTCCGAGCGCCATGATGCCCACGCCGAAGACCATGACGACGCCGAAGACGCTGCCCGCGGCCGACTCGGCCGCCTCGCCCCCCGGGCCGTACTCGGCGATGGCGGCGGCCGTGACGGCGACCGCCGAGGTGAGCGCGCCGAGCGTCCACAGCATCCGTACGGGCTGCTCGCGCAGGCCGCGCACCCAGTCCACGGCCCGTGCCACGGTCAGGGCGCAGACCGCAGCGTGGGCGCACACCAGCAGCATCAACAGGGCACCGAGCCCGCCGCCGATCTGTCCCATGACCGGCAGTCCGGCCCCGGCGACCTCGACCACCGCGAAGAACTGGAACGACCCCCGGGTGTACGTCTCCACCTTCGCCGGGGTGCTCTTGCCCCGCCACCAACTGCCCGGCCCGCGCATGCGCCCGTTCCCCCTCACCTCAACGCCGGGGTTCCCAGCGGAACCACCGTCCTACAGCAAACACGGCCACCGTGGTCCAGGCCAGCGCGGTGAGCAGCGCGCCCGTCGCCTCGTACGCCGACAGCTCTCCGGTCCAGCCACCCCGGACGAGGGTGACCACCGGGGTCAGCGGCAGGACTTCGCACACCGAGGCCACCCGGTCGGGCAGCAGCTCCAGCGGGAAGGCCATGCCGGAGAAGAGCATCGAGACGAACACCACGGGCAGCGTGGTGACCTGGGCGCTCTCGGTGGTGCGGGTGAACGCCGAGGTGACGGCCGCGAGCGCGGCGCACAGCACCAGCCCGAGCGGCAGCGCCAGGACGGCGAGGTGCGGGGCGCGGGGTGCGGGCATGTCGAGGAGGACCGCACAGCCGGCCGCGAGGAGCACGGACTGGGTGAGGCCGGTGGTGACGGCGGGCAGGGCGGATCCGGCGAGGATCTCGTTGTCCCGCAGCTCACCGGTGCGCAGCCGCTTGAGGACGAGTTCCTCGCGCCGCGCGGTGAAGACGCCGACGAGCGCCCCGTACACCGCGAAGAGCAGCGAGAACCCGATGGCGGCGGGCAGGATGACGGTGCCTGCGGTGAGGCCGTGCTCCGCCAGGTCCATGTCCCTGGTCGCCGAGTACACGCTGAACGGCAGGACCAGGGGAACGAACAGGGCGGCGAAGAGGGTTCCCCTGCTGCGTCCGAGCAGGGTGAGCTCGGCACGGGCCAGCGCCGCCATCCGGCCCGCCGGGGTGGTGAGGGTGCTGCTCATGCGGCGTACTCCTTCTTCGTCTCGACGGTTTCCGTCGCCTCCCGCGCGATCCTCAGGAACGCCTCCTCCAGCGAGGCCGACCGCACGTCGAGCCCCCGCAGCTCCACTCCGGCCGCCTCGGCCCACACCAGCAGCCGGGTCGCCGCCCGCTGGAGCTCATGGGTGCGCAGCCGGACGACCCGTCCCTCGACCTCGTGCCCGGACACGCCCAGCTCGCCGAGCGGCGGCAGATCGCCCAGGAAGTAGCCCTCGGGCAGTTCGAAGGCGATGCGCGAGGGCTGGGACGCGGTCACCTCGGCCGGGGTCCCGGCGGCCGCGATCCGCCCCTCGTGCAGGATCGCCAGCCGGTCGGCGAGACCCTCGGCCTCCTCCAGGTAGTGCGTGGTCAGCAGCACGGTCGTACCGGCGTCGCGCAGCCCGCGCACCAACTCCCAGGTGTCCCGGCGCCCTTCGGCGTCAAGACCGGTCGTCGGCTCGTCCAGGAACAGCACCTCGGGATCCCCGAGCAGCGCGAGCGCCAGGTCCAGGCGCCGCCGCTCACCCCCGGACAACTGTTTCACCCGCACGTCGGCCTTCGCGGCGAGACCGACCCGCTCCAGCACCTCCAGCGGAGGCCGCGCCCCGCTGACACACCCGGCCCACATTCGCGCGGTCTCGGCGACGGTCAGCTCGGACGGGAACCCGCCCTCCTGAAGCATGACCCCGGTCCGCGGCCGTACGGCGGCCCGCTCGGCGTGGGGATCGTGGCCGAGCACCCGCACCTGTCCCCCGGCCGGCCGGGCGAGCCCCTCCAGCAGTTCGACGGTGGAGGTCTTGCCCGCGCCATTGGTGCCCAGCAACGCGAAGACCTCGCCGCGGGCCACCGAGAAGGTGATTCCGCGTACCGCCTCGAACCCGCCCCCGTACACACGCCGCAGGTCGGTGACCTCAATCACGTGTCCGTGTTCGTTCCTGTCCATGACTTCAGCCTCCCGGTGTTCCGGGCCACTCGGCAGTGCGCGCTGTCATCGCCGCGCATGACAAATGTCAGAAGCAAGTGGGGACAGTCGACGGGAAACACGAAAAGACCCCGGTCCAGTGGACCGGGGTCTCATTCCCGAGCGGACGACGAGGCTCGAACTCGCGACCTCAACCTTGGCAAGGTTGCGCTCTACCAACTGAGCTACGTCCGCATTGCCTCCGACCGGCTCTCACCGATCGGTGCGAGCACCAGCCTACCTGATCCACAAGGGACCTTGGTACGGCGATGCAGAGCGGGTGACAGGAATTGCACACTGCGCCTTCCCCCTGGAAGGGGGATGTTCTACTACTGAACTACACCCGCATGTACTCCGTGAGCTGGGATTTTTCCGTCCCCGCCCCTCGGCGTGCTCCAGACTCTAGCTGATCCAGAGGGGTGCAGCGCAAGTCGGTTGTCCTCAGGGCCCGCTGACGGCCCCGAGGACGGTGGCCGGGAGGGACCCCTACTGCGCCGCGGCGAATGCTTCGTAGACCTTCTTGGGGATCCGGCCGCGGGCCGGTACGTCCATCTTGTTGGCCTGGGCCCAGGCCCGGACGGCCGCCGGGTCGGGGGCGACCTCGGTCTGCCGGTAGGCCTTGCCGGAGCGCGACCGCTTGCGGCCGGCCTCCACGTAGGGCTCAAGCGCCTTACGCAGTTTCTCGGCATTCGTTTGATTCAGGTCGATCTCGTACGACTTGCCGTCGAGTCCGAAGGCGATCGTTTCCGCCGCTTCCGAGCCGTCGATGTCGTCAAAGAGGGTGACCACGACCTTCTGCGCCACGAAATTGGTCCCTTCGTACGGCACGGGTGACAATTCATTTGTACAGTGCCCGACAATGCATTGTGAAGCCCGACTAAATCCTTCCGCGTGTCCGAGCGCAATAGGTTTCGGGTGACGATCTCGGATCTTTCCCGGAACTTTTCCGTGTACCCCCACTTCCGCCGGTTCGTGACCGCCCTCACGTAGATTCCTACAAGTCGACGCGCGTAGAAATTTTGTGCAGGTAGTCTGAAACCACCTTGCAGGAACCTGCTCAGCACCACACCACCGGGAGTGCACGTGGCACGCGTCGTAGTCGACGTCATGCTCAAGCCGGAGATCCTCGACCCCCAGGGCCAGGCGGTGCAGCGCGCACTGCCGCGACTGGGTTTCGAAGGCATCTCCGACGTCCGTCAGGGAAAGCGTTTCGAACTGGAAGTTGACGGGCCGGTCGACGAGGCCGCGCTCGCCCGCATCCATGATCTTGCGGAATCCTTCCTCGCCAACACCGTGATCGAGGACTTCACCGTCAAGGTGGAGGAAGTCGCGGAGGCCGCGAAGTGACCGCTCGTATTGGCGTCGTCACTTTCCCGGGGAGTCTCGACGACCGGGACACCCAGCGCGCGATCCGCCTCGCGGGCGCCGAACCGGTCGCCCTCTGGCACAAGGACAAGGACCTCCACCAGGTCGACGCGGTCGTCCTTCCCGGCGGTTTCTCCTACGGCGACTATCTGCGCGCCGGAGCCATCTCCCGCTTCTCGCCGGTGATGGAGACCGTCATCGAGCAGGCGAAGGCCGGACTGCCGGTCCTCGGCATCTGCAACGGCTTCCAGATCCTCACCGAGGCGCACCTGCTTCCCGGCGGGATGCTCGGCAACGACCACCTGCACTTCATCTGCCGCGACCAGAAGCTGCGGGTGGAGAACGCGTCCACGGCCTGGACCAGCGACTACGAGGCGGGCCAGGAGATCCACATCCCGCTGAAGAACATGGACGGCCGCTACGTCGCCGACCAGTACACGCTGGACAAGCTGGAGGCCGAGGGCCGGGTCGCGTTCCGGTACCTGGACTTCAACCCCAACGGCTCGCTCAACGACATCGCCGGCATCACCAACGAGGCCGGCAACGTCGTAGGCCTCATGCCGCACCCGGAGCACGCCGTCGAGCCCCTGATCGGGTCAGGCCGCACCGACGGTCTCCCGTTCTTCACCTCGATCCTCAAGAAGCTGGTCAACGCATGAGCCGGACGCCTCTGGACACGGTCGAGCACGCGGCCGCGACCCCCGACGTCGAGCTGCCCTGGGCCGAACTCGGTCTGAAGAAGGACGAGTACGAGAGGGTCGTCGAGATCCTCGGCCGCCGCCCCACGGGCGCGGAGCTGGCCATGTACTCCGTCATGTGGTCCGAGCACTGCTCGTACAAGTCCTCCAAGGTCCACCTCCGCCAGTTCGGCGAGAAGGCCCCGCAGTCCGACGCGCTGCTTGTCGGCATCGGCGAGAACGCCGGTGTCGTGGACGTCGGCCAGGGCTACGCGGTCACCTTCAAGGTCGAGTCGCACAACCACCCCTCCTACGTCGAGCCCTACCAGGGCGCGGCCACGGGCGTCGGCGGCATCGTGCGCGACATCATCGCGATGGGCGCGCGTCCGGTCGCGGTCGTGGACCCGCTGCGCTTCGGCGCGGCCGACCACCCCGACACCAAGCGCGTCCTGCCGGGCGTCGTCGCCGGCATCGGCGGCTACGGCAACTGCCTGGGCCTGCCCAACATCGGCGGCGAGGTCGTCTTCGACTCCTGCTACCAGGGCAACCCGCTGGTCAACGCCGGTGCCATCGGTGTGATGCGGCACGAGGACATCCACCTCGCGAAGGCGTCCGGCGCGGGCAACAAGGTCATCCTGTACGGGGCCCGTACGGGTGGTGACGGCATCGGTGGTGCGTCCATCCTGGCTTCGGAGACCTTCGACGACGCCAAGCCGTCGAAGCGTCCGGCCGTGCAGGTCGGTGACCCCTTCCAGGAGAAGCTGCTGATCGAGTGCACGCTCGAAGCCTTCGCCGAGAAGCTGGTCGTCGGCATCCAGGACCTCGGCGCGGCCGGACTCTCCTGCGCCACCTCCGAGCTGGCCTCGAACGGCTCCGGCGGCATGACCGTCACCCTGGACGACGTACCGCTGCGCGACTCGACGCTCTCTCCTGAGGAGATCCTCATGAGCGAGTCGCAGGAACGCATGTGCGCGGTCGTGGAGCCGGAGAAGGTCGCCCGGTTCCTGGAGATCTGCGAGAAGTGGGACGTCATCGCCACCGTCATCGGTGAGGTGACGGACGGCGACCGCCTGGAGATCTTCTGGCACGGCGGCAAGATCGTCGACGTCGACCCGCGTACGGTCGCGCACGACGGCCCGGTCTACGAGCGCCCCTACGCCCGCCCGTCCTGGCAGGACGAGCTCCAGGCGGACGACGCGAACAAGCTGCCGCGGCCCGCTTCCGCGCAGGAGCTGAAGGACCAGGTCCTGAAGCTGGTGGCGTCCCCCAACCAGGCGTCGAAGAAGTGGATCACGTCGCAGTACGACCACTTCGTGCAGGGCAACACGGTGCTGGCCCAGCCGGAGGACTCCGGCATGATCCGCATCGACGAGGAGACCGGCCTCGGCGTCGCCATCGCGACGGACGGCAACGGCCGTTACGCGAAGCTGGACCCGTACCACGGTGCCCAGCTGGCGCTGGCCGAGGCGTACCGGAACGTGGCGACGACGGGTGCCAAGCCCCTCGCGGTCTCCGACTGCCTGAACTTCGGCTCGCCCGAGGACCCGGCGGTGATGTGGCAGTTCGCGGAGGCCATCCGTGGTCTGGCGGACGCCTGCCAGCAGCTCGGCACCCCGGTGACCGGCGGCAACGTCTCCCTGTACAACCAGACGGGCGAGGCCGCCATCCACCCGACCCCGGTGGTCGCGGTCCTCGGCGTCATCGACGACGTGGCCCGTCGCACCCCGGTCGCCTTCCAGGAGGAGGGCCAGCTGCTGTACCTCCTCGGCGACACGCGTGAGGAGTTCGGCGGCTCGGCCTGGTCCCAGGTCGTCCACGACCACCTCGGCGGACTGCCCCCGAAGGTGGACCTGGAGCGCGAGCGGCTGCTCGCCGAGATCCTGATCTCCGCCTCCCGCGACGGCATGATCGACTCGGCGCACGACCTGTCCGACGGCGGTCTGGTCCAGGCGGTCGTGGAGTCGGCGCTGCTCGGTGGCAAGGGCGCCCGCCTGGTCGTCCCGGACGGTCTGGACGCCTTCACCTTCCTCTTCTCGGAGTCGGCGGGCCGCGCGGTCGTCGCCGTGCCCCGCTCGGAGGAGGTCCGCTTCAACGACATGTGCGGTGCGCGGGGCCTTCCGGTCACCCGCATCGGTGTCGTCGACGGCGACGCGGTGGACGTACAGGGCGAGTTCACGCTCTCCCTGACCGAACTCCGCGAGGCGCATGAGGCGACGATTCCGGCGCTGCTGGCGTAGTCGTCCCGTCAGTTGCAGGAAGCCCCCGTCCGGTCAGCCGGGCGGGGGCTTCGGCATGTTCACCAGTCACCGTTCACCGGAAAGAGTGCTTGCACGGAATTACGTAGTTCCGTAATCTCGAAGCATGGACCTGGAAGAGCGCGTCACCGATCTCGAACGCCGACTGGCGGCACTTGAAGCAGTGGGCCGCACCACCCCGCGCGTCGGCGAGGGCGACTTCTGGGCCTTGGAGACCTTGAAGGAGCAGATGGCCGAGGCGGGAGCCGCGGACGGAGGCGTCCTGTTCACCGGGGAGGTGCGGCTGCCCACCGGGGAGCAGTACGGCTGGCAGCGCACCGCGCTCGTCGAGGATCTGCTGGACGAGGAGTGGTCGGAAATCACCGACGCGTTCGCCGCGCTCGCTCATCCGGTACGGCTGCGGCTGCTGCGCGAGGTGCTCGGCGGCCGACGCACCGTGGCCGAGCTGACCGCGCTGGAGGAGCTCGGCACGACCGGCCAGATCTACCACCACCTGCCCCAACTGACCGGCGGGGGCTGGCTGCGCGCCACCGCACGCGGCCGCTACGAAGTGCCGCCAGGACGGGTCGTACCACTGCTCGTCATACTCGCGGCGGCCCGGCCGTAGGCCAACGAGCCCAACCGCGGCACAGGGTCTCGGGCAACTCCAGCGAGCCGCATGTGCACTTCCAGGTAATGGGACGGACCCGACCTGGACACCGCCCATGCTTCGAAGTGCCGGTGCCCGCCGATCAGTCTGCCTAGGCTTGATCGCATGCCCCCGGCCAAGAAGCGTGCCCGCGCCTACGATCCCGTCAAGACCCGCACCGCCGTCCTCGCCCAGTTCCGGCACGTGCAGGCCGCCGTGCGTGGGCTGACGGCCGAGCAACTCGCGCTGCCCACCCGGCTCGGCGAGTGGACCGTACGGGAGCTGGTCGCGCACATCGGGATGGCGCTGACGGCCATCGGGCGCTCCCTGGACCTGCCGGAGCCGCCCAAGCCGGACGCCGTGCTGCTGGACTGGCCGTTCGCGACCGCCGCCAGCTCCTCTGCCATCGACGAGTTCACCCGGCGCCTGGTCCAGGAGAACCCGGACCTCGACACCTACCTCGCCGACATCGCCCGCACCCTAGAGGAGCAGCTCGACACCCACCCGGGCACCCGGCTGCTCCAGACCAACGCCGGCGCCCTGCCACTGGCCGACTACCTGGTCACCCGAGCCGTGGAACTCGTCGTCCACACCGACGACCTCAACGCCGCGGTGCCGGGGCTGGAGGTGCCGTACGACCGGCAGGCCCTCGCCGCAACCGCCCGGCTGCTCGCCGACGCGCTCGCGGTGAAGGCGCCCGGCGGCTCGACCGAGGTGCGGATCCCGCCGTATGCCGTCGTGCAGTGCGTCGAGGGCCCCCGACACACCCGGGGCACCCCGCCCAACGTCGTCGAGACCGACCCGCTGACCTGGGTCCGGCTGGCGACCGGGCGGATCCAGTGGCGGGACGCGGTCGAGGAGGCGAAGGTCAGCGCCGGCGGGGAGCGCGCCGATCTGAGCGGTCTGCTGCCCCTGATGAGCTGACCGCACGACGCACGACACAACGGACCGATAACGACCCCGAACCCAACACCCGCCTCGTGCGTCGAAGAGACATGAAGCGGACCACAAGTGTGAAGTACGCCGCCGCGGCCCTGGCCGGCACCGCCGTGCTGGCCGCCTGCGGCACGGAATCCGGCAGCGGCAGCGGCTCGGTGGGTGACGGTGAGAAGACGAAGAAGGCCACCGACATCGCGGACACCCGCTGGGTCCCGCAGAAGGTGACGGTCGACGGCAAGGAGTACGGCCTGCCGACCGAGGACAAGCACTTCCGGGTCGATCAGGCGTACGTCGTGCTCAAGCCCGGCGCCGCCGAGCCCGACGTCAGCGGCGGGGACTCGGGCGGCACGGTCGGCTGCAACGACTTCGGCGCCGACGTCGAGATCGAGGGCGACACCGTCAAGATCACCGATCTCGCCTCGACCGCTATGGGCTGCCCCGGTCCCGTGCAGGAGTTCGAGGAGCGGTTCCTGAGCGTGTTCACCGGCACCCTCAAGGCCGCCGTCGAGGAGCGAGAGGGCGCCAAGACCCTCACGCTGACCAGCAAGGACGGCGACTCGATCACCCTGGGCGAGGGAGCGGCGAAGGACGAGCCGGAGCCCGCCCTGAAGGGCACCAAGTGGACCATCGACACCCTGGTCTCCGGCAAGGGCGACGACTCCACGGCCAAGTCCCTGCCCAAGGGGACCAAGGCCCACCTCACCCTGGGTGAGGACGGCACCGCGAGCGGCAACCTCGGCTGCAACAACTTCCGCGGCGAGGCCGCCGTCAAGAACGGCACCATCGAGTTCGGTCGTCTGTCCACCACGCGCATGCTGTGCGAGGGCCCGGTGATGAAGGCGGAGCAGGAGATGATCGACATCCTCACCGGCAAGGTGTCCTACCAGCAGAAAGACCAGACGCTGACCCTCACGAAGGCCTCCGGGGACGGTCTCGTCGCCCATGCGAAGTAAGAAAGCCCACTCCCAGCGAATTCGGACCAGTGGTCGATCTCGCCTACACTCGGAGCCGTGCCACGTGGTGACGGTCGACTCAATCACGATCTGCTCCCCGGCGAGAAAGGCCCCCAGGACGCGTGTGGCGTCTTCGGTGTCTGGGCTCCGGGCGAAGAGGTCGCAAAGCTCACGTACTTCGGGCTCTACGCCCTCCAGCATCGGGGCCAGGAATCCGCGGGAATCGCGGTCAGCAACGGCTCCCAGATCCTCGTCTTCAAGGACATGGGCCTGGTGTCCCAAGTCTTCGACGAGACCTCTCTCGGTTCGCTCCAGGGTCATATCGCGGTCGGTCACGCCCGCTACTCGACCACCGGTGCCTCCGTGTGGGAGAACGCCCAGCCGACGTTCCGTGCCACCGCGCACGGCTCCATCGCGCTCGGCCACAACGGAAACCTCGTCAACACCGCCCAGCTCGCCGAGATGGTCGCCGACCTGCCCAAGCAGGAGGGCCGCACCCCGCGTGTGGCGGCGACCAACGACACCGACCTGCTGACCGCGCTGCTTGCGGCCCAGGTCGACGAGGACGGCAAGCCGCTGACCATCGAAGAGGCCGCCCACCGGATCCTCCCGCAGGTCAAGGGCGCCTTCTCGCTGGTCTTCATGGACGAGCACACCCTCTACGCCGGCCGTGACCCGCAGGGCATCCGCCCGCTGGTCCTCGGCCGCCTGGAGCGTGGCTGGGTCGTCGCGTCCGAGTCCGCCGCTCTGGACATCTGCGGCGCCAGCTTCGTGCGCGAGATCGAGCCCGGCGAGTTCATCGCCATCGACGAGAACGGCCTGCGCACCTCGCGATTCGCGGAAGCGAAGCCCAAGGGCTGTGTCTTCGAGTACGTGTATCTGGCCCGCCCGGACACCGACATCGCCGGCCGCAATGTGTACCTCTCCCGCGTGGAGATGGGCCGCAAGCTCGCGAAGGAAGCCCCGGTCGAGGCCGACCTGGTCATAGCGACCCCGGAATCCGGCACCCCGGCCGCCATCGGCTACGCGGAGGCCTCCGGCATCCCCTTCGGCGCGGGCCTGGTGAAGAACGCCTACGTCGGCCGTACGTTCATCCAGCCCTCGCAGACGATCCGGCAGCTCGGCATCCGCCTGAAGCTGAACCCGCTGAAGGAAGTCATCAAGGGCAAGCGCCTGGTCGTCGTCGACGACTCCATCGTGCGCGGCAACACCCAGCGCGCCCTGGTCCGCATGCTCCGTGAGGCCGGCGCCGCCGAGGTCCACATCCGGATCTCCTCGCCGCCCGTGAAGTGGCCCTGCTTCTTCGGCATCGACTTCGCCACCCGCGCCGAGCTGATCGCCAACGGCATGACCATCGACGAGATCGGCACCTCGCTGGGCGCCGACTCGCTGGCGTACATCTCCATCGACGGCATGATCGAGGCGACCACCATCGCCAAGCCGAACCTCTGCCGCGCCTGCTTCGACGGTGAGTACCCGATGGAGCTCCCGGACCCCGAGCTGCTCGGAAAGCAGCTTCTGGAGACCGAGCTGGCGGCCGGCCCGGCCGCCACGGCCGCGGCCGACGCGATCCGTCGCCCGTAAGCCCCCGTAGTACGACACGAAAGTTCTCAAGGTCATGTCTGCAGAGACCACTGGTGCCAGCTACGCAGCCGCGGGCGTCGACATCGAGGCGGGCGACCGCGCCGTAGAGCTGATGAAGGAGTGGGTGAAGAAGACCCAGCGCCCCGAGGTCCTCGGCGGCCTCGGCGGTTTCGCCGGCCTCTTCGACGCCTCCGCCCTCAAGCGCTACGAGCGCCCGCTGCTCGCCTCCGCCACCGACGGCGTCGGCACCAAGGTCGACGTCGCACGTCAGATGGGCGTCTACGACACCATCGGCCACGACCTCGTGGCGATGGTCATGGACGACATCGTGGTGTGCGGCGCCGAGCCGCTGTTCATGACGGACTACATCTGCGTCGGCAAGGTCCACCCCGAGCGGGTGGCGGCCATCGTGAAGGGCATCGCCGAGGGCTGTGTCCTCGCTGGCTGTGCCCTGGTCGGCGGCGAGACGGCCGAACACCCCGGCCTGCTCGGTCCGGACGACTTCGACGTCGCGGGCGCCGGTACCGGCGTCGTGGAGGCCGACCGGCTGCTCGGCGCGGATCGCATCCGTAAGGGTGACACCGTGATCGCCATGGCGGCCTCCGGTCTTCACTCGAACGGGTACTCGCTGGTCCGGCACGTCCTGCTGAACCAGGCCGGGCTCGCCCTGGACGCGCGGATCGAGGAGTTCGGCCGCACCCTCGGCGAGGAGCTGCTGGAGCCCACCAAGATCTACTCGCTGGACTGCCTGGCGCTGACCCGGACCGCCGAGGTGCACGCGTTCAGCCATGTCACCGGTGGCGGTCTGGCCGCCAACCTGGCCCGCGTGATCCCGGACGGTCTGCACGCGATCGTCGACCGCGCCACCTGGACCCCGGCCCCGATCTTCGACCTCGTCGGCAGGACCGGCTCGGTCGAGCGTCTGGAGCTGGAGAAGACCCTGAACATGGGCGTCGGCATGATCGCGATCGTGCCGGAGGAGTCCACGGACGTGGCACTGGCGACGCTGGCCGACCGCGGGGTCGAGTCCTGGGTCGCCGGCGAGATCACCGACCGGGGCGACCACGAGACGGGCGCCGCCCTGATCAACGACTACGCCGTCTGACCTTCGCACAAGGCAGCGCAAAACCCGGTCCGGCGGCGGGAACCGCCTCGGACCGGGCTGAGCGCAGCTAGTAGAACGTCAAGCGCCGCGGCGTTGAGACGTGGGACCGGACTCGTCGTCCTCGTCCTCATCGTCGTCGTTGTACAGATCCGCGTACTGGGCGTACGGGTCATCGTCGTCTTCGTCGTCCTCGAACGGCTCGCCGTTAGGCGGCTGGTTCGAAGTCGAAGCGCCCAGCTCGTTGGCCAGACGCGACAGGTCAGTCCCGCCGCTGTTGTACTTCAGCTGGCGGGCGACCTTCGTCTGCTTGGCCTTGGCCCGGCCGCGCCCCATGGCTCGACCCCCTCGGTGACGGGGCTCGACGGCCCCAGAGTCTTGACACGCGTTCATGATCCGGAACGGACTCTCCTCGGAGAGACCGGCCCGTAGGGCTTCCACGGTACCTGAGCCCACGCGCATACGGTACGTCGCCCGCAGCACGTGCCTGGACCCAGGACCCTCGGGGCGCCCCGTCCCCGCTGGTCAACCGCGATTTTAACTACTTCTGGGCGGGCGACCCGCCGACGAACGTGAGAGTTCTCTCTAAGTGCTCGCCGACGGGTACCGGACGCGTTCAAGAGCGCCTCGAGGGGCGGACCATCAGCGTGCCCGGCGGGCCTCCGCCATCCGCTGCTCGGCGATCCGGTCGGCCGCGGCGGCCGGCGGAATTCCGTCCGCCTTCGCACGCGCGAATATGGCGAGCGTGGTGTCGTAGATCTTGGCCGCCTTCGCCTTGCACCGCTCGAAGTCGAAGCCGTGCAGCTCGTCGGCGACCTGGATGACACCGCCGGCGTTCACCACGTAGTCCGGCGCGTAGAGGATCCCGCGGTCGGCGAGGTCCTTCTCCACGCCCGGGTGGGCGAGCTGGTTGTTGGCGGCGCCGCAGACCACCTTGGCGGTCAGTACCGGCACGGAGTCGTCGTTGAGGGCCCCGCCGAGCGCACAGGGCGCGTAGATGTCGAGGTTCTCGATCCGGATCAGCGCCTCGGTGTCGGCCACGGCCGTCACCCCCGCGTGCCGCTCGGTGATCCGGCGCACGGCGTCCTCGCGGACGTCGGTCACGAAGACCTCGGCGCCCTCCGACACGAGGTGCTCGACCAGGTGGTGGCCGACCTTGCCGACGCCTGCGATGCCGACGCGCCTGCCGCGCAGCGAGGGGTCGCCCCACACGTACTGGGCGGAGGCCCGCATGCCCTGGTAGACGCCGAAGGCGGTGAGCACGGAGGAGTCACCGGCCCCGCCGTTCTCCGGGGAGCGCCCGGTGGTCCAGCGGCACTCGCGGGCCACGACGTCCATGTCGGCGACATAGGTGCCGACGTCGCAGGCGGTGACGTAGCGGCCGCCGAGGGAGGCCACGAAGCGGCCGTAGGCGAGCAGCAGCTCCTCGCTCTTGATCGTCTCCGGGTCGCCGATGATCACGGCCTTGCCGCCGCCGTGGTCAAGACCGGCCATGGCGTTCTTGTACGACATCCCGCGCGCGAGGTTCAGGGCGTCGGCGACGGCCTCCTCCTCGGTCGCGTAGGGGTAGAAGCGCGTACCGCCGAGCGCGGGGCCCAGCGCGGTGTTGTGGATGGCGATGACGGCCTTGAGTCCGCTGGCGCGGTCCTGGCAGAGCACGACCTGCTCATGTCCCCCCTGCTCCGAGTGGAACAGGGTGTGCAGGACGCCGTCGGTTACGTCGGTCACTGTGGTGACTCCTGGGTAAGTAGCGGCGGTTGGGAGCAGCTCCCTGGGGTGGCGGGAACTGTGTGGGTCGAGATTAGAGCCTGGAGCGCCCCGCCACCTCGACGTGCTCAGGATCACCTACTCCCGGGGTACCCCCGTGCGACGATTTACATAGATTTCCAGCCGCTTTGTGAGCGGGTTTCGCAGGTTTTCCTGGCAGCGGGCGGGGGAGGGAGCAGGCGTGCCCAAGGTGTCCTCGGTGATCGTCCCGTACGCGACCTACTTGCGCGTGTACGAGCCGCTGGCCGCCTTCCCCGAACCCGAGCGCGGCCACTGGACGCGCTACGCCCGCCGCACCGACCGCCCCTCGTACCAGGACGAACTGCGCCGCGCCCTCGCCGACTTGCTGCCCACCCCGCCGGTCCCGGTGCCGGTGCACGAGAGCCTGGACGCGTTCGTGCTGGAGGTGGACGGCGTGGTCTGCGTCTGCCCCTGGCGCACCCGGCTGCGCGGCTGGCAGGCGCTCGGCGACCTGGCCGAGGAGTTCCCGGCACCGGTCCTGGACGCGCTGCTCCCCCCGGTCGTACGGCGGCAGGCCACCCAGGACTACGAGCGGTGGCTGGCGCGCAACCCGGACGCCCGGCCCTGGATCCGCACCTCGACCTGGCAGGTGCCGCTGCACTGGTTCGTCCTCGTCTCCGACGAGGAGCGGCGCTACGACAAGGGCACCGGCGAGATCCCGCCGCTGCTGCGGTACCGGACTCCGATGGTGCAGGCGCGGCGCCGGGTGGCGCGGGCGCTCAGGACGCTGAAGGACACCATCGACGAAGGACCGCTGGTGGACGGCCTGGTGGAGGTCGGGCGCTGGCTGGAGGAGTTCCATCCGCGGTCCCTGGTCGAACTCGACTACGGCGGCCTGGTGCACGTCCTGCCGGCCGGTGAGCTGGAGGACGACCACTCGGCGGCGGACGTGGCCGAGGGCATCGCCGCGCTGCGCGCCGGGGACGGCTCGGCGGCGGGGGCGGCGTACGGGCGGCTCGTGGAGCGGTGGCGGTCGGTACGGGATCGGCGCTCGGCCAACTGAGGCCCCGAGCCTGCCGAGTGTGGCCCAGGTCACGAACTGACGTTTGACCAGACGCCCAATATGGGGTTTCGTCCTCCCTCACGTGCGACCCGAGTTGCTGAAGTTTCGTCAACAAGGGACGTACGACCCGATCCGGGCGTTCACCTCAAGGTGTGTCAAGCGTGACGGACCGCACTTACGCGGCCCTTGCGTCCCTTCCCCACCCTCATGCCAAAATAGGACAAGGAGTCCGGGGAGGACTCCGCTCGCATTGCACGCTTTGGGGGGTCTGGTGACTCCTGATCGCCCTGTGACTGATCGTCACAGCGGCGTGACTGTCCGCTATGGCATGGTCCATCGGCTTCCGTCGCTGATGAACACCTGGAGGGGCAATTCCATCGGTTTGGCCGACGCGGCTGGACAGATGGTGTAGTTGTAGTGCCGAGGACAAGCCGTTCGTCCTATAACCGACTCGACTCGCGTCCGCCATTTCGGGCAACGCGGGTCAAGGTGCAGAATTTAGAGGAAAGAACCGAGAAGGTTCGGTTCTCCCGAGGAGGCCGCTCATGACCGCTCGCACCCCTGATGCCGAGCCGCTGCTGACCCCGGCTGAGGTCGCCACCATGTTCCGCGTCGACCCCAAGACGGTCACGCGGTGGGCGAAGGCCGGAAAGCTCACGTCCATCCGTACGCTCGGCGGACACCGCCGTTACCGCGAGGCTGAGGTCCGCGCTCTGCTCGCGGGCATCCCGCAGCAGCGCAGCGAGGCCTGAACAACTACATAACCGGGCAATTCGGCAGGTCCCCCAACATGTCGAGACGCCCGGGCCCTACAGCTCCAAGCGACGCGGGTACTGCCCCAACAGGACCCACGCCCACGGCTTCAGGCAACTGACAGGGTGCGTCGTAGATCGCGCTGGACTCCGCCGGGTCCAGCGCGATCTTTTTTGTGCGCCCTGACAGGCTCCCGGACGGCTCTGTGTGTGGCCTTGTCGGACCCTGGGGAGGGCTGTCGGATCTCCTGTGGGTGCGGCCTCGGGAGTGGTGCAATTGCACATATTAAATTGACCAGTTGTAGGTGGGGTGTAAGTACCGCGGTTCCGGAAACTCATGCGGTGACACCCGTCACATGCCAGGGAGCTTGTTGCCTTTGGTCTATGTGCGCTAGAGGAGCCACGCGTTCCAGCGTCCCTTGGCGGGGCGGGTGTTGAGGCCGGCGAAGGTCACGCGGGGGAGGGGCTGCCGTCCTCGACGGGCTCGGCGGGCTCGGCCGCCTCGACCCGCTCGTCGGGCATGTGGTCGGCGGGAGGCGGTACGGAGTCCATGGCGAGCCGCAGGAGCTGATGGCAGATCGGACAGTGGCGGGTGAGATGCCGGTAGGAGGAAGCGGCCGCCAGATGCGCGCGGAGCAACGCCCGCGTCTCGTGCCTAGCCGAAGCCGCCATACGCCACCTCCAGGGGCCGTACGGAGAAGGAGCCCTGGTTTCTGGGTACCGAGCGAATGTGACGCCGTCAAGACGGCATGAGCGGACGCGGGGCGCCTTCGTGCCCTCCGCGTGCCCTCTGCGAGGCAACGCAGAAGGGCCCGGATCTTTCGATCCGGGCCCTTCATTCATCTTGCGGTCCTGACGGGATTTGAACCCGCGGCCTCCACCTTGACAGGGTGGCGAGCACTCCAAACTGCTCCACAGGACCAGGTTTCGCGGCGCTTTTTCTTGCGTTGCGCTGCGAGAAGAGACTGTACAGGAGGGTGGGTGTCCTGGTCGAACTCACCCTCTGTGCGGGAACCGTTACGGCGCCAGCGCGTCGATCGCCTTCACGATCCGCTTGTCCGAGACCGGGTACGCCGTGCCGAGCGCATGGGCGAAATAGCTCACCCGGAGCTCCTCGATCATCCAGCGGACGTCGAGCACCTGCTGCGGCATCGGACGCCCCTGCGGCATCTGCTCCAGCAGCCACGCGTACTCGTCCTGCATCTCATGGACCTTCTCCATACGGGTCGTGTCCCGCTGGACCCCCGTCGGCATCTGCTGAAGCCGCCGGTCCGCCGCCACCAGGTACCGCATCAGATCCGGCAGCCGCCGAATCCCCGCCGACGTCACGAAACCGGGCTTCACCAGCGCGTTGAGCTGCTTACGGACATCCGTCAGGTTTGCCAGCAGCACAGGGCTCTGTACGGCCTTGAGACGGCGCTCACAGGCCTGCCAGGCGGCCAGCACCTGCTGCACCTGCCCGACCGTACGCACCGTGGTGTCGACGATCTCCGCACGGACCTTGTCGTACAGCTTCCGGTACGACTCCTCGTCCCACGCCGGCCCCCCGAAGTCCCCGATCAACCTGTCCGCCGCGGCCATCGCGCAGTCGTCGAACAGAGCCTGCATCGAGCCGTGCGGATTCGCGGACAGGGCGAGCTTCTGGGCATTCGTCAGCTTCTCGGACGCGAACTTGGCCGCGTTGACCGGGATGTTGCGCAGGATCAGACGCCGGGTGCCCTGCCACATCGCCAGCGCCTGTTCCGCCTCGGTGTCGAAGAGCCGCACGGACACGGTGTCGCCGTCGTCCACCAGCGCCGGGTAGGCCTTCACCGGCTGCCCCGCGCGACGCGTCTCGAAGACCCGGGTGAGCGTGCCGATCGACCAGTCCGTCAGACCCTTGCGCTCCAGGGACTCCCCGCCCTCGCGGGAAGCGGTGGCCGCCGCGGCCTGCGACAGCGCCTGGCGCGCCTTCGGCTTCAGCTGGAGCTTCAACGCCTCCAGATCCTTGTCCTCGGCCAGCTTGCGGCGCCGCTCGTCGACGATCCGGAAGGTGATCCGCAGATGGTCCGGAAGCCTCGCCCAGTCGAAGTCGTCCGCCTCGAAGGGCACGCCCACCATGCGCTTCAGCTCACGGGCCATCGTCACCGTCAGCGGCTCCTGGAGCGGGACCGCCGTATCAAGGAACCGCTTGGCGAAGTTCGGCGCCGGCACGTAATTGCGGCGGATCGGCTTCGGGAGCGAGCGGATCAGCTCCGTCACGACCTCCTCCCGCAACCCCGGGATCTGCCAGTCGAAGCCCTCGTCGGTGACCTGATTGAGCACCTGGAGCGGGATGTGGACCGTCACCCCGTCCGCGTCCGCGCCCGGCTCGAACTGGTACGTCACCCGGAACTTCAACGGCCCCTGCCGCCAGGAGTCCGGATAGTCGGCCTTGGTGACCGCCTCCGCCGACTCCCGGATCAGCATCTCCCGCTCGAAGTCCAGGAACTCCGGCTCCTCGTGCCGCTTCCGCTTCCACCACGAGTCGAAGTGGGCGCCGGACACGACGTGTTCGGGCACCCGACGGTCGTAGAAGTCGAAGAGCGTGTCGTCGTCGACGACGATGTCCCGCCGCCGGGCGCGGTGTTCGAGCTCCTCGACCTCGCTCAGCAGCTTGCGGTTGTCGGCGAAGAACTTGTGATGCGTACGCCAGTCACCCTCGACGAGCGCATTGCGGATGAACAGCTCGCGGGAGACCTCGGCGTCGATCCGGCCGTAGTTCACCTTGCGCTGGGCGACGATCGGCACCCCGTACAGCGTGACCTTCTCGTACGCCATCACCGCGGCCTGGTCCTTCTCCCAGTGCGGTTCGGAGTACGTCCGCTTCAGCAGATGCCCGGCCAGCGGCTCGACCCACTCCGGCTCGATCTTCGCGTTGACCCGGGCCCACAGCCGCGAGGTCTCCACCAGCTCGGCGGACATCACGAACCGCGGCTGCTTCTTGAACAGGGCCGAGCCCGGAAAGATCGCGAACTTGGCGTTGCGGGCGCCCAGATACTCGTTCTTGTTGCCGTCCTTCACGTCCTTCATACCGACGTGCGAGAGCAGACCGGCCAGGAGAGACACATGGACACTCTGGTCGGCCGCGTCCTCCTCGTTCAGATGGATGCCCATCTGCTTGGCGACGGTCCGCAGCTGGGTGTAGATGTCCTGCCACTCACGGATCCGCAGGAAGTTCAGATACTCCTGCTTGCACATCCGCCGGAAGGAACTGGAACCGCGCTCCTTCTGCTGCTCGCGCAGGTACCGCCAGAGATTGAGATAGGCGAGGAAGTCGCTGGTCTCGTCCTTGAAGCGGGCGTGCTGCTGGTCCGCCTGCGCCTGCTTGTCGACGGGGCGCTCGCGCGGGTCCTGGATGGACAGCGCGGCGGCTATCACCATCACCTCGCGGACACAGCCGTTCCGGTCCGCCTCCAGCACCATCCGGGCCAGACGGGGGTCGACGGGCAGCTGCGCGAGCTTGCGGCCGGTGTCGGTGAGCCGCTTGCGCGCGTCCTTCTGTGCCGGGTCCAACGCGCCCAGCTCCTGGAGGAGTTGGACACCGTCACGGATGTTGCGATGGTCCGGCGGATCGATGAACGGGAACTTCTCGATGTCGCCGAGACCGGCGGCGGTCATCTGGAGGATGACGGAGGCGAGGTTGGTGCGCAGGATCTCGGCATCGGTGAACTCTGGCCGAGCAAGGAAGTCGTCCTCGCTGTACAGCCGAATACAGACACCGTCACTCGTACGACCACAACGGCCCTTGCGCTGGTTGGCGCTGGCCTGGGAGACCGCCTCGATGGGCAGCCGCTGGACCTTGGTGCGATGGCTGTAACGGCTGATACGGGCGAAGCCGGGGTCGATGACGTACTTGATCCCGGGAACGGTCAGCGAGGTCTCGGCGACGTTGGTCGCCAGAACGATCCTGCGACCGGTGTGCGGCTGAAAGACACGATGCTGCTCGGCATGCGACAGCCGCGCGTACAGCGGCAGCACCTCGGTGAACCGGTACTTCTTCTTCTCGAGCGCATCGGCGGTGTCCCGGATCTCCCGCTCACCGGAGAGAAAGACGAGGATGTCGCCCTTCCCCTCACCCTGGAGCTCCTCCACGGCGTCACAGATGGCGGTGATCTGATCCCGGTCCGCGTCGTCGGAGTCCTCTTCGAGGAGGGGCCGGTAACGCACCTCCACGGGGTACGTCCGCCCGCTGACCTCGACGATCGGGGCGTCACCGAAATGCCGGGAGAACCGCTCGGGGTCGATGGTCGCGGAGGTGATCACGACCTTGAGATCGGGCCGACGCGGCAGCAACTGCGCCAGATACCCGAGCAGGAAATCAATGTTCAGGGACCGCTCGTGGGCCTCGTCGATGATGATCGTGTCGTAGGCACGCAGCTCACGGTCGGTCTGGATCTCGGCGAGCAGGATGCCGTCCGTCATCAGCTTGATGAAGGTGGCGTCCGGATTCACCTGATCGGTAAAACGAACCTTCCAGCCGACGGCCTCGCCAAGAGGGGTGTTCATCTCCTCGGCGACGCGCTCAGCCACCGTACGAGCGGCGATCCGACGGGGCTGCGTATGCCCGATCATGCCGCGCACACCACGCCCGAGCTCCATACAGATCTTCGGAATCTGCGTGGTCTTACCGGACCCGGTCTCACCAGCGACGATGACGACCTGATGATCGCGAATAGCGGCCGCGATCTCGTCCTTCTTCTGGCTGACCGGCAACTGCTCGGGATACGAGACGGCCGGCACCCGGGCCCGCCGCTCCCCCATCCGCTCCTCGGCCTTCGCGACCTCGCCCTCGATCTCGGCGAGCACAGCGGCGCGAGCCTCCGGCTTACGGATCTTGCGCGCACCTTCGAGCCGCCGACCGATCCGATGCGCATCACGCAGCGAAAGCTCGGTCAGACGGGGGGCGAGAGCGCCGAGGGCGGGGGCAGGGTGCGTAGACATACGCGACCCAGGATCTCATCCCACCGATTTCCCTGGCGAACGCTTTTGGCCCGCCCGAGCGTGAGGGAGGGCCGGGGGAACAGATCAAGGGCCCCGACCGTTTGGTCGGGGCCCTTGGATGGTGGCTGGGGCCGGGGTCGAACCGGCGACCTATCGCTTTTCAGGCGATCGCTCGTACCAACTGAGCTACCCAGCCACGAGGCTTCCGGGGAAACCTCAGCGGTCCTGACGGGATTTGAACCCGCGGCCTCCACCTTGACAGGGTGGCGAGCACTCCAAACTGCTCCACAGGACCAAGCTTTGTGGGCGACCACTAGTGTCGCACACGGTTTTGCGTGCCCCCAACGGGATTCGAACCCGTGCTACCGCCTTGAAAGGGCGGCGTCCTAGGCCGCTAGACGATGAGGGCTATCGGCCCGCCTGCGCGCTTCTCAGCGCGTCGGGGACGTGAGAAGCATATGGGATGGCGGGAGGGATCGCCAAAACGGTTTACGGGGAGGGGGTGGGGGTGGGCGACACACCCGGTTGGTTCTCCTCCGGGAGGTGGCGGCTGACCTCGGCTGTCGTCAGGCCCAGGCCGCCCAGTTCGATCTCGTCCCAGGCCTGGAGGCGGCGGGTGTCACGGTCGAAGTAGAGGATCGAGGCTTCGATGGGGTCGGGGTAGTCGCCCTCCACCGCGCGTAGGCCGCTGCCGCCTGTCGAGCCTTCGATGCGCAGGCGGGTGCCCTGTTCCAGCATCTCCATCTCGTCGTGGTGGAGGTGGCCGGCGAGGATCAAGGGGACCTCGCCGTCCACCTCGCGGGCCGCGGAGGGTTCGTGGGCCATGGCCACGTCCACCGGCCTGCCCGCCGCCTTCTGGTCGCGCAGGGCCGAGGCCAGTCGGGCGCCGGCCAGTTCCTGGGTGGCCTCGGCGCCGGTCTTGTTCGTGCGGTCGGGGGTGAACTGGGGGTCGCCGATTCCCGCGAAGCGCAGGCCGGCGATGGTGCGGGCGCGGCCCTCGTCCAGGACGTGGACGTTCTCCAGGTCCTCCAGGTACCGCTGGGTGAGGATGGAGTCGTGGTTGCCGCGGACCCAGACGTAGGGCGCGCCCAGGTCCTCGATCGGGTCCAGGAAGCCGTTCTCCGCCGCTGTGCCGTGGTCCATCGTGTCGCCGGTGTCGGCGATCACGTTGACCTGGTACTGCTCCACCAGCGAGGCGATGATCTTCCAGCTCGCCGGGTTGAGGTGGATGTCGGAGACGTGCAGGACGCGGATCGTCGACGGGTCCGGTTGGTACGCCGGGAGTGTCGAGGTCGCGTCGTAGAGCTTGGTCACGTTGGTGACCAGGCGGGCCAACTCCTTCTGGTAGACGTCGAATTCGGTGACGATGTTGCGTGCGTCTCCTACGAGGGAGGGGGCGGAGGACAGGAGTCCGGAGAATTTGGGTTCCAGGACTGAGTTCGGGTTCCAGGTGGCTGCCGCTGTGCCGCCGGATGCTGCCAGCAGGGTCAGGGCGAGGCCGCCTGCGGCGAGGGCGCGGCGGGGGCGGCGGTAGACGGCCAGGCCCAGTGCGGTGGCGCCGGTGACGACGGCGACGCAGGAGCGCAGGGCCAGGTCGCGGGTGCCGTGGGCGACGTCGTGGGCGACTTCGTCCTGGAGTCCGGAGAGGCGTTCGGGGTGGTCGACGAGGGCCTGGGCGCGTTCGGGGTCCAGTCGGTCGACGTTGACGTCCAGGCGGACCGGTGCGATGTGGCTGTCCAGCTGGAGTGCGCCGAGCGGTGAGACGTTGATCTTTGTGCCGCCGCTGACGGAGGGGCGCAGGGTCATGGTGGTGTCCATGGGGCCGACGGACACGCGTACGTTGCCCACGATCAGCAGTCCCAGCCAGGCGCCGAGCAGGACGACCGTGATCAGCCCCAGCGCGCGGATCCAGGGGCGCGGCTGCTCGGTGAGCTGGACCGTGCCGGGCGGTGCCTGGCGGGTGCGCGGGGTCCTGCGTATGCGGTTGGCGGCGGTCAGTATGCGGGCTGCGGCTGGGACGCGGGCCATTGGTCCCGTATGCCCAAGTGCGCGGGTGGATATGCCGGGCGCCGGCGGCTCTCGTACGGGCCTCGTGTGCCGGACAATGGCTCTGTGCTGGAGATGACGCGTGAGGAGTTCGAGGAACTGGTCGCCGAGGCGCTGGACCGGATCCCGCCGGAGCTGACGCGGCTGATGGACAACGTGGCGGTGTTCGTGGAGGACGAGCCGCCCGCCGACGATCCTGAGCTGCTGGGGCTGTACGAGGGGACGCCGCTGACGGATCGCGGTGAGTGGTACGCGGGTGTGCTGCCGGACCGGATCACGATCTATCGCGGGCCGACGCTGCGGATGTGTGATTCGCGGGAGGACGTCGTCGCGGAGACCGAGGTGACGGTGGTGCATGAGATCGCGCATCACTTCGGCATCGACGATGCCCGGCTGCATGCGCTCGGGTACGGGTGAGCGCCGGCTGATACGGGTCGCGTGTCCTCTTGTGGGCGGGGGGAGTTGGGGAGGTTGACTCCTTCATCCTCCACCGGAGGTGGCTGCCCGTGCGCCCCTTGTACGTACCTGTCCGTCTGGCCGCCACGGTCATGGCTGTCGCCGCTGCTGCCGGTTGTATGAGCGTGGGTGACGACGGTGCCGGAAAGGGTGCGAAGCCGTCGCATTCGGCGGGGCGGCGGGGCGGGGAGGCGCCGGACGGTGGGTCCGCGGTGTCGGGTGGGGGTGCGGGGTACGGGGCCGCGGCTTCCGACGGCAGGCGGGGCAAGGACGGCAAAGGGGACGGGAAGGGCAAGGGGAAGGGCAGGAAGGGCGAGGACGGGGAGTCGGCGTCGCCGTCGGCTTCCGCGTCGGCCGGGCCGAGCGAGGACGCGCACGAGCCGGGCAAGCCGGACCGGACGGAGAAGCCCGGGGGGCCGCCGGAGCCGACCGAGGAGCCGCCGACTCCGACCCGCCCGGCGGAGCCGTCCCCGACGCCGACCCCGCCGGAGCCGTCGGTCACTCCCTCGCCGACGGTCGCCGAGCCGTCCTCCTCGGCGCACGGGGAGGCGGAGCCGATGCTCCAGCGTGAGCCCGCGCCGGAGGCCGGGGCTCCGGTGTGACGTAGGTCTACCGGACTCGGTTTGCCTTGGGGGGTGGGGGGTGCGTATGGTGGTAGATCGTTTGATCCCATTTGCCCGGCGCCAATGCAGAGCGCGCCGTGTGGCGCGTTCTCTCCCTTGCCGTGGCTGACCGCATAGAGGCGGTCGTATTGCGAATCACGGAGTTGACGGGCGCGTGCCGACGAGACTCCGGAAGGTTTCGCATACGCATGTCCATTTCCAGTTCTGATCACATCGTCCTGCCCGAGAACGACGAGAACGAGATCGTCGTTGTCGAGGGCGAGACCGTCGAGGAGACGCCCGAGGTCACCTTCGCGGACCTCGGTCTCCCCGAGGGCGTCGTGCGCAAGCTCGCGCAGAACGGCGTGACCACCCCCTTCCCGATCCAGGCCGCGACCATCCCGGACGCCCTGGCCGGCAAGGACATCCTGGGCCGCGGTCGTACCGGCTCCGGCAAGACCCTCTCCTTCGGTCTGCCGACCCTGGCCCGCCTCTCCGGCGGCCGTACCGAGAAGCACCGTCCGCGCGCCGTCATCCTCACCCCGACCCGTGAGCTCGCGATGCAGGTCGCGGACGCGCTTCAGCCCTACGGCGACCAGCTCGGCCTGAAGATGAAGGTCGTCTGCGGCGGTACGTCGATGGGCAACCAGATCTACGCCCTGGAGCGCGGCGTGGATGTGCTGGTGGCCACCCCGGGCCGGCTGCGCGACATCATCAACCGCGGCGCCTGCTCCCTCGAGGACGTCGAGGTCGCGGTGCTCGACGAGGCCGACCAGATGTCCGACCTGGGCTTCCTGCCCGAGGTCACCGAGCTGCTGGACCAGGTTCCGGCGGGCGGTCAGCGGATGCTGTTCTCCGCGACGATGGAGAACGAGATCCAGACCCTCGTCTCCCGCTACCTGAACGAGCCGGTCAGCCACGAGGTCGACGCGGCCCAGGGCGCGGTGACGACCATGTCGCACCACATCCTCATCGTGAAGCCCAAGGACAAGGCGCCGGTCACGGCCGCGATCGCCTCCCGCAAGGGCCGCACGATCATCTTCGTCCGCACCCAGCTCGGCGCCGACCGTGTCGCGGAGCAGCTGCGGGACGCCGGGGTGAAGGCGGACGCGCTGCACGGCGGTATGACGCAGGGTGCGCGCACCCGGACGCTGGCCGACTTCAAGGACGGTTACGTCAACGTCCTCGTCGCCACCGATGTCGCCGCTCGCGGTATTCACGTCGACGGCATCGACCTGGTCCTGAACGTCGACCCGGCCGGTGACCACAAGGACTACCTGCACCGGGCCGGCCGTACGGCGCGTGCGGGCCGCACGGGCACGGTCGTGTCCCTGTCCCTGCCGCACCAGCGTCGCCAGATCTTCCGGCTGATGGAGGACGCGGGCGTCGACGCCGGGCGTCACATCATCCAGGGCGGCGCGGCCTTCGACCCGGAGGTCGCCGAGATCACCGGCGCCCGTTCGATGACCGAGGTGCAGGCCGAGTCCGCGGGCAACGCGGCGCAGCAGGCCGAGCGTGAGGTCTCGCACCTCACCAAGCAGCTGGAGCGTGCGCAGCGGCGTGCGGCCGAGCTGCGCGAGGAGGCCGACCGTCTGGTCGCCCGGGTCGCCCGTGAGCGCGGCGAGGACCCGGAGGCCGCGGTGGCCGAGGCGCAGGCGGCGGCGGTGGCGGCCGAGACCGCCGTACCGGAGCAGCCGGTGGCGCAGGACGTGGACCGGACCGAGCGTGCCGAGGGTTCGTACGAGCGTCGTGAGCGCCGTGACGACCGTCGGGACGGTGACCGTGGTGGCCGTTCCTTCGAGCGCCGCGACAACGACCGTGGTGGGTTCCGTCGGGACAACGACCGTGGTGAGCGTTCGTTCGAGCGTCGGGACAACGACCGGGGCGGTTTCCGCCGGGACAACGACCGTGGTGAGCGTTCGTTCGAGCGTCGGGACAACGACCGGGGCGGCTTCCGTCGCGACAACGACCGCCGGGACGGCGACCGCGGTGGCCGTTCCTTCGAGCGCCGCGACGACCGTGGTGGGTTCCGCCGGGACAACGACCGTCGGGACGGCTTCCGTCGCGACGACCGTGGCGGCCGTTCCTTCGACGACCGCGGTGGGCGTTCCTTCGAGCGTCGTGACAACGACCGTGGTGGGTTCCGCCGGGACAACGACCGTGGTGGCCGTTCCTTCGAGCGCCGCGACGAGCGTGGTGGGCACCGTGGCAGCGACCGTCCGTTCAACCGCGACCGCCAGGGCGACCGTCCCGGCTTCCGCTCCGGCGGCCACGAGCGCCCCTACGGCCGCCGTGACGACCACCGCGGTGGCACCGGTTCCTCGTTCGGCCGCCGCGACGACAAGCCGCGCTGGAAGCGCAACGGCTGATCCTCAGCCGTAAATACTGAGGCCCGCACGATTTCGGTCGTGCGGGCCTTCTTTTTAGCCAGTCGTGGCGCATGTCACGCCCTCCATGCGGGAATCGCTGGGGGCATGACAAGTGACGGACAACTCTCCGACGAAGAGCGGCTGGCCCAGCTCGGCTACACGCAGGTTCTCGCCCGCCGCATGTCGGCGTTCTCCAACTACGCGGTCTCCTTCACCATCATCTCGGTGCTGTCGGGCTGTCTGACGCTGTATCTGTTCGGCATGAACACCGGCGGCCCGGCGGTGATCACCTGGGGCTGGGTGGCCGTAGGCCTGATGACGCTGTTCGTCGGGCTCGCGATGGCGGAGATCTGCTCGGCCTATCCGACCTCGGCGGGCCTGTACTTCTGGGCCCACCGCCTGGCTCCGCCCCGCTCCGCGGCGGCCTGGGCCTGGTTCACGGGCTGGTTCAACGTGCTCGGCCAGGTCGCGGTGACCGCGGGCATCGACTTCGGCGCGGCGTCCTTCCTCGGCGCGTACCTGAACCTCCAGTTCGACTTCGAGGTGACGCCGGGCCGCACGATCGTTCTGTTCGCCGGGATCCTGGTCCTGCACGGCCTGCTGAACACCTTCGGCGTGCGGATCGTCGCGCTGCTGAACAGCGTGAGCGTGTGGTGGCACGTCATCGGGGTCGCGGTCATCGTCGGCGCGCTGACCTTCGTACCGGACGAGCACCAGTCCGCGTCGTTCGTCTTCGGCGAGTTCGTGAACAACACGGGCTGGGGCAGCGGGGTGTACGTGGTCGCGCTGGGCCTGCTGATGGCGCAGTACACCTTCACCGGCTACGACGCCTCCGCCCATATGACCGAGGAGACGCACGACGCGTCCACGGCGGGCCCCAAGGGCATCGTGCAGTCCATCTGGACGTCGTGGATCGCGGGTTTCGTCCTCCTCCTGGGTTTCACCTTCGCGATCCAGTCGTACGAAGGTGCCCTGACGTCCCCGACCGGCGCCCCGCCCGCCCAGATCCTGCTCGACGCGCTCGGCGCGACGGCGGGCAAGCTGCTGCTCCTGGTGGTGATCGGGGCGCAACTGTTCTGCGGGATGGCGTCCGTCACCGCCAACAGCCGCATGATCTACGCCTTCTCACGCGACGGCGCGCTCCCCTGGTCGCACATCTGGCACTCGGTGAGCCCGCGCACGCGCACCCCGGTGGCGGCGGTGTGGCTGGCGGCGTTCGGGGCGCTCGTCCTGGGCCTGCCCTACCTGATCAACGTGACGGCGTACGCGGCAGTGACCTCGATCGCCGTGATCGGCCTCTACATCGCCTACGTCATCCCGACGCTGCTGCGGCTGCGCAAGGGCGAGGACTTCGAGCGCGGGCCCTGGCATCTCGGGCGCTGGTCGAAGGTGATCGGAGTGGTGGCGGTGGCCTGGGTCGGCGTCATCACGGTCCTCTTCATGCTCCCGCAGGTCTCCCCGGTCACCGCCGAGACCTTCAACTACGCCCCGGTCGCCGTCCTGGTCGTGCTCGGCTTCGCGGCGGCCTGGTGGCTGGCCTCGGCCCGGCACTGGTTCCTCAACCCCGAGCACGCCCGCACGATCGCCCGCGAGGCGGCCCGCGCCGGCGCCCCCGAACCCGCCGATCCGTAACCCGGCACGCCCCGGACGCGGCCGTGTCCCCGATACCCGATCGGAGACCCGGCCACGTCCGGCTATGCTCGTGGGGGCAACATCGCCTGGGCCCTTAGCTCAATTGGCAGAGCAGTGGACTTTTAATCCATTGGTTGTGGGTTCGAGTCCCACAGGGCCTACGGGTTGTAGGTGGGGGTTAACGCCTCTGACCTGCTGTGCAGCGCCTGAGTCGGCTTCGGTCGGGTCGGGCGCTGCCGCGTTTTCGGAACAGTCGTCAGTGCTGTGCCGGGACGCCGAGGTCGTCGAGGAGTCCGCGGACGCGGCGTTCGATCTCGTCGCGGATGGGCCGGACGTCGTCGACAGCCCTGCCCGCAGGGTCGTCGAGGGTCCAGTCGAGGTAGCGCTTGCCGGGGAAGACCGGGCAGGCGTCGCCGCAGCCCATGGTGACGACGACGTCGGCGGCGCGGACGATCTCGTCGGTCCAGGGCTTGGCGAACTCGCGGGAGATGTCGATGCCGCGTTCGCTCATCGCGGCGATGGCCGACGGGTTGATCTCGTGTCCGGGTTCGGAGCCGCCCGACCAGGCGACGGCGCCCTCCCCGGCGAGGTGTTGGAAGAAGCCCATGGCCATCTGGCTGCGGCCGGCGTTGTGGACGCAGAGGAAGAGCACGACGGGCTTGCCGTCGGTGATGTGCCCTTCGACCTTGGCCAGGGCGTACAGGCGCTGACGGGCGAACCGCTCGGCCAGCAGGGGGAGGAAGTTGGGGATCGAACTGCGGCTGGCGAACTGGTCGTAGCTGGTGTGCAGGAACCGTTCGATCGTCTCCTGGCCGAAGGTGCCGTCGAATTGGCGGCCCAGGTGGGTGGCGGCGGTGCGCAGGGCGAGCTGCTGATCGATGCTCAGGTCACGGTGCGGGAAGGACGCGGTCTCGGTCATCGCTGCCTCCAGGCGGGCGGACGGCGGGTGCCAGCCGGTCGATGCGGTCGGCGAGATCACTCAGGGCGTCGGCGAAGGCGTCGTCGGTGCCGGTGCGGGTGGGGTCGGGAACCGACCAGTGCAGCCGGTCGGGTGCCAGGGAGCCGAGTTGTTCGTGGGCGTTGTCGCAGACGGCGACGACGAGGTCGTCGGGGCGCAGGGTGTCGTCGATGTGGGAGGTCCGGGCGGGGGTCAGGGAGAGGCCGTGTGCACGGGCGGCCGCGACGGCTCGGGGGTGGACGCGTCGGGCGGGCTCGGTGCCCGCCGAGGCGGTCGGCACGGTGCTGTGGCGCTTCCAGAGGGCCGCGGCCAGGTGCGAGCGGGCGGAGTTGTGCGTGCAGACGAACACCACGCGGGGTGCCGTCCGCAGCGGTGTGGGCATGGTGTCGGCCAGGGCCTGCACCCGCAGGTGGAGGTAGGTGCGGCGTCTGTCCCCCTCCGAGCGGGAGCGTTCGATCAGGCCGACCTGGTCGAGGAGCTTGAGGTGGTGGGCGAGGAGGTTGCTGGGCAGGCCCAGTTCCTGGCCGAGCTCGCCGGGCGAGGCATCGCCCAGCAGCAGCCGGTCGACGATCGCCAAGCGCGCGGGTTCCCCCAGCGCCGCGTGCCGTTGTGCCCGCGCCACGACCGTTGCAGACCAGTCAGCATTCATTGACTCAATTTTTGCTGAGCTTATGGCCCTCGTCAATCGGTTGGAGCATGCGGCGTTGTACGTCCAGGTGGTGCTCGCTCATCCAGGCCTGTGCCGCGACCTGGACGGCGTCCCAGGGGGAGCCAAGGGGCGGGGTGTAGGAGAGATCGAGTTCGCTGATGCCGTCGACCGGCATGCCGTGGAAGAGCGCGGTGGCGTACGTGTCCACACGCTTGGAGATCTCCGCACCGCGGCGTCCGACGAGTTGGGCGCCGAGCAGGAGACCGCTGGAGGTGTCGCCGGTGACGCGGATCGAGATCGGGGCGGCGCCGGGGTAGTACGCCTTGTGGTCGTCGGGGCGGCTTGCGGTGGTGGCCGGTGTCCAGCCCCGCCCGGCGGCCGCGGCCTCGTGGTCGCGCAGACCGGTGCGGGCGGCGACGAGGTCGAAGACCTTGACCACCTGGGTGCCGAGGCTGCCGGCGAACCAGCGATGGCCGCCGAGCGCGTTCTCCCCCGCGATCCGGCCCTGCTTGTGGGCCGTTGTGCCCAGGGGCAGCCACGTTTTGCCGAGCAGGCGGTGGTGGGTGACGACGCAGTCGCCGGCCGCGTACACGTCGGGCAGCGAGGTGCGCATGTACTCGTCGACCTCGATCGCGCCCTGCACGCCGAGCTCGGCTCCGGCCGCGGCGGCGAGCGCCGTGTCGGGGGTGACTCCGACGACGACCAGGACGAGGTCGGTGCCGCGGGTGAAGGTCGTGCCGTCGGGGCCGGTGGCGCGGACGTCGAGGACGTGGCCGGATGCGGCACGGGCGATCTGCGAGACCGTCGTGCCGGTGAGTACCTCGACTCCGTGGGCCGTGAGTTCGGCATGCACGAGGGCGCCGAGTTCCGGGTCGACGGTGGGCAGGACTTCGGGGAGGGCCTCGATCTGGGTGACCTTCAGGCCGCGGGTGGTGAGGGCTTCGGCCATCTCCAGGCCGATGTAGCCGGCTCCGACGACCACGGCCGTCTTCGGGCGGCGGGCGGCGAGGCTCTGCATCACGGCGAAGGTGTCGCCCATGCTGTGCAGCAGATGGACCCCGTCGACCGGGCCGAGCGCGTCGGGCCCGGCGAGGCCCGCGATCGGCGGGCGGGAGCTGACGGCCCCGGTGCCCACGATCAGTGCGTCGTACGGCAGTTGCTCGGTACGGCCGTCGGCGTCCCGCACGGCCAGTCGCCTGCCGGGCACGTCGATGCCGGTGGCGAGGGTGTCGGTGCGCACCTGCATGCCGGTGGCCTTCAGCTCGGCGAGGGTGCGGTGGGCCAGGTCGCTCCAGTGGCCGACCTCGCCGGAGACGTAGTAGGGGATGCCGCAGATGGAGAAGTTCGGGTAGGCGTCGGCCACGACCACGGTGACCTCGCTGTCGGGATCCAGTTCGCGGACGCGCAGGGCCGCGCTGATGCCGGCGTCGCTGCCGCCGATGGCGACGATGCGTCTGCTGGCCACCGGGATACCTCCGTCAGATTCGTCGGAGTTCGTCGAGGTTCTTCGGGGTTCTTCGGGGTTCGTCAGAGTTCGTCGGAGAAGGGGGGAGACGGGGCCGGGTGCGTCAGGCAGTGGTCGTGACGGGTTCGCCCGTGGCCTCGGCGTCGTCCAGGGCGGCGAGGTAGCGCTCGGCGTCGAGGGCGGCCGCGCAGCCGGAGCCCGCCGCGGTGATCGCCTGCCGGTAGGTGTGATCGACCACGTCTCCGGCGCCGAAGACGCCGGGGACGTTCGTGCGCGTGGAGGGGGAGGCGACCTTGAGGTAGCCGTCGCCGTCCAGGTCCAGCTGGCCGGCGACCAGGTCGGTGCGCGGGTCGTGGCCGATGGCGACGAACAGCCCGGTGGCCGGGAGGTGGGAGGTCTCGCCGGTGACCGTGTCGCGCAGGGTGAGCCCGGCGAGCTTGCCGCCCGCCTCGTGGATCTCGGCGACCTCGCTGTTCCAGGTGAAGGAGATCTTCGGGTCGGCGAACGCGCGGTCCTGCATGGCCTGGGAGGCGCGCAGAGCGTCGCGGCGGTGGACGACGGTCACGGAGGCGGCGAAGCGGGAGAGGAACGTGGCCTCCTCCATCGCCGTGTCGCCGCCGCCCACGACGACGATGTGGTGGTCGCGGAAGAAGAAGCCGTCGCAGGTCGCGCAGTACGACACACCCCGGCCGGACAGCGCGTCCTCGCCCGGCAGATCGAGCTTGCGGTGCTGCGAGCCGGTTGCCACGATCACCGCCCTGGCCCGGTGGACCGTGCCCGCGCTGTCCGTGACGGTCTTCACGGGGCCGGTGAGGTCGACTTCCACGATGTCGTCGGGGACGAGCTCGGCGCCGAAACGCTCGGCCTGGGCCCGCATGTTCTCCATCAGATCCGGGCCCATGATGCCGTCGCGGAAGCCGGGGAAGTTCTCCACCTCGGTCGTCTGCACCAGCGCGCCGCCGGCCGTGACCGCGCCCTCGAAGACCAGCGGCTTCAGCGAGGCGCGGGCGGTGTAGAGGGCGGCGGTGTAGCCGGCGGGGCCGGAACCGACGACGATGACGTTACGGATCTCCGTCTCTGCGCTCATGCCCGGGGCTCCGGCGCGATCTCCTTGATCAGGCCCTCGACCAGCACCTTGATCTCGTCCCGGATCGGGCGGACGGCCTCGACGCCCTGGCCCGCCGGGTCCTCCAGCTGCCAGTCCAGGTACCGCTTGCCGGGGAAGACCGGGCAGGTGTCGCCGCAGCCCATGGTGATGCAGACGTCCGACTCCTTGACCGCGTCCACGGTGAGCATCTTCGGGACCTCGGCGGAGATGTCGATGCCGACCTCGCGCATGGCCTCCACGGCAGCCGGGTTGACGCCCGCGCCCGGGTTGGAGCCGGCGGAGCGGACCTCGACGCGGTCCCCGGCCAGGTGGGTCAGCCACGCGGCGGCCATCTGGGAACGGCCGGCGTTGTGGACACAGACGAAGAGCACGGAGGGCTTTTCGGACATCAGAGGTCTCTCTTGATCTGGCGCCTGCACGGCGGCACAGGAGGGCACGCACACGTCAGTGCCCGGTGGTGTCAGTCACCACTGATGTGACAGTATCAGCGCATGCTGACGTCAGTCGACACTGATCTGATCCGGGTTCTGGCCGACCCGCTCAGGCTCCGGATCGTGACCCTGCTCGCCAAGGAGACGCTCTGCACCACTCACCTCGTGGAGGAGACCGGTGCCAGGCAGACCAACCTCTCCAACCACCTGAAGGTGCTGCGCGAGGCCGGGGTCGTCGAGACGGAGCCGTGCGGCCGGTTCACCTACTACAAGCTGCGCGCGGACGTCATCGCCTCGCTCGCGGGCCAGTTCGCCGAGCTGGCCGAGTCCGCCCGTAGCGCCGCCGACAAGAAGCGGTCCTGCCCCTGACCCCCCTCGCCGCCTCGGCGACCGCACCAAGGAGTCCCCGCTTGACCGCCACGCACGAGCCCGCCGCGGAGTCGGCCATAACCGCCGCCGAGCCGCAGCCCGCTCCGGGCGCCACCCCGCCCCGCAGGCCGCTGGCCGCCCGAGCCGCCGCCGAACTGATCGGCACCGCAGCCCTCGTCGCGGTCGTCATCGGCTCCGGCATCCAGGCCACCGATCTGACCAAGGATGTCGGTGTCCAGCTGCTGGCCAATTCCCTGGCCACCGTCTTCGGCCTCGGCGTCCTGATCCTCCTGCTCGGCCCGGTCTCCGGTGCGCATTTCAATCCCGTGGTCACGCTGGCCGAGTGGTGGACGGGCAGGCGTGGTGGCGCGGGGGTGACGATCCGCGAGGCAGCGGTCTACGTCCCCGCGCAGATCGTGGGTGCGATCGCGGGGGCGGTCCTGGCGGACGCGATGTTCGGTGAGCCGCTGGTGGAGTGGTCCACGCACGACCGGTCGGCCGGGCACCTGCTGCTGGGCGAGGTCGTCGCCACGGCCGGCCTGATCCTGCTGATCTTCGGCCTGGCCCGCACCGACCAGCTGCGCTTCGCGCCGGTGGCGGTCGCCTCGTACATCGGCGCCGCCTACTGGTTCACCTCCTCGACGTCCTTCGCCAACCCGGCGGTGACCATCGGCCGTATGTTCAGCGACACGTTCGCGGGCATTGCCCCCGGCTCGGTCCTGGGCTTCATCGGCATGCAGTTGATCGGCGCCGTGGTCGGGCTGGCACTGGTGGCCCTGATCTTCACGCCGGGCCGGGACGCCGCTGAGTGACACGGACGTCGCAGGTGGTGGTGATCGGCGGCGGCCAGTCCGGGCTCGCCGCCGGCTACCACCTGCGCCGCCTGGGCGTCGACTTCGTCATCCTTGACGCCCGGAGCGCGGCGGGCGGTGCCTGGCAGCACACCTGGGACTCCCTGCGCCTGTTCTCGCCAGCCGCCCACTCCTCGCTGCCCGGCCGCCTCATGCCTCCGCAGATAAGTCGGACCTGCCCCGACGCGCAGCACGTGGTGGAGTACCTCGCCGACTACGAGAAGCGGTACGAGCTGCCCGTCGAGCGGCCCGTGCGGGTCCACGGTGTCCACCGGGACGGCCGATTCCTGCGTGTGGAGAGCGACTCCGGGATGTGGCGTGCCCGCGCAGTGATCAGCGCGACCGGCACCTGGTGGCGGCCCTTTCTCCCCGCCGCGCCAGGCCGTGCGGACTTCGAGGGACGCCAACTGCACACCGTCGGCTACGGCAGCCCGCGGGACTTCACCGGCCGACGGGTGATCGTGGTCGGCGGCGGCAACTCCGGCGCCCAGATCGCCGCCGATCTCGCGTACGACACCGAGTTGACCTGGGTCACCCGGCGCCCGCCCCGTTACCTCGCCGACGACATCGACGGCCGCGCCCTGTTCGACGCGGCCACCGCACGCCGCCGCGCCCTCGACGCGGGCCGCACGGACACCGGCGGCGTGGCCTCGCTGGGCGACATCGTCGCCGTACCGCCCGTCCGCGAGGCCCGCGACCGCGGTCTGCTCAAGGCGAGCCCGATGTTCTCCCGCCTCACCCGCGACGGCGTCGAATGGGCCGACGGGACCCGCGCCGAGGCCGACGCGATCATCTGGTGCACCGGCTTCCGGCCCAGCCTCTTCCACCTCGCGCCGCTCCAACTGCGCGGCCGACGCGGCCACATCGCCACCATCGGCACGCGCACGGTCGACGAGCCGCGCCTCCACCTGCTCGGTTACGGCGACTGGACCGGCCCCGCCTCGGCCACCCTCATCGGTGTCGGCCGCCCCGCCCGGGAAGCCGCCCGCGAGATCAGCGCGCTGCTTTCGGCCTGAACGGCACACCGCCCTGGCCGACCTCTGCTCAGGCCGCAGCCGGCGCCACCGTGAGCAGCTTGCCCATCGCTGCCAGCACCGACGGCTCGACCCGGTAGTACACCCAGGTCCCGCGCCGCTCGGAGGTCAGCAGCCCTGCGTCCTTCAGCTTCTTCAGGTGGTGGGAGACGGTCGGCTGGGAGACGCCGACGTCGGAGATGTCGCACACGCACGCCTCGCCGCCCTCGTGCGAGGCGACCGCGGAGAACAGCCGCAGTCGCACCGGGTCGCCGAGGGCCTTGAACATCCGCGCGGCCGTCTCGGCCTCCTCCGCGGTGAACGGCCGCTCGGTGAGCGGCGGGCAGCAGGGCGCAACAGCGTCGGAGGCGTCGAGCAGCGGCAGCACCTTGGTGTTTGACATGCATCTATGTTGACACACATCGAACCAAGAGACTTTTTGGATTCGATGAATGTCTATGTTGACGCTTGTCGAATCAGGTGCCATGCTGGCCGCGAAGTCATCGACAAACGTCGAAGCAAAGGGGACGCTCGTGACCACGCCCACCACCGACCAGCTGCCCGTCGTCGTCATCGGCGCAGGCCCCGTCGGACTGGCCGCCGCCGCTCACCTCGTCGAGCGCGGCCTGGAACCGCTGGTCCTGGAGGCCGGTCCCACCGCCGCCACGGCCGTACGCGACTGGGCGCACGTCCGACTGTTCTCCCCGTGGGCCGAGGTCACCGACCCGGCCGCCGAGAAGCTCCTCGCCCCCACCGGCTGGGTCCGCCCCGACGGCGCGGCCTACCCCACCGGCGGCGACTGGGCCGAGCGCTACCTCCAGCCGCTCGCCGACGTCCTCGGTGACAAGGTCCGCTACGGCACCACCGTCACCGGCGTCGCCCGCGCGGGCCGAGACCGCATCGTGGACGCCGACCGCGAGGAGCAGCCGTTCACCGTCCACATCCTGGGGACGGACGGCCGTGAGCGGCGAATCACCGCCCGCGCCGTCATCGACGCCTCCGGCACCTGGGCCACCCCCAGCCCGATGGGCGCCGACGGACTGCCCGCCCTCGGCGAGAGGGCAGCGGCCGACCGTATCTCCTACCGCGTCCCGGACCTGCGAGACCCGGCCGCCCGCGCCCGTTACGCCGGCAAGCGCACGGCGGTCATCGGCTCCGGCGCCTCCGCCTTCACCGCGCTGGCCCACCTCGCCGACCTGGCCAAGGAGGAGGCAGGCACGCACGCGGTCTGGATCCTGCGGCGCGGCATCGGCGCGGACACCTTCGGCGGCGGCGACGCCGACCAGCTCCCCGCCCGCGGCGCCCTGGGCCTGCGCGCCAAGGCGGCGGTGGAGGACGGCCACGCGAGCGCGGTCACCGGCTTCCGCACGGAGTCCGTGGAGCGCGACGGCGACCGGTTGGCGTTGGTGGCCGAGGACGGCCGCCGTCTGGACCCGGTCGACGAGATCATCGTGCTGACCGGCCTCCGCCCGGACCTGTCCTTCCTCTCCGAGGTACGCCTCGGCCTCGACGAGCGCCTCCAGGCCCCGACCGCCCTGGCCCCGCTCATCGACCCCAACGTCCACTCCTGCGGCACGGTCTACCCGCACGGCGTGAACGAGCTCTCCCACCCTGAGCAGGACATCTACCTGGTCGGCATGAAGTCCTACGGCCGCGCCCCCACGTTCCTCGCCCTGACCGGCTACGAGCAGGTCCGATCCGTCACCGCCGCGATCGCCGGCGACCGGGAAGCCGCCGAACGTGTCGAGCTGACGCTCCCGGAGACCGGAGTGTGCGGCGGAGCGGGCCTCTACGACGACCCGGAAGACGCTGAGCAGTCCGGCGGCGGATGCTGCGCCGCCCCCACCACCCTCCAGATCGGCACCGGCGCCCCGGCCACCACCGGCGGCTGCTGAACACCCCACTCACACAAGGAGGAACGCCATGTCCCGCGTACAGCTCGCCCTCCGCGTCCCCGACCTCGACGCGTCCGTCGCCTTCTACAGCAAGCTCTTCGGCACCGAGCCCGCCAAACTCCGCGACGGCTACGCCAACTTCGCCATCGCCGAGCCCCCGCTCAAGCTCGTCCTGATCGAAGGCCCCGCGGGCGAGGCGACCCGCATGGACCACCTCGGAGTCGAGGTCGACAGCACCGAAGCCGTCCACACCGCCACCACCCGTCTCGGCGAAGTCGGCCTGGCGACCGATGTGGAGAACGACACCACCTGCTGCTACGCCCTCCAGGACAAGGTCTGGGTCCACGGACCCGGCCAGGAACCCTGGGAGGTGTACGTCGTGAAGGCCGACGCCGACACCCTCGCCAAGCAACAGGGCAGCACCTGCTGCTGATCCGCCGGTGACCAACCTCCACACCAGCGAGTCGTCAGGCCCTTCCAGAGACCCCTGCGTCGGTCACGGGGCCGCCGTCTCCAGGTCTTCCAGGGAGTCGTCGAGGCTTGCCTCGATGTCTCCGAGGGAGTCCTCCATCTGGTCGCCGACGACTTCGCCGGCGATCTTCTCGATTTCCTTGTCGCTGAGGCCGTCGCAGGCGCTGGGGCGGCTGCCTTCCTTGCCGCTCTCCATGGCGTCCTTCATCTGCTCCGCCATGGCGGCCTTGCAAGCGGCGGGGTCGGCTTCGTCGCTGCTGCCGCATGCCGTGAGGCCCGCCGTCGCGAGGGCGAGCAGGGTCGCCAGGGAAGCGGCGGCTTTACGGGTCTTCATGGGTCCCCCAGAGGATCAAGAACGCTGAGAGGGAATCATGCGCTGCCGCGGGGCCGCGTGGGGGTGCTGTGGCTGTCCTGTGACAGGAAGCCCTGATTCCGGTCAGAGGGACGGGATGGCCGAGGCCAGTGCGGCTACCGCTGCCGCCAGTGGGGCCACCGGTTCGGCGAAAGCCGTCAGGCGGTCCAGGGCTCGGCGTACCACTCCCGGTTCGGGGGCGGGGTCGCCGAGTTCGTCGCGCAGGCGGCGGAGTTCCGCGCGGGGGGTGTCCTGGTCGGGGAGGCCCGCGCGGTGTTCGTCCAGGAGGCGTTCGATCAGGGCCAGGTGATCCTGGATCTGGGTTCGTTGGTCTGCTGTGAGGGATTGGAAGGAGACCTGGCCGGCCACCGCTCGTGCGCCGGGGCCCACGGCCTGGTTGGCGACCTGGCTCTGGCCGCCGAACTGCTGCACCCCGAAGTTCGTTCCCTCGGGCGGCTGTTGGGACATCATGGCTTCCTTCCTATTGAGCTGTTGAGCAGCTGAGCTGTTGAGCCAAGAGCTATTGCGGTGCCTGCGCCGTTGCCGTCGCGTTGTGGGCGGTCGCCTGGGCCGCCTGGCCCACGGCCTGGTTGCCGACGACGCTGACCCCGCCGGTCTGGAGGACACCGTGGTTGAGGATCGTCTGCGTCTGGGTGCGGAAGTCGGTCGTGTCCACCCCGTGCTCGTCCAGGAAGTCCCGTACGGCGGCCAGGGCGTGCCGGTCCAGCGCGGCGAACGCCCGCTCGGCGTCGACGCGTTGGAAGTGGTCGAGGTACTCCGCGCTCATGGCGTGCTCGCGGACGCTCAGCCGCGCCCCGCGGTCGAAGGCGGGGTCCGTCTGCGCGGCCGCCCGCTCCCGGCGCTGCCGACGGGGTCTGCCCCACTCGCGCAGGGCGTCGCCCACCACGGCCCGGGGCGCACCGAACAGGGCCGCGCCACTGCGCCGTAGCGCCGTCAGCAGCAGGCCCGCCCGGTGTGCGGGGGTGAGCGAGGCGGGGAGCAGGTCCACTCCGCGCAGGTCGGGGCGGAGCGGGGTGAGGACATGGCGGTCGCAGTGCAGGTGCAGGGTCTTGCCGACGACCGCGATGTGCAGGAGCTGGCTGGGTACCACCGCGCCGCCCCACAGCGGGAGGTGGGCGGCCAGGCAGTGGCGGGGCGTGCCCTGCGGGTCCAGCGCGATCCCTCGTACGGCGGTGTCGGAGAGGCGGGCGGCGGGGGCCTTGAGGAGTGCGGGCAGGAGACGGCGGTCTCCGGTCAGTCGGGTGCCGCTGACGAAGACCCGGTCCTCGACCTCCAGCGCGCCGAGATCGGGCCCGCCGTCGACGGGCGGTTGTGCGGCCGCTTCCCGCAGCCGGGCGCGCAGTCGCTCCACCGCGTCCCAGGTGTCGAAGCCGGTGAGCGGGGTGCCGGGCCCGGCGGGCAGCAGTGGCAGGGACAGCGCCCACTGCGACTGCCGTACGCCCTGGCCGATGAAGGGGGAGAAGCCGCTGTAGACGGTGACGTTGCCGGACTGTGCCTCGGCCATGGCCCGCACTCCGGCCGCCGCCCACGCGGGCTCGGCAGCCGACTCGGGACGGGCCTGCGCGTCGAAGGTCTCCCGGCGCAGGCTCTCGCGCATCAGCCGGTCGGTGTTCAGCTCCTCCTGGCTCATGATCCAGAACGCCCACACCCCACCGCCGATCACTGCCAGCAGCGACGGGACGCCCTTCGCGTACGACCCGGCGAGCCAGCTCCACACCCCGGACAGCGGCAGCGCGGAGAGGAACATGCCGAACAGCACCCCGGCCAGCAGCACCCCCGCGATCGTGCCGGCCAGCCACCGTACGGCCGCCCCGGTGTCCACCGGTTCCCGTCCGCGCACCGCCCGCCGCGGGGCCCGGCAGGCGGCGGCCAGCGCCTTGAAGGAGAGGTGGCCGTAGACCAGCCACAGCGGTCCGAAGACGGCGATGAGGAGGTAGACCGCGGCGAGCCGGTGGTCGCGGGCCCGGTGCAGCCGGCGGGCCGCGAGGCTGTGGCGGACCACGGGTACCAGGTCGACGCCGGGGGAGGAGGCGATCGCGCCGAGCTCGTCGCGCACCACGTCCTCGACGACGCGGCGGGTGAAGTCGGGGTCGGTGTAGGCGGCCGCGCACAGATGGCGGGTGGTGTCGTCGGGCGCGGTGGAGCCCACGGCACCGCCGGGGACGTCGGACGACAGGGGTGCCGAGGAGGGTGCCATGGTGCTGCTCCGTTCGCGGTCACGGGAGCCGATACGGGACATGGCCGCGCGGGTACCGGTCCCGCCGAGCACGGCTGCCAGGGCCACGCCCAGCAGCACGCCGAAGACGAGGCCGTCCACGAGGAAGTTGACGAGCACCTGGTCCGGCTGGGCGCCGAAGAACGACAGGGCCTCGTCGCCGTCGGCCTTGACGACGGCCCAGGACGCCACCGCCGCGACGAGCGACATGAAGACGGCCGTGCCGAACGCGGCCAGCCACCGCACACCCCGGGACGCCGGGCTCCGGGTCAGCAGCCGGGGCGCCAGCACCGCACCGGTGAGCAGCACGATCAGCGCCGTGTTGCCCGCGAGGTAGAGGGGTTCGGCGAGGCCCTCCGAGCTGGGTGACAGATCCCAGGTCGGGACGAACAGCGCGCGGTGCACCATGCTCACCACGGGTGTCTCCGGCTGGAACTCGTACAGCGGTTCCCGCATCCAGGGGCTGCCCAGCAGCACCAGCGCTCCGCCCAGCAGGACGGTTCCCCACCCGGTACGCCCGAGTCCCCCACGCCCTGATCGCCCCACGGCAACCCCCCAGTCACAGCCCGGCCGCAGCACTGTACGGAGTCGAACAGCTGCGCACCAGACGCCGGAGAGCCAATTCGGCGGCCGGTCAGACCGCCGAGCGCTCCGTCAACTCGCCCAGCGGAAGCGTGTGTTGGGTCTGGAGGACCTTGGCGCGCAGATAGCGGACGTTGTGCGCGGTGGTGAAGACGCCGGTGGGCACGCGGTCGCGCACGGCGATGCCGAGGTCGCGCAACTGGGCCGCCTTGTCCGGGTTGTTGGAGAGCAGGTCGAGCTCGCCGATGCCGAGGGCGGTCAGCATCTGGGCGGCGGCCGTGTAGTCGCGGGCGTCCTCCGGCAGACCGAGGGCGGCGTTCGCGGCGTAGGTGTCGAGGCCCTGGTCCTGGAGGGCGTACGCGTCGAGCTTGTTGTAGAGGCCGATGCCGCGGCCCTCCTGGCGGAGGTAGAGAAGCACTCCGCCGCGCTCGGCGATGCGCTCGACCGCCTCACGCAGTTGCGGACCGCAGTCGCAGCGGGCCGAGCCGAAGACATCGCCGGTCAGGCACTCGGAGTGGAGCCGGACGAGCGGGACGGGACCGGGGTCGCCGAGGACGACGGCCACGTGCTCCTGGCCGTCGGTGAGGCCGTGGAAGGTGACGAGGTCGGCGTCGACGCTGTAGCCGTCCTGGAAGCGCAGCGGGACGCGGACGCGGGAGCGCGTGGTGGCGGCGGGGTGCTCGGACATGCGGGTCTCCGGTCGTCCTGGGTTGCTGCTTCAGATTTGAAGCAGATCCTCGGAGGCCGACCCTAGCCCATGCTTTAAGTTTGAAGCAACTGCGGTGTGGCGCGGCTCACTCGCCACTGCACGAGGAGCGCCGCAGCCATGGCATGTCGGCCGCGTCCCCGCCCTGGAGCACCCGGGTCACCCCGCTGAAGATCTCCTCCAGCTGGCCCACCTGCTCGGGTGTGAGGTGATCGAAGAGCGCGGCTCGCACGGTCGCCACATGGCCGGGCGCCGTCCGCTCCAGTACGGCCATCCCCTCCTCCGTCAGTGCGGCGACACTGCCCCGCTTGTCCCACTGGCACTCCTCGCGCGCCACCAGCCCGTCCTTCTCCAGCCGGCTCACGGCGTACGTCAGCCGGCTCCGGGTGATCTTCACCTGCTCCGCGAGGTCGGTCATCCGCAGCCGGTGCTCCGGGGAGTCGGAGAGATTGGCGAGGATGGAGTAGTACAGATGCGGCATGCCGGCGTCATGCTGGAGCTGCCGGTCCAGGGTGTCCTCCAGGAGGTGGGCGGCACCGATGTACGCGCGCCAGGCGCGCTGCTCCTCGGGGGTGAGCCAGCGGGTCGTCATGCCTCCAGTGTAGGTTTGCTTAAAACTTGAACCAAGCCCGCCGCCCCTGACACCGCCGGTCCCCATGGAGCGCAGATGCCCCTCCCCTACGTCCTCCTGTCGGCCGCCGTCTCCCTCGACGGCTACCTGGACGACACCGGCCCCGAGCGGCTGCTGCTCTCCAGCCCCGCCGACTTCGACCGGGTCGACGAGGTACGCGCCTCGGTCGACGCGATCCTCGTCGGCGCCGGCACCATCCGCGCCGACAACCCGCGGCTGCTGGTGAACTCGCCCGAGCGGCGCGCGGCCCGGGTCGCGGCGGGACACCCGGAGTACCCCCTGAAGGTCACCGTCAGCGGCAGCGGCGACCTGGACCCGGCGGCGAAGTTCTGGCACACGGGCGGCGAGAAGGTCGTCTATACGACGGACAAGGGCGCACGGACGGCCCGTGCGGCGGGCCTCGCGGCGGACGTGGTCGCCCTCGGCGCCGACCTCGACTGGCGCCGCCTGCTCACGGACCTGCACGCCCGCGGCGTACACCGCCTGATGGTCGAGGGCGGCGGCACGATCCACACCCAGCTGCTCCAGGAGGGCCTCGCGGACGAGCTCCAGCTGGTCCTGGCCCCGCTGTTCGTCGGCGACCCGTCCGCCCCGCGCCTGTTCGGCCCCGGCGCATACCAAGCGGGACGACTGCGCCTGGTGGAGTCCCGTCGTATCCAGGACGTCGTCCTCATGCGCTACGAGCCGACCGCACCCGGCAAGCACGGCGTCCCCGCCGCCGCCGACCACCACTGGCTGCGGCTCGCCTGCGAGCTGGCCGAGCTGTGCCCGCCCTCCGAGACGGCGTTCAGCGTCGGCGCGGTGGTCGTGGCCGCCGACGGCACGGAACTCGCCCGCGGCCACTCCCGGGAGGGAACCGACCCGGTGGTCCACGCCGAGGAGGCGGCCCTCGCCAAGATCGACCCCGAGGACCCCCGGCTGCCCTCCGCGACGGTCTACAGCAGCCTGGAACCCTGCGCCCACCGCTCCTCCCGCCCCGCCCCCTGCGCCCGGCTGATCCTGGACGCGGGCGTCCGCCGGGTGGTCACGGCATGGCGGGAGCCGGACACCTTCGTGGTCGCGGCGGACGGAACCGGCCTGCTCACCGCGGCCGGCGTCGACGTACTCGAACTACCCGAGTACGCGGACCGAGCGAAGGCCCCGAACCAGCACCTCCTCACGTAACCCCGCGTCAGATCCGATCGGCCCAACAAACCCTGCGCCCGCCCCCGCGCCGGGCCACGCTGCCTGCATGAGGTCTGTTCGTGGGCGTGCCGCCGTGTTCCTGGTCGTCGGTCTTCTCCTCAGTGCCTGTGGGGCCGCCGGTGCCGGCGGCAGCACCATGGCCCGGGCCCTCCCGCCCGACGCCGAGTTCACCCACCCCGGTGTGCTGGTCAGCGCCGCCCAGCTGGAGGCCGTACGCACGAACGTCACCGCGGGGAAGCAGCCGTGGCTGAAGGCGTACCTCGACATGCGGGACAGCAGGTACGGCGCCTACAAGTACCGGGCCGAGCCCTACGAGGACGTGCACTGTCCCGTGGGGAGGAGGGCGGGGCGGGGGTGTGTGCAGGAGCGTGAGGACGCCATCGCCGCCTACACGCAGGCCCTGCTCTTCACCGTCACCGGGAAGGCGCAGCACGCCGTCAAGGCCAGGGAGATCATGGACGCCTGGTCGGCGACGCTGAAGCGGCACAGTGGGGAGAACGCCGGGCTCCAGGCCGGGTGGGCCGGATCGACCTGGGCGCGGGCCGCCGAGATCGTCCGGCACAGCGACGGTGCCGGATGGCCCGCGGAGCGCGTGCGGCGGTTCGAGGACACGCTGCGGTCCGTGCACCTGCCCCAGGTCACCGAGAAGGTCCTGGACATCAACGGCAACTGGGACCTCGTCACCACCGACGCCACCATCGGCATCGCCGTCTTCCTCGACGACCACAAGACCTTCGACCACGCCCTGGCCCGCTTCCGCGACCGCGTGCCCGCCTACTTCTACCTCGACAAGGACGGCCGCCTCCCGCTCACCCCGGCCGGGTCCAGCATGAACACCCCGCAGCGCCTGGCGACGTACTGGTTCCGGCAGACGACGTACAAGCCGGGCGTCACCCAGGAGACCTGCCGGAACTTCGAGCACGTCGGCTACTCGATCGCCGCCACCGCGCACATCGCCGAGACCGCTTGGCACCAGGGCGTCGATCTGTACGGCGAGGCGGAGGACCGGCTCAAGGCCGCGATGGAGCTGCACGCCCGGCATCAGAGGGGTGCGACCGCTCCGGCCTGGCTGTGCGGGGGCAAGGTCGAGCGGACCATGGGGCCCGACCTGGAGGTCGCGCTGAACCATCTGGAGGACCGGCGCGGCGCCTCCCTCCCGGCCGCCCGCAGGCTGGCCGAGGAGACCCGCCCCGCCGGTACCGACAACCTCTTCGTCGCCTGGGAGACCCTCACCCACGCGGGCAACCCGGCAGCCTGAACAAACGGGTGTGCTTCGTGTCCCGCGGATGACGTACACTGGTTTCACCGACGCGGGGTGGAGCAGCTCGGTAGCTCGCTGGGCTCATAACCCAGAGGTCGCAGGTTCAAATCCTGTCCCCGCTACTGAAGGCCGAGGGCCGGAATCCGAAAGGGTTCCGGCCCTCGGTGCATGTCCGGCCCTCAGTACGTGTCCGCCCGCTCATCCACTCGGCCCACCCCGTTCGCCCCTCGCCCCCGCTCCGGGAACCCTGAAGGGACGGCGATGCGGCGGGAGGCGGGCGGTGCGGGCTTCGGGCAGGGAGCGGACCCGGCGAGTTCCGTCCGGCCGCACCCTCGCGTGGCTGCTCCCGGCGGCCCTGATCGTGGGCGGGATCCTGTACGACCTCGCCACGCCCCGCGGCTACACCCCGATCCCCTTCTTCACCGCGGCCCCGCTCGTCGCCGCTCCGCTGCTGTCGCTGCTCGGCACCGTCGTCACCGGGATCACGGCCCTGATCGCCGCCTACGCCGTCCATGTCCGATACGGCTTCGGCCTGGACGCGGACACCGTCTCCGAGGTGATCACCGTGGTCACCGTCGCGGGCCTGGCCGCCGTGCTCAACCGCGTCGTGCGCCGCGGCCATCTGCGGCTCGCCTCGCAGCGCGAGATCGCCGAGGCCACCCAGCGCGCCGTACTGCCCCAACCCGTGGAACGGATCGGCGGCTTCGACATCGCCGCCCGCTACGAGGCCGCCCAGGCCGACGCCTTCATCGGCGGTGATCTGTACGCGGTGGTCGACAGCCCGTGGGGCGTCCGGCTCGTCGTCGGCGATGTGCGCGGCAAGGGCATGGGTGCCGTCGCGGCCGTCGCCGTGGTCATCGGCGCCTTCCGGGAGGCGGCCGAGCAGGAGCCGACGCTGGAGGGCGTCGCACGGCGGCTCGAGCGGGCGCTGGCCCGGGAGGGCGCACGGCGCGAGGGCATCGACGCCCACGAGGGGTTCACCACCGCCGTACTGGCCGAACTCCCGCACGGCGAGGGCGTCGTACGGATCGTCAATCGCGGCCATCCGCCCCCGCTGCTGCTCCACGCGGACCGCACCGTGCGCCCGCTGCCCGCCCACGACCCCTCGCTGCCGCTGGGCATGAGCGACCTCGGCAACTGGCCCGACCGCGCCGAGGAGGCGCCCTTCCCGCGCGGCGCCACCCTGCTGCTGCACACCGACGGCCTGTCCGAGGCCCGCGACGCGCACGGCGTCTTCTACGACCCCGAGCGACGCCTGTCCGGCCGCGTCTTCCGCGAGCCCGCCAACCTGATCCGGACCCTCGCCGAGGAGGTGCGCCGACACTGCGGGGGCGGGATGACGGACGACATGGCCCTGCTCGCCGTGCGACGACCCTGAGCGATGACCCTGATTGTCACCGGGGGTGATCGGACGGAAGCCCTCCGCATAACAACTGACACACCGTCAATGACTGTGTGGCAGTTGAACCTTGGCCAACTCGCCCGATTTAAACCCCTCCTGACCCGAAAGTCCCGGCCGGAATCGTTAATGATCAAGCGGAACAGCTTGGAATCTCGACCCCGTGTCTATTAACGTTCGATAACGCAGCGCGGTCGTCCCAGCCGTCACAAGAGTCGGCTCCGTGCGCACGCGCCGAATCCCGTAAGGGAACCGGGGAACCACCAACTTGGGGTGAATCGGGCGTAATCCACCGGGCAAAACCGGTCGGATATACGCGCGTAGGAGACCTTCCTGCTCCGAACCCGTCAGCTAACCCGGTAGGCGAGAAGGAAGGAAAGGAGCACGCCCACGTGGCGTCAAACCGGCCTGCCCCGTTCGTGCCGAGCCAGCGAGGCGACGAGACTTTCGGCTACGGCAGCTATCGCAGCGACGAGGGCCCGTTCGAGGAGTGGAACCCCACCGCGGAGTCCATTCGCCCGGTACGCGGCAAGCACCGCGTCTCCAAGAAGGGCGGCGGCGGACTCGCCCGCAGCTCCACGGTTCTCGGCGTCGGTGTCATAGCCGCGGTCGGCGCGGGCGGTATGGCCAGCGCGCAGTCCGGCAAGCCGCCGGTCGCGATCACGATGCCCGACCTGCCGCTGATCTCCGGCAGCTCCGCGGACGAGGAGCCCGAGGGCTCACCGGCCGCGCTCAGCACCCTCGGCATGACCTCCACGGACACCGCTCAGGGTGCCGAGGACGCCGGTGAGGCGCTGCGCGCCCGGATCATGGCCCAGGCCGAGCAGCAGCAGGACCAGGTCGACACCAAGGCCGCCGAGGAAGCCGCCGCAGCCGCCGAGAAGGCCGCTGCGAAGGCCGCCGAGGAAGCCGCCGCCAAGGCTGAGGAGGAGGCCGAGGCCAAGGCCGCCGCCGCCAAGGCGAAGGCTGAGGAGGAGGCCCGCCAGAAGGCCGAGGCCGAGCGCCTGGCCGCGCTGGCCAAGCAGTACACGCTGCCGACCTCGTCGTTCACCCTCACCTCGACCTTCGGCCAGGCCGGTTCGATGTGGTCCTCCGGGTACCACACGGGCCTCGACTTCGCGGCTCCCACGGGCACGCTGCTGAAGGCGGTCCACACCGGCACGATCACCTCCGCCGGCTGGGACGGCTCCTACGGCTACAAGACCGTGCTCACCCTGGAGGACGGCACCGAGATCTGGTACGCCCACCAGTCCTCGATCAGCGTCAGCGTCGGCCAGAAGGTCACCACCGGCGACATCATCGGCCGGGTGGGCGCGACCGGCAACGTGACCGGCGCCCACCTCCACATGGAGGTCCACCCCGAGGGCTCCTCCTCCGGCATCGACCCGCTCGCGTGGCTGCGCAGCAAGGGCCTCAGCATCTGACACACGCCCCCGCGTGAACCCCGGCGGTCCTGACGACAACCCCCCGACGTCAGGGCTGCCGGTTTCGCATGCCCGCCGGCAGGCGCCAGGACCTAGGTGCGGTACGGGTTGTAGGCCGGGTACGCCGAATAGGGCTGGTAGCTGCTCGGCTGCGCCGGGTACCCGTACGCCCCGTACATCGGCCAGGGCGCCGCGACCACCGGGACGGGCGGTGCCGTCGACCGTGCCGCGTGATCGAGCGCCGGCCGTGCCACCGCCCGGCGCCGCCACAGCTCCCGCAGCAGTTCCGCCTCCCGTACGACGAAGTCGGCGCCCGCGCGGCCCCGGCGCCCCCGGTGCCGCAGAAACGCGAGCGAGGTCGCGTACGCCTCGTACTGCGCCACCTCCCGCGCCGCCTGCCGTCCTCCCGCGGTGCGGCGGGCGTACTGCCGGGCCAGGCGGCGCGCCCGCATCGAGCCGAGCGCGAAGGGCTCGCCCGGAGTGAGCCAGCCGGCCACGGCGTAGGCGGGCAGTTCCTCCCGCACGGTGCGCAGCTCGCGCTGGCGGGTCCAGATCACCAGCCAGGTCAGCAGGCCGAAGGCGGGCACCATGATTGCCGCGTAGACGGCGAAGAAGCCGAACGGGCCGAAGGACGCGGAGCCGTTCCACAGCGCGTGCATGCCCATCGCGAGCAGCAGCCCGGACAGCGGCAGCAGGATCCGCCGCCAGCGCTGCCGGTCGCCGGAGAGCGCGGCGATGCCGAAGCCGATGCCGGTGAGGACGGTGAAGAGGGGGTGCGCGAACGGGGACATCACGATGCGCACGAAGAAGGTGGCGGCGGTGACGGAGGCGATGCCGCTGTCGCCGGTGAGCTGGTCGGTGCCGAAGGCGGTGCCGAGGTAGAGGATGTTCTCGGTGAAGGCGAAGCCGGTGGCGGTGAGCCCGGCTATGACCACCCCGTCGACGAGCCCGGTGAAGTCGCGGCGTCGGAAGAGGAAGACGAGCAGTACGGCGGCCGCCTTCGCCGACTCCTCCACGATCGGCGCTATCACGGTCGCCCCGAGGGTGTCCGCGCTGGACGGATCCGCCGTGGCCGTGGCTATCCATCTGGTCGCGAAGCTGTTGGCGACGATGGCTATCAGCGCCGCCGCGCAGGCGCCCCAGGAGAAGGCGAAGAGCAGATTCCGCCAGGGCCCGGGCTCGACCCGGTCCAGCCACCGGAAGGCGGCTATGAGCAGCGGCACGGGCAGTACGGCGAGACCGAGTCCGACCAGGAAGCCCTGGGTGCCGGTCTGTTCGCGGACCAGGGCGAGGATGACGAGGCCGGAGAGCGCGAGCAGAGTGATCAGCGCGCCGTAGCGCACCCTCCCCCGGAGGGGGGACCCCCACCGCTGCCACCAGTGCGCGTGCCGAAGTGCGCCGCCGGGGGGACCGGTGGGGTGCGTCGGGTACGGGGGAACTGGATCGGTGGCCACGGCATTGACCCTAACGAGGGAGGGGCGCAGCCCGCAGAAGAGCGCGGTGGGCTCAGGCGCCGGCGAGGGGTTCTTCTCGGTGTACGCGACGGAAGAGCAGGTCGTTCACGACATGTCCCTTGTCCAGTCCCTGGCCTTCGAAACGGGTCAGCGGCCGGAACTCGGGACGCGGCGCAAAACCGCCGTCGGCCTGCGTGTTCTCGAAGTCCGGATGCGCGGTGAGCACCTCGAGCATCTGCTCGGCGTACGGCTCCCAGTCGGTCGCGCAGTGCAGGACCGCGCCGGGCCTGAGCCGGGTGGCGGCGAGGCTGAGGAACTCCGGCTGGATCAGCCGCCGCTTGTGGTGCCGCTTCTTGGGCCAGGGGTCCGGGAAGTAGACGCGCAGCCCGTCGAGGGAGTCCGGGGCGAGCATCTCGCGCAGCAGGATGATCGCGTCACCGTTGGCGACCCGGATGTTGGAAAGCCCGTGATGATCGGCGAGGTTGAGCAGATTCCCCTGTCCAGGGGTGTGCACGTCAACGGCAAGGATGTTGGTACCGGGATCGGCGGCGGCCATCTGCGCGGTGGCCTCCCCCATCCCGAACCCGATCTCGAGCACGACAGGCTGGTCGTTGCCGAAGAACTCGCTGAGCTCGAGAACCGCGCTCCCATCAATGTCCAGCCCCCACTTGGGCCACAGCCGCTGCAAGGCATCCGCCTGCCCGGCCGTGACCCTGCTCCTCCGAGGCTGAAAACTCCGAATCCGCCGCTCGAAATGCGACCCCGCCGGATCGGCCTTCGGCCCATCAGGAAACCGAGGCTCCCCCTTGGCCCGCGTATGCCGAACGGACACGCCGGGCTGGTGGCCGGGGGCGGGGGCTGGGGTGGAGAGGGAGTCAGACACAGTGGGGACGATTTTACGGGACCGGCTGACAGCGAGCGGGGTCCGGGGCGGAGCCCCGGGATGGGACGGGCAGGGGCGGCGGGGGCGAGGAAGATCAGGTGCGCGCCAGCGCCGCCAGGGCTCGACGGGCAATCTCTCTCCCGATCGGCAGGGACGCCGTCGCCGCCGGGGACGGGGCGTTCAGGACGTGTACCGCCCGTGGCCCCTCCCGGAGGAGGAAGTCGTCGACCAGGGTGCCGTCCCGCAGGACGGCCTGTGCCCGTACCCCGGCCGCCGCCGCCACCAGGTCGGACTCGGTCACCGCGGGCAGCATCCTGCGCACCGCGTCCGTGAACGCCGCCTTGGACACCGACCGCCGCAGCTCCCCCGCCCCGTAGCGCCAGTGCCGCCGGGCTATCGCCCACGACCCGGGCCACCCCAGCGTCGAGGCCAGCTCCCGAGGTCGTACCGTCCTCCAGCCGTACCCCTCCCGGGCCAGCGCCGGCACCGCGTTGGGACCGAGGTGCACGCCTCCGTCGATACCCCGGGTCAGGTGCACCCCGAGGAAGGGGAACGCCGGATCCGGCACCGGATACACCAGTCCCCGCACCAGCTCCGGCCGCGCCAGCGAGTAGTACTCCCCGCGGAAGGGCACGATGCGCATCTCCGGATCGTCCCCGGTGAGGCGGGCGATCTCGTCGCAGTACAGCCCGGCACAGTTCACCAGCACCCGCCCGCGCACGACGTCCCCGTCCGCCGTCCGCACGGCGACCCCCAGCTCCGGCCGCCGATCCACCCGTACGACCTGGGCCCCGTACCGGATCTCCGCCCCTGAGGCCTCGGCCAGTCGCCGGGCCACCCCCACGAAATCGCAGATCCCGGTGGTTCCGACGTGTATCGCCGCAAGCCCCCGGACCTCCGGCTCGTACTCGGCGATCTGCGCGGCCCCCAGCTCCCGCACCGGAATCCCGTTCTCCCGCCCTCGCTGCACCAGCGCGTGCAGCCGGGGCAGCTCCGCCCGCTCGGTGGCGACGATCAGCTTCCCGGTGACGGCATGACCGATGTCGTACTCGGCGCAGAACTTCACCATCTCGGCGGCCCCGCGCACGGCGTACCGCGCCTTCAGCGAGCCGGGCCGGTAGTAGATCCCACTGTGGATCACCCCGCTGTTGCGCCCCGTCTGGTGGCGGGCCGGCCCGGGCTCCTTCTCCAGCACGGTGACCCGCGTCCCCGGCGCGGCACGCGTGATCGCATACGCGGTGGACAGACCGACGATCCCACCGCCGACCACCAGCACGTCACAGTCGTACGCCACCGACCGCACCCGCATCACCTCCCGGCTTCGATAGTGCACTGCGCCACTGACAATGCCCTCAAACCAGGAAGCGCCGGTTCCACGCCAGACCCGAGGCGCCAGACGTCAGGCCGGCGTCATCAGCAGCGGCCGCGCCCGCTCCCGCAGCTCGACCACCCGGGGCTCGTCCCCGTACGGCTCCAGCCGGTGCAGAAGATCCTTCACGTACTCCGTCGTACGCGCCGACGAGATCCGCCCCGCCACCTCCACCGCCCGCACGCCCTGCTCGCATGCCGCGTCGAGGTTGCCCGACTCCAGCTCGGCTACGGCCGAGACCACCAGCCGCAGCCCGTGCGAGCGCACGAACTCCTCCGTCGGCTTCGACAGCGCCTGCTCCGTGAACCGGCGCACCTGACGCGGCGCCTTGAGGTCGCGGTAGCACTCGGCGGCGTCCGCGCAGAAGCGGTCGTAGGAGTAGAAGCCGAGCCAGGACGGGTCGTTGTCGCCCTCCCGGGAGCGCTCCAGCCAGCCCTCGGCGGCCTTCAGCGCGGCCCCCGCGGCCTGCGCGTCACTCGCGCGCGCGTGCGCGCGTGCCTCGACGAGCCGGAAGAAGCTCATGGTCCGGGCGGTCGCCAGGCCACGGTTGCGCTCCAGGGCGGCCTGGGCGAGGTCGACGCCCTCGTCACCGAAGCCCCGGTACGTCGCCTGAAGCGACATGGACGCCAGTACGTACCCGCCCAGCGGTACGTCCGCCGCCGCGCGGGCGAGCCGCAGCGCCTGGATGTAGTACCGCTGCGCCGCCTCCTGCTGACCGGTGTCGAAGGCCATCCAGCCCGCCAGCCGGGTCAGTTCGGCGCTGGCGCCGAAGAGCGCCCGGCCCACTTCGTCGGAGTACGAGCCGAGCAGCAGCGGCGCCGCCTCCACCCGCAGACACTCGGGCACCATGGAAGAACGCCAGTCGCCGCCTCCGTACTTGGAGTCCCAGCGCCTGGCGTCCTCGGCGGCCTCCCGCAGCTTCAGCACATCGCTGTGGCCGACTTTGACCGGTGCGCCGGAACCCTCGGCGGGGTTCACCTCGCGCGCGACCGAGCTGTCGGCCGGGGTTATCAGCCACCGTGAGGCGGGCGTTGCGTATGCGCTCACTGCGAACGACCCGGCCAGCGACTGCCAGATGCCACCGGAGCCGGCGCGCCGGCCGGCGAGGTCGAGCCGGTACAGCTCGGTCGCCGAGCGCACCGCCTGTCCGACGTCCCGGGGGAAGGCGAGGCCCACCTCCGGTGCGGGATCCGCGTCCGCCAGGCCTATCTCGTGGAGCGGCACCGGGCGGCCGAGCTTCTGGCCGATGGCGGCGGCGATGAGGTGCGGCGCCGCGCCCTGCGGCACCATTCCCTTCGACACCCAGCGCGCCACCGACGTCTTGTCGTAGCGAAGAGTCAACCCGCGTTGAGCGCCAAGGTCGTTGACGCGACGCGCGAGTCCTGCGTTGCTGATTCCCGCGAGGGCGAGAACGGCGCCGAGCTTTTCGTTCGGCCCGCGTTGCTCCCTGGACATGCGCCACCCCTCGACACAGACGGCTGCCGCGCTGGCATAACCACGCGGCATTCGTAAACCCAGCGTAGTTCGCCGCATCCCAAGCGTTAAGGGGCATTCTTCCGGATGGCGGGATTGTGGTCCGTACTGAAGTGCGGTTCAGGTACGGACGGTTGCAACGTGCTCCCGCTGTGTGGCCGTGCGCCCGTCCGTGCGCTCTTCTCCGGCCATCGGGGGAGCGGTTCCATGGATCGTGCGTGGGTCGGCCCGCTGTACTGGATCCAGTGGGCTGGGGGACACCGCCGCCTCCATCCCCGCGGGCGGCGGAACGGTCCGGGGGGCGAGTCCCGCCTCCCGGACTGCGCGCACACCAAATGATGCGCACGGCCTGTACGGAGAGTGGCCAAACCCGTCGTCGTCACGCCGATTTGGCCGAAAACCGACCCCGCCTCTTCTGGGTGATTACCGCTCCCACCATGGAAGTTGAGGGCGCGAAGGGCGTTCTTGGGGAGTGAATCGGGGGCGCATTCGCGTCGCCGTGGCCGGGCGATCGCCTTGGCCTGCACGGGTGTTGACGCCCCGTCGGGCGGGCACCGAGTCTCCATGGGGGCGCCTTCGGGGGCGCATTTCGCGGATCTCAAGCGGTGTCGTCGCATCTCCGGCGCGCGTCCTTCATGGCAGCATGGTGAACCGGTTCGTACGGTGCACTGGTTGTCCACAGCCTGTGGAGGCGTCGATGCGGTGGTTGGTGGGATGGAGCAGCACCGCCGCGGGGGCCGCCGTGATCGGCTCCGCGGGGGCCACCGGGCCCGACGGCGAGACCGTGCACCCGGTCGGGTCGCAACTCCTGTGGGGCGACCCCGATCCGCTCTGGGCGGTCGGCGACTGGCGCCCCGACGAGGTGCGCGTGGTGCAGGCCGACGCCCAGACCCGGATCGCCGTCCTCGGCATCTGCGGCGCGAGCGACGAGCAGCTGCGCGTCGGGCTCTTCGCCGCACGGGGCGGCGCACTTCGCCATCTGACGGCCTGGCCCGGCAGCTACACGGCCGTCGTCCAGGTCGGCCGCCGCGTCATGGTGTGCGGCGATCTGGCGGGCGCCCGGCCGGTGTTCTACACCCCGTGGGCCGGCGGTACGGCCTATGCGACCGCCGCGCTGCCCCTGGCCGACCTCATCGAGGCCAACCTCGACTTCGGGCATCTGGCGGCCCTGCTCGCCGCCCCGGACGTACCGGCGGCACTCGACGACTCCACGCCCTATGACGGCGTACGGCGCATCCCGCCGGGGCACGCGCTGATCCTGCGTGCCGGGGCACGCGAGATCGCCGGGTACGAGCCGGTCGCCTCCCTCGCGGTGGCGGCACCCCCCGCCGACCCGGACAGCGCGGTGGACGCCGTACGCGACGCGCTGGTGGAGGCGGTACGCGCCCGGCTCTCCGCACCCCGGCACGTCCCCGGCGACGGCATCGACCCCGGGCCCGTGCCCGGTATGGGTCCCGCCGAACGGCGTGCCGCGCGTGGGATGCCCGTTCCCGGGATCGGCGCCGACCTCTCCGGCGGCCCGGCCTCCGGCACCCTCGCGCTGCTCGCCGCCGGCCTGCCGGGCATGCCGGGCACGGTGCTGGGCCACGGCACGGGCGCGGGGGAGCGGCTGCTGGCGGTCACCTTCAACGACCTCGCCGTGGGCGGCCGGGAGTCCGAGCTGGAACGGGCGGGCACCCTCGCGGCCAACCCGCGCCTGCACCACGTCGTGGTGGCCGGCGGCGAGGAGACCCTGCCGTACGCCGATCTGGACGGCCCGCTCACCGACGAACCCGGGCCGTCCCTGGTGACGGCGGCGCGACACCGGGCCCGCCTCGCGGCGGGCAGCGCCGACCACTTCACCGGCTACGGCGCCCGCCAGGTCCTGGACGCCCATCCGGCCCGGCTGACCGACCTGCTGATGGACCGCAAGCGGCGGCACCTGGTCCGTCCCGTCGCGGCCCTCGCCAAGGCGGACGGCTCGGTGATGGTCCCCGCGCGGGTGTACGGCGCGGCGCGCAAGCTGGCGCGCACGCCCTATCGCACCGGCCTTGAGGCGCTGGCCGAGCGCCTGCTCCAGCGCCGGTTCGATGAACCCGGAGGTGCCGTAGGGGCGTCGCTCGCGGCGCTCACCTGGGCCAGACCCGGCCCGGCGGCGCGCTGGCTGACGGGCGAGGCACTGGCTGAAGTATCGGTTCGCCTGCAAGGGGGGACCAGCCGCTCCGCGGTCGGTCCGGGACAGCGCCCCGGTGACTACCGCGCGCGTGCGGCGCTCGCCCGGCACGCCGCCGACCTGCGTGTCCTGGAACAGGCCGCCGAGATCCGCTTCCAGCGCCTGCACGCGCCGTTCCTCGACAACCAGGTCGTGCGCGCCTGCCGTGCGCTCCCCGAGGCCCTGCGCGTCCAGCCCGGCGCCCGCGCGGCGATCCTGCGTACGGTCCTGGAGGGCTCGGGCGTAGGCGACCTCCCGCCGGGCTGGGGCGCCCCGACCCACGCGCCCGCAGCCGTGGCCGCCCGCACCGGACTGAGGGTGGCGGCGAACGACCTGATGGGGTTGTTCGACACGCCCCTGCTGGCGCAGGCGGGACTGGTGGAGGCCCGCGTGGTCCGCAAGGCCCTCCGCGCGGCGGCCGAGGGCGAACCCCTTCCGCTGGACGGCCTGGCCGACCTGGTCTCCCTGGAACTCTGGCTCACCCGGCTGCTGGCCCGCCGGGGCACCTGCTGGACCGGCACCCCCGCACGCGCGCGTGCGGTGCCCGCGGGGATCACCCCGCAGCGGGGCGCGCTGGGGGCCGGTGCCGGGGCCCCACGGGCGTAGGGTCCGCCGGCACCGGCAGCGCCTACGAGCAGGCGAACTTCGACTCGGCCCAGTCCGCGAGCGCCAGGCTGTCGAAGCTGCTGCCGCTGTGCGGCTCGACCACCAGCCGTACGGTCTTGCGTCCGGCGATGTTCACCGACACCGGGACCGCCGGATCACCGCCCTTGATCATCTCGGACTTCCACAGCCGGACCCCGTCCCCGTAGACCGAGAAGTGGACCTTGCCCATGCCCAGCGACATGTCGTCGACGCCGACCAGGGCCCGATAGGTGGTGCACTGCCGGTTGAGGTCGATGGTGACGGAGGACTCGCCGTTCACGGTCACGCCCTTGGCGTACTGCCTGCCGCCGATCGACACGGTGTCGCGCTGCCACACCCAGCTGCTCTCGCCGAGCCGCATCTCGGGCTCGGTGCCGTCGCCGTTGACGTCGTACGACAGCTCGCTCCACAGGTAGTCGGCCGGTGCGGGCGGGGGCGTCGGCGTCGGGGTGGGCGTCGGAGTGGGTTTGGGAGTCGGGGTCGGCGTGGGGGTGGGCGTGGGCGTCGGCTTCGGAGTGGGGGTCGGGCTCGGCGTGGGGGTGGGCGTCGGGGTGGGTGTCGGCTCGGGGGCGAAGACGGGCGGGGCCGGCTGCGGCTCCTTCTTCGGGGGCGCGGGGGTCGGGGAGTCCTCGACCACGGGCGCTGGGGAGGAGACCGGCGGCTTGGCGTCCGGCTTCGGTGCCGGTTCCTCGTTGCCGATGAGGGCGAGGGCCAGCGCGGCGGCCGCGGCCACCGCGACCACACCGGCGGCGATACCGGCCTTCACCGGCGCGCCCAGGCCCTCGGAGGCCACCGCGCCGCCACCGGCGCCGGCGCTGCCCGAGGAGCCGCCCGCCGCGGCGGCAGCGCCCGCGGCACCCGCTCCGGTGCCGCCCGCGATGAGGGCGGCCACCTTGGCGTACCCGGCGGCGCCGAACCAGCCGATGACCGCGACCGGTACGACGGCGGGGATACCGCTGGCGACTTCCTTGATCTGGCCCGCGGCCAGCCGGCACTTGGCGCACTCCTCCAGGTGCTTGCGCAGACCACGCTCCGCGCGGGTGCGCAGTCCGCCGCGGGCGTAGGCGCCGAGCCGGTCGGCGTAGCGGGCGCACTCCTCGTCACTGGCGAGGGTGGCGCTGACATGGGCCTGGAGATAGGCCTGCTTCAGGCCCTCGCGGGCGCGACTGGCCAGCACGCGCGTGCCGTTGGCGTCGAGCCCGAAGAGCGTGGCGACCTCGCTCGGCGACTCGTCCTCGACCTCGGTGTGCCACAGCACGGCCTGCCAGCGCTCCGGCAGCGACCGGAACGCCTGCATGGCCATCGACTGCTCGGCCTCGTGCATCGCGCGCACGTCCGCGCCCAGGTCCAAGGTGTCGTCGTCGGACACCTCCGACACCCGCGTCGCCTGGGAGGCGAACAGGGCGAAGTCGTCGACCAGTTGCTCCCGTTTCGCGGACTTCGTCCAGGTGGCGGCGACCCGTCGCACGGAGGTCAGCAGATAGGCGCGTACGGCGTACTCGGGGCCCGAGCCGCCGCGCACCGCCTGGAGCATGCGGGCGAAGACCTCGGCGGTGAGGTCGTCGGCGGTGTGGCCGTCCCGGCAACAGGTGCGGGCGTACCGGCGGACCGATTCAGCATGCCGGCGGTACAGCTCCTCGTAGGCCGAATCGTCGCCCGAGCGCATCCGCCCGATCAGGTCGGCGTCGGACGGGGGCAGATCCCTGGGCGGGGGCAGCACGCCGTCCTCGCGCCAGTCCCGCTGCGCGGGGACGCTGCCCTCCACGGGCTCGCCGCCCTGCGCCGGGATACCGGCCACCGCGGGCTCGCCGCTCTGCGGCACGTCCGCGCGCCCGCCCTGACTCGGCACCTGAGGCGAGGCCGGGCCGTCGCCCTCCGCGTCACCGTCACCGAGTGACCCGTCCCGCCCGTCAACGCTCATCGCCGATAGCCCCCGCCGCCAGCCCAACCAGTCCCGAACACCGGTTCAGAGTGCCATATCGAATTTTGGTCAGCAGCAGGCGATGGCAGCCTTCCACTCGTCCGAGCGGTTCTGGCGCACCGCGCTCCTGACCATCACTCGTTCGATGTAGGGTCAACTGCCCTATCCAAAGCGGCAGTTGGGTTGAATGCCGGGAATTCCCGGAACGTTCTCCCGGGGGTTCCCGGGGCGGGAGGACGTACCGCGGCCCCGCCCCGAAGTCACCTTTTCGAGCCACCCGTCAACACGGCATCACGCCGATCACGACGGCCGGGACCGGAGCCCCTCCAGCAGGATGTCCAGCAGCCGCGCCGAGGCCGCCGCCTGCTGCGCCGCGTCCGGCAGCGAGGGCGCCGCCGTGGCGATCACCAGCAGGACGTCCGCCACCGACACATCGGCCCGCAGCTCACCCGCCGCCCGCGCCCGCTCGACGAGCTGTCCCACGACGTCCAGCAGCGCCGAAGCCCCGGCGTCGTCGTCCGCGCCCGCCGAGGCGGCCGGCGAGCTCTCGCCCGGCACCAGCCGCAGCTCACCCGCGCCCGGCTGCATCCGCTGCTGCGGCACCCGCGCCTCGTCGAACCCGGCGCCCTCGGTCTGCTCCTCGGCGACCCCGACGCGCAGCACCTGCGGCGGCAGCAGCCGCCCGGCACCCGACGCGACCGACGTGCGCAGGAAGCGCGAGAGAGCCGACCACGGCTCGTCCTCCTGCCCGAGCGCCGCCCGCGCCTGCTCGGTCAGCCGGGAGGTCTCCTCCTCGGCTATCCGGCGCACCAGGACGTCCTTGCTCGGGAAGCGGCGGTACACCGTCCCGACACCGACTCGTGCGCGCCGCGCCACGTCCTCCATCGGCGCGCCGTATCCCAGCTCGCCGAAGACCTCGCGCGCCGCGCGGAGCACATGCTCCAGATTGCGCTGTGCGTCCACCCGCAGCGGAGTAGTGCGCGAGGTGTCCCCGCGTCCGTTCCCCGCCGCGTTCATGGCTCCGCCCATCGTCCCGCCCATCGCTCCGCCACCGGCTGCGATGGCGGACGCGGACGACCAATGAGAGTCCTGAACATGCATAAGCGTTCCCCCGGTAATGACGTCTCCCCCCGGAGACACTCCCCGTCATTGATAGCCGGAGCGCGGTGAACATGCCCGGACCCGGGCCCGCCCGTCGCGAACCCATTGAGCCCGACGAGCGCATCCCCCTACACCCCGTCGACACACGAACATAGTTGAGAGGGAGTCAATTCAGAAGGGGCACGTTCCGCACGGAGCGCCCCCCGATCGGCGTACGGGTCGCATAAGTCCCGATTGCACCCCCTGCCACCCCCCGGCGCACACCCGTTGACCTGCGGACCTTCCCCGCACTCCGGTAATTCGGCCAACCCGGCGGCCCGATGACCTCCGGTCACACAAATTGCTGAGGCTGTGGACAAACTCAAGCGCTGGGTGCGTCATGGGATGGTGAAGGAACGTGCGCGCATTCTCGTTGTCGGCGGCGGCTACGTCGGGATGTACACGGCCCTGCGACTCCAGAAAAAGTTGAAACCAGAAATCAAACGTGGAGAAGTCGAGGTCACAGTAGTCACACCCGACCCGTACATGACCTATCAGCCGTTCCTTCCGGAGGCCGCGGCCGGTTCGATCTCCCCCCGCCATGTCGTCGTACCGCTGCGCCGCACCCTCGGCCTGTGCCGCGTCGTCGTCGGCGAGGTCCGCGCCATCGACCACGCCAAGCGCACCGCGACCCTCACCACCCTCGCCACCGAGGAGGAGGGCACCGGCACCGAACAGCTCTCCTACGACGAACTCGTCCTCGCCCCCGGCTCGGTCTCCCGCACGCTCCCGATCCCCGGACTCGCCGAGCACGCCATCGGATTCAAGACGGTCGAAGAAGCCATCGGACTGCGCAACCACGTCATCGAGCAGATGGACATCGCCTCCTCCACCCGCGACCCCGCGATCCGCGACGCGGCCCTCACCTTCGTCTTCGTCGGCGGCGGCTACGCGGGCGTGGAGGCGCTCGCCGAGCTGGAGGACATGGCCCGCTACGCCGCGCGCTACTACCACAACGTCCGCCCCGAGGACATGAAGTGGATCCTCGTGGAGGCCTCCGACCGCATCCTCCCGGAGGTCGGCGCGGAGATGGGCCGCTACACCGTCACCGAACTGCGCCGCCGCAACATCGACGTACGCCTCCGGACCCGGCTGGAATCATGCGCCGACCGCGTCGCGGTGCTCAGCGACGGCGCCCGCTTCCCGACTCGCACGGTCGTCTGGACGGCCGGCGTGAAACCCCACCCCCTCGTCGCCGCCACCGACTTCCCGCGCACCGAGCGCGGACGGCTGAAATGCACCGCCGAGCTGAGCATCGAGGGCGCCACGCACGCGTGGGCCGCGGGCGACGCCGCCGCCGTCCCCGACGTCACCGCCGAACAGCCCGGCGCCGAGACCGCCCCCAACGCCCAGCACGCGCTGCGCCAGGCCAAGGTCCTCGGCGACAACATCGCGCACTCCCTGCGCGGCGAGCCCCTTCAGACGTACGCGCACAAATACGTCGGCTCGGTGGCCTCCCTCGGCCTGCACAAAGGCGTCGCACACGTCTACGGACGCAAGCTGAAGGGCTACCCTGCCTGGTTCATGCACCGCGTCTATCACCTCAGCAGGGTGCCCACCTTCAACCGCAAGGCCCGTGTCCTGGCCGAATGGACGCTGTCGGGGCTCTTCAAGAGGGAGATCGTCTCCCTCGGTTCGCTCGAACATCCACGAGCGGAGTTCGAACTCGCGGCCGGTGGAAAGCCTCCTGGCGACACCGACAACGACCCGAAGGGGTCGTCCTGACCGGACCGAGGAACTCCACCGAGCAGGTGGGCGTCTGACGGATGTCGGCGCGGTCCGCCACACTGCCAGACTGACCCCCGACCCAGGACGGGCAGCCAGCCCGCCCGCCCTTCCCACTCCCACGAGACCGTCCCCACAGTGCTGCACCCCGGGGAGCCACCCCCCAGACCCCCGGCCGGGGTCCGGAGCTGGCCGAAGACGACGACACGAGGCAAGGATTCGTGAACTTCACGCGTTGGAGCGCCCGGCTCCCCGGAACGCAGCGCCGCGCCGCAGCGCGGACCGACCACGCGGTCACCGCCGAGCGGCGCGGGGAGAGCGCGGGCTCCGTCCCCGCGGCCAGAGCCGAACGGCTCAACCACGAGGCCCCGCCCGTCCCCGCCCTCGACGACCTGCCCGTACGCGAAGTCCTCGACCGCGTACCGGCCCTCGTCGCCCTGGTCCACGGCACCGACCACCGCCTCGCCTACGTCAACGACGCCTACGCCACCGCCTTCGGCGTCCGCGCACTCGGCGAACCGGCCCGCGAGGCCCTGCCGGAACTGGACGAACTGGGCCTGCTCCCGCTCCTCGACCAGGTCCTGCGCAGCGGCAAGCCCCGTACGGTCAAGTCCCGCAAGGCCCCCGACGGCCGCTCCTACACCTTCACCTGCACCCCGGTCGCCGACGGCGAGAAGGGCGTCCTGGTCTTCGCCACCGACGTCACCGACCACGCCGAGGCCGCCGAGCGGCTGCGCGCCAGCGAGCGCCGCCAGCGGGAGACCGCGGTGACCCTCCAGAGATCCCTGCTCCCCCAGGAACTCGAACAGCCCGACGACCTGCGCATCGCGGCGACCTACCAGCCGGGCGGCACGGAAGCTGCGGTCGGCGGCGACTGGTACGACGTCATCACCCTCGGCGGCGGCCGCACGGCCCTGGTCATCGGCGACGTGATGGGCCGAGGCGTGCGCGCGGCGGCGGTCATGGGCCAACTCCGTACGGCGGTCCGCGCCTACGCCCGCCTGGACCTCCCGCCGCACGAGGTACTGCAACTGCTGGACGGCCTCGCCACGGAGATCGACGCCAACCAGATCGCCACCTGCGTCTACGCCGTCCACGACCCGAACGAGGGGCGGCTGGTGTACGCCTCCGCGGGGCACCTGCCGATCCTGGTCCGCGACGAGAGCGGCACCGTGCTGCGCGCCGACGAGCCGACGGGACCGCCGCTCGGCACGGGCGGCTGGATGCACGCGTCCGGCTCGATCCCGCTCAGCCCCGGCTCCACGGCGGTGCTCTACACGGACGGTCTGGTCGAGCGCCGCGACGAGGACCTGGACGAGGGCATCGCGTCCCTGGAGCGCGCCCTGGCCGGCGCCACGGGCACCCCCCAGGTCGTCTGCGACCGCCTGGTCCGCTCGGCGGGCGTCACCGCGGACCACGACGACGACGTGGCGGTCCTGGTCCTCCAGCACCCGGCCCGCACCGGCTCGGACGCCGAACTGTTCCGCAACGCCGCCCTGGAGCTCCTCGGCGGAGTGGAGGCGGCCCCACGCGCGCGTGCCTTCGCCTCCGGCGTCCTGACGAGCTGGCGCTTCCCGACGGACCTGCACGACCTGGGCGTCCTCGCGGCCAGCGAACTGGTCGCCAACAGCCTCCAGCACGGCACCCCGCCCATGCGCCTGCGCCTGCGCCGCACCGACCGCCGCCTCATCGTCGAGGTCACCGACGGCGACGAACACCTCCCCCGCATGCGCAGGGCCGACCCGGCCGACGAATCGGGCCGCGGCATCGCCATCGTTGCGACCATCGCCTCGAACTGGGGCTCCCGCAGAACCCCGGGCGGCGGCAAGGCGGTGTGGTGCGAGTTCGTACTGCCCCGCACGTGAGGTGACCGCGGGGGCGAAAAGACTCAGGCGGGGGCGTGCGCCGGGTCTGCCGGGGTCGCGGCCCCCGTTGCCACCACGCGGCTCCTCGCCAGGGACGGCTGGTCCTGGACCGGGGTCAGTCGGCGGCCGAGACGCAGGGCCAGATAGGTGATGCCCAGCGAGAACAGCAGGAACGTCACGATGTACGGCGCGTGCAGGGCGGCACCCATGGGCCCACCGATCGCCGGGCCCACCGCCAGGGCGAGCTGCTTCACCAGAGCGAACGCCGAGTTGTACTGACCGGCCAGGCCAGTCGGCGCCAGATCGGCCACCAGCGGGGCGACCGTCGGGGACAGCATCGCCTCACCGAGCCCGAAGAGGGCGTACGTCGAGACGAACGCGGCCGTAGCCATCTCCTGGCTGCCGTGCCCGAGGCCCGCGTACCCGGCCGCGATCCAGGCCACGGCCCAGATCAGACCCACCGCGGCGATCACCCGCGACCGACGCCGCCGCTCGACGAACCGCAGCACCGCGAACTGCGCCACCACGATCATCGCCGTGTTGGCGGCGAGCGCCGTCCCAAGAGCGGACGTCGAGATCCCGGCGGCCTCCACGCCGTACGCGGCGAGACCCCCCTCGAACTGTCCGTAGCAGGCGAAGAACAGCACGAAGCCCAGCACAGACAGCTGCACCATCGCCCGGTTCCCGAGCAACTGCTTCCAGCTCCCCTTCGCAGACTGCCCCGGCGCCCCCTCGATCCGCGGCGAACGCGGCATCCGCACCGTCGCCATGACCACGACCAGCAGCAGGAAGATCGCCGCCTCGATCGCGAACAGCAGAGTGAAGGAGGAGACCCGGGTCGTGTCGACGAGATGACCGCCGATGAGACCACCCACACCGAGACCGAGGTTCTGGAGGAAGAACTGCATGGCGAACGCACGCGACCGCGTCTCCGCCGTGGAGCAGTCCACGATCATCGTCGCCAGCGCCGGCTGCATCACGGCCTGCCCGGCCCCCAACGCGGCGGCCGACAGCAGTACGGCCGTGGCGTTCCCCGCGAGCCCGAGGCTCAGCGCGCCCACCGCGGCGGTGACCAGAGCGGCGAGCAGCACCGGAAGAGGGCCCCGCCGCACGATCGCCCGCCCGGCGAACGGCAGCACGACCAGCGCGGCAACGGCGAACACGGCGAGTACGAGACCCGCCGTCACGGCACCGAGCCCACGCACCTGCGCCACATAGACGTACAGGTACGGGACGGTGAAACCGAGCCCGAACGCGCTGAGTGCGTTACCCACGTGGATCCGGCGCATCGCTGCGCCCATCGCCCTGGTCACGTTCACCTCAATCAAGTAGTGAGACCTGAAGTGGTTAGGTCTGAAGACTTCAAAGCTAAAGTTCGAAGCTAAAGAGTACATCTCGAAGGACTTCAACGCCAACTACCGCCGTGCCATACTCAGCGCCATGGGCGACAACTCCGGCATCAGCAGCGAGCCGACACTCGAAGAGCAGATCGCCGCCTACCAGCGCGAGTTCCAGGACCTCGACCCCCAGGTCGAGAAGATCGTCTCCGCACTGTCCCGGCTGAACCGCCGCATGAACGTCGCCTACGGCCGCCAGACGGCCACGCTCGGCATCAGCAACACCGAGTGGGAGGTCCTCAAGGCGCTCGTACTCTCCGGCGCCCCGTACCGCCTCGGCCCGAGCGAGCTCGCCAAGCGACTCGGCCTGACCCCGGCCGCGATGACCCACCGGATCGACCGCATGGTCACCGAGGGCCTGGTCACCCGGGAGCGCGACGAGTCCAACCGGGTGCGCGTCATCGTGGAGCTCACCCTCGACGGCCGGGAGAAGTGGATGGAGGCCATGCGCCTCGCCTCCGTCTTCGAGGAGGACCTCCTCCAGGACCTCTCCCCGGAGGAGCGCACGGCCCTCGGTGAGGTCCTCACCCGCCTGCTGCGCAGGGTCGAGCACGCCCAGCCGGACGCCGGCGGCCGGCTGACCGACCTCGATTAAAGATCTTGACAGGCGACGCTTGACAGCCCCCTGCCCGATCCGTAAAGTTCTTCGGGTTGCCGCGGAGCCGTAACGGTTCTTCGACAACACCTCCGCCGCCTGAGCGGCACTTCAAACCACCAGCACGATCTCCCAGCCGGGATGAATTCGGCGTGCCCAAATTCAATTCGAATGGGGCTCGGCAGCCCGATTAGGAACTGCCGGGGGAATCCGCTAAGGTTTGAGACGTCGGAACGGCCCAACGGCCGCGAGGACAAGCCCGGTTGACTGGGCGTCAGACACCGAGAGGATCTGATAGAGTCAACATCGCCGGAAAGGGAAACGCGAGAGCGAGAACCTGGAAAGCACCGAGGAAATCGGATCGGAAAGATCTGATAGAGTCGGAAACGCAAGACCGAAGGGAAGCCCGGAGGAAAGCCCGAGAGGGTGAGTACAAAGGAAGCGACCGTTCCTTGAGAACTCAACAGCGTGCCAAAAATCAACGCCAGATATGTTGATAACCCGTCTCTCCCGTTCGGGAGGACGAGGTTCCTTTGAAATAACACAGCGAGGACGCTGTGTGCGAGGGGATTATTCCTCCTCTCGCACCGCTCTCGTGGTGTTGCACCGGATTACCGGTAAACATTCACGGAGAGTTTGATCCTGGCTCAGGACGAACGCTGGCGGCGTGCTTAACACATGCAAGTCGAACGATGAAGCCCTTCGGGGTGGATTAGTGGCGAACGGGTGAGTAACACGTGGGCAATCTGCCCTTCACTCTGGGACAAGCCCTGGAAACGGGGTCTAATACCGGATATCACTCCCACTCGCATGGGTGGGGGTCGAAAGCTCCGGCGGTGAAGGATGAGCCCGCGGCCTATCAGCTTGTTGGTGAGGTAATGGCTCACCAAGGCGACGACGGGTAGCCGGCCTGAGAGGGCGACCGGCCACACTGGGACTGAGACACGGCCCAGACTCCTACGGGAGGCAGCAGTGGGGAATATTGCACAATGGGCGAAAGCCTGATGCAGCGACGCCGCGTGAGGGATGACGGCCTTCGGGTTGTAAACCTCTTTCAGCAGGGAAGAAGCGAAAGTGACGGTACCTGCAGAAGAAGCGCCGGCTAACTACGTGCCAGCAGCCGCGGTAATACGTAGGGCGCAAGCGTTGTCCGGAATTATTGGGCGTAAAGAGCTCGTAGGCGGCTTGTCACGTCGGGTGTGAAAGCTCGGGGCTTAACCCCGAGTCTGCATTCGATACGGGCTAGCTAGAGTGTGGTAGGGGAGATCGGAATTCCTGGTGTAGCGGTGAAATGCGCAGATATCAGGAGGAACACCGGTGGCGAAGGCGGATCTCTGGGCCATTACTGACGCTGAGGAGCGAAAGCGTGGGGAGCGAACAGGATTAGATACCCTGGTAGTCCACGCCGTAAACGGTGGGAACTAGGTGTTGGCGACATTCCACGTCGTCGGTGCCGCAGCTAACGCATTAAGTTCCCCGCCTGGGGAGTACGGCCGCAAGGCTAAAACTCAAAGGAATTGACGGGGGCCCGCACAAGCAGCGGAGCATGTGGCTTAATTCGACGCAACGCGAAGAACCTTACCAAGGCTTGACATACACCGGAAAGCATCAGAGATGGTGCCCCCCTTGTGGTCGGTGTACAGGTGGTGCATGGCTGTCGTCAGCTCGTGTCGTGAGATGTTGGGTTAAGTCCCGCAACGAGCGCAACCCTTGTTCTGTGTTGCCAGCATGCCCTTCGGGGTGATGGGGACTCACAGGAGACCGCCGGGGTCAACTCGGAGGAAGGTGGGGACGACGTCAAGTCATCATGCCCCTTATGTCTTGGGCTGCACACGTGCTACAATGGCCGATACAATGAGCTGCGATACCGCAAGGTGGAGCGAATCTCAAAAAGTCGGTCTCAGTTCGGATTGGGGTCTGCAACTCGACCCCATGAAGTTGGAGTTGCTAGTAATCGCAGATCAGCATTGCTGCGGTGAATACGTTCCCGGGCCTTGTACACACCGCCCGTCACGTCACGAAAGTCGGTAACACCCGAAGCCGGTGGCCCAACCCCTTGTGGGAGGGAGCTGTCGAAGGTGGGACTGGCGATTGGGACGAAGTCGTAACAAGGTAGCCGTACCGGAAGGTGCGGCTGGATCACCTCCTTTCTAAGGAGCACTTCTCACCAACTCCGGTTGGTCAGAGGCCAGTACATCGGCGAATGTCCGGTGCTGGTTGCTCATGGGTGGAACGTTGATTATTCGGCAGGTCCAGGACGGACCAGGCGCTAGTACTGCTCTTCGGGGCGTGGAACGCTGATCTGGTCGGCTGATCGTGTCGGGCACGCTGTTGGGTGTCTGAGGGCACGGCCGTAAGGTCTGTCTTCGGATGCCGGCCCCAGTGCACTCGAATCCGTGAGGGTTCGGGGTGATGGGTGGCTGGTCGTTGTTTGAGAACTGCACAGTGGACGCGAGCATCTGTGGCCAAGTTTTTAAGGGCGCACGGTGGATGCCTTGGCACCAGGAACCGATGAAGGACGTGGGAGGCCACGATAGTCCCCGGGGAGTCGTCAACCAGGCTTTGATCCGGGGGTTTCCGAATGGGGAAACCCGGCAGTCGTCATGGGCTGTCACCCTTGCCTGAACACATAGGGCAAGTGGAGGGAACGCGGGGAAGTGAAACATCTCAGTACCCGCAGGAAGAGAAAACAACCGTGATTCCGGGAGTAGTGGCGAGCGAAACCGGATGAGGCCAAACCTACGACGTGTGAGACCCGGCAGGGGTTGCGTCGTGGGGGTTGTGGGATCTCTCTTTCACAGTCTGCCGGCTGTGAGACGAGTCAGAAACCGTTGATGTAGGCGAAGGACATGCGAAAGGTCCGGCGTAGAGGGTAAGACCCCCGTAGTCGAAACGTCAGCGGCTCGTTTGAGAGACACCCAAGTAGCACGGGGCCCGAGAAATCCCGTGTGAATCTGGCGGGACCACCCGCTAAGCCTAAATATTCCCTGGTGACCGATAGCGGATAGTACCGTGAGGGAATGGTGAAAAGTACCGCGGGAGCGGAGTGAAATAGTACCTGAAACCGTGTGCCTACAAGCCGTGGGAGCGTCGCTTGCAAGCTTGCTTGCAAGTCGTGACTGCGTGCCTTTTGAAGAATGAGCCTGCGAGTTTGCGGTGTGTTGCGAGGTTAACCCGTGTGGGGAAGCCGTAGCGAAAGCGAGTCCGAACAGGGCGATATAGTAGCGCGCTCAAGACCCGAAGCGGAGTGATCTAGCCATGGGCAGGTTGAAGCGGAGGTAAGACTTCGTGGAGGACCGAACCCACCAGGGTTGAAAACCTGGGGGATGACCTGTGGTTAGGGGTGAAAGGCCAATCAAACTCCGTGATAGCTGGTTCTCCCCGAAATGCATTTAGGTGCAGCGTCGTGTGTTTCTTGCCGGAGGTAGAGCACTGGATAGGCGATGGGCCCTACCGGGTTACTGACCTTAGCCAAACTCCGAATGCCGGTAAGTGAGAGCGCGGCAGTGAGACTGTGGGGGATAAGCTCCATGGTCGAGAGGGAAACAGCCCAGAGCATCGACTAAGGCCCCTAAGCGTACGCTAAGTGGGAAAGGATGTGGAGTCGCAGAGACAACCAGGAGGTTGGCTTAGAAGCAGCCACCCTTGAAAGAGTGCGTAATAGCTCACTGGTCTAGTGATTCCGCGCCGACAATGTAGCGGGGCTCAAGCGTACCGCCGAAGTCGTGTCATTGCAGCATATAGGGCCAACGCCCGCTGTGATGGGTAGGGGAGCGTCGTCTGCCGGGTGAAGCGGCACCGGAAGGTAGTCGTGGACGGTTGACGAGTGAGAATGCAGGCATGAGTAGCGATACAAACGTGAGAAACGTTTGCGCCGATTGACTAAGGGTTCCTGGGTCAAGCTGATCTGCCCAGGGTAAGTCGGGACCTAAGGCGAGGCCGACAGGCGTAGTCGATGGATAACCGGTTGATATTCCGGTACCCGCTGTGAAGCGTCAAACATCGAATCCAGTGATGCTAAGCCCGTGAAGCCGCCTGCCCTCAGCTTTGCTGTGGGTGGGAGTGGTGGAGCCGGTGACCCGAGCTGGTAGTAGGTGAGTGATGGGGTGACGCAGGAAGGTAGTCCATCCCGGGCGGTGGTTGTCCCGGGGTAAGGGTGTAGGCCGTGCGATAGGCAAATCCGTCGCACTTGTGGCTGAGACCTGATGCCGAGCCGATTGTGGTGAAGTGGATGATCCTATGCTGTCGAGAAAAGCCTCTAGCGAGTTTCATGGCGGCCCGTACCCTAAACCGACTCAGGTGGTCAGGTAGAGAATACCGAGGCGTTCGGGTGAACTATGGTTAAGGAACTCGGCAAAATGCCCCCGTAACTTCGGGAGAAGGGGGGCCACACCTGGTGAGAGGACTTGCTCCTCGAGCTGGGGGTGGCCGCAGAGACCAGCGAGAAGCGACTGTTTACTAAAAACACAGGTCCGTGCGAAGCCGTAAGGCGATGTATACGGACTGACGCCTGCCCGGTGCTGGAACGTTAAGGGGACCGGTTAGTCATGATTCGTCATGGCGAAGCTGAGAACTTAAGCGCCAGTAAACGGCGGTGGTAACTATAACCATCCTAAGGTAGCGAAATTCCTTGTCGGGTAAGTTCCGACCTGCACGAATGGCGTAACGACTTCTCGACTGTCTCAACCATAGGCCCGGTGAAATTGCACTACGAGTAAAGATGCTCGTTTCGCGCAGCAGGACGGAAAGACCCCGGGACCTTTACTACAGTTTGATATTGGTGTTCGGTTCGGCTTGTGTAGGATAGCTGGGAGACTTTGAAGCGGCCACGCCAGTGGTTGTGGAGTCGTCGTTGAAATACCAGTCTGGTCGTGCTGGATGTCTAACCTGGGTCCGTGATCCGGATCAGGGACAGTGTCTGATGGGTAGTTTAACTGGGGCGGTTGCCTCCTAAAGAGTAACGGAGGCGCCCAAAGGTTCCCTCAGCCTGGTTGGCAATCAGGTGTTGAGTGTAAGTGCACAAGGGAGCTTGACTGTGAGACCGACGGGTCGAGCAGGGACGAAAGTCGGGACTAGTGATCCGGCGGTGGCTTGTGGAAGCGCCGTCGCTCAACGGATAAAAGGTACCCCGGGGATAACAGGCTGATCTTCCCCAAGAGTCCATATCGACGGGATGGTTTGGCACCTCGATGTCGGCTCGTCGCATCCTGGGGCTGGAGTCGGTCCCAAGGGTTGGGCTGTTCGCCCATTAAAGCGGTACGCGAGCTGGGTTTAGAACGTCGTGAGACAGTTCGGTCCCTATCCGCTGCGCGCGCAGGAATATTGAGAAGGGCTGTCCCTAGTACGAGAGGACCGGGACGGACGAACCTCTGGTGTGCCAGTTGTTCTGCCAAGGGCATGGCTGGTTGGCTACGTTCGGGAGGGATAACCGCTGAAAGCATCTAAGCGGGAAGCCTGCTTCGAGATGAGTATTCCCACCCACTTGATGGGGTAAGGCTCCCAGTAGACGACTGGGTTGATAGGCCGGATCTGGAAGCACGGTAACGTGTGGAGGTGACCGGTACTAATAGGCCGAGGGCTTGTCCTCAGTTGCTCGCGTCCACTGTGTTGGTTCTGAAACCACGAACGGCCCCGTATGGCCATATGGCTTCATGCGGTGCGGCATTGTTCGACAGTTTCATAGTGTTTCGGTGGTCATAGCGTGAGGGAAACGCCCGGTTACATTCCGAACCCGGAAGCTAAGCCTTACAGCGCCGATGGTACTGCAGGGGGGACCCTGTGGGAGAGTAGGACGCCGCCGAACAAATTGTGAGAAAACCCCGCACCTTTCGGTGCGGGGTTTTCTGCGTTTAGGGGCCATTTTCAGGACGGCTTTACCAGCCCCGTTCATAGGCCAGAATCACCGCCTGGATCCGGTCCCTGGAGCCCGTCTTCGCCAGCACTCGACCCACATGCGTCTTCACTGTCGACTCGGCGAGGTGCAGGCGTTCGGCTATCTCCGTGTTCGTCCAGCCCATGCCGATGACCGTGAGGATCTCGCGTTCCCGTTCGGTGAGGGCCTGGCGGCTTGTGGTGGCTATGAAGGTTGAGGGCTTGCGTGGTGCGTTCCGGGGATTTGGCCGCCGCGCAGCGCCCGCCGTCCGCGAGGCCGGTGATGACGGAGAGGTTGTGGCCAGGCGGGCCTGCTGGTCGCGTTCGACCAGGGAGGCGAGATGGTCCTGGCGGGCGTGGACCACGATCCCGAACATCGCGGCCAGCGCCAGGCTCATGGTGGCCGGGACGAGGGTCTGTTCCGGGCCCTGTTCGGCGGGGTAGCGGGCGGCGGCCACCATGAACGGCGTGAGGAGCAGGGCGTAGAGCCACAACGGGGTGCGCACGGGGACGCGCAGGGCCGCGTTGAACAGGGCGATGAGCAGGAGGTGCGAGGCCTGGAGCAGGGCGCCGGTCGCCGAGTTGACGATGGCCGTCGGGATCATGGTCAGCAGGACCGGTACCGAGAAGCCCAGGGACAGGGCCAGGATCAGCCAGCCGGGGAGGTTACTGCCAGCCGCCGCGCGTGTAGTCGACCACGGCGGCGATGACGATGGCAGTGGTCAGGGGGAGGTCCCAGGCCAGGGGGTGACGGCGGTCGAAGGCGCGTACCCGGGCGATGACGCGCTGGGTGTACAGGGTGACGGGATCTCCGGCTATGGGGTTCATCGTGGTCGTCGCCGCGCGCGGTCGTCGTCGGGCGGGGGCGGATATTAGGTGAGGGGCGTAGTACCTGGGTATTACGGTGGCGGCCATGAGCGTGAGCAATGGGGAGCGGTACGTCGTCCGGTCCGTACGGGCCGATGAGTGGCCGGCCGTGCGGGAGCTGCGGCTGGCCGCGCTGCGGGATCCGGCGGCGTCGATCGCCTTTCTGGAGACGTACGAGAACGCGGTGGCCCGGCCGGACTCCTACTGGAAGGAGCGGACCGAGAGGGCCGCGGAGGGGGCCGACCAGGCACAGCAGATCGTGGCCGAGGGGCCGGACGGGGCCTGGGTCGGGTCGCTGACCGTGCTGGTGGAGGAGGCGGGGACGACCGACTGGGCCGGGTTCCCGGTGGAGCGGCGGCAGGGGCATCTCGTGGGGGTGTTCATGCGGCCCGAGCACCGCGGGTGCGGGCTGACCGAGCTGCTCTTCGACGAGGCGCTGGAGTGGTCCTGGCGGCAGGGGCTCGAGCGGGTGCGGCTGATCGTGCACGAGGAGAACGGGCGGGCGCAGGCCTTCTACCGGCGGATGGGGTTCGCGCCGAGCGGGGTGACGGTGCCGCTGGAGAGCCAACCAGGGGCGCTGGAGCACGAGTTCGTCATGGAGAAGGGCTCAGACCGGTAGGAGGTCAGACCGGTAGTTCGTCGTGCGGCCAGCGCGCCCGCGCCTGCTCCCGGGAGCGGAGCAGGGCCAGCGTCGGCAGGCCGCGGGCATTGCCGTTGGCCAGCAGCTCGGGGAGTTGGGGGAGCGGGGCCACGGCGGCGACGTCGTCCAGGACGAGCGCGAGTGGTGGGTCGAGGCGACCGGAGGATGACCGTTCGGCCATGCGCCGGCCGCGCTCGACCACGCTTGCGGCCAGGGCCGTGAGCAGCGGCATCGCGCCCGGGTTGGTGCGAGGATCCTCAATGGACTCCCCGACCACATAGAGCGTGCCCCCTTCGTTCACGAAGGAATCCAGGGCGAGCGCATCAGTTCGGTTGGGAGTGCATGCCTCGCGGATGTTCACCGTGAACAGGGCGGACAGCGCACGGGTCGTCAACTGCTGGGCCATGTCCCGGCGTTCCGGGTGCGCGGTGAGCGCGGCCTCGAGCTCGCCCGCCGCACCGGGGGCGGCCTTGGGGCTGGTCCGCAGGATGCGTACGGCGTCCTGGAGCTGGGTGCCCTGGGACCAGCGGTGGACGTGGCGGATGGTACGGCCGTCTATGGCGGCGGCGTGCAGGGCGCTGCGCAGGAGCGTTTCGGCTACGTCGGCGACGGCCTGGTCGATCTTCGCGGTGGGGCGGACGGGGGCCAGCAGCGCGGCCGCTCTCGCCGCCGCCGTCTGCTTGTCCTCGCAGCCCGTGGTGGGCGACCAGTGGAGGCGGGACGGGGTGTCGCAGAGGTGGGTGGGGTCGTAGAGGTGGACCGGGCCCAGTTTGGCTCGGGCGTCCTTGGTGTCCTGCCAGACGGCCGGGTTGGAGGTGATGACGAGGGCGGGGCCGTCGGCGTCACGTACGGCTTGGGTGGCGGTGGTGTGCCGGGTGTCCTTGGGGCCGTAGACGACCGGGGCGCGGGTGGACTCCCAGGGGTTCGGCGGCTCGGTGGCTTCGAGTACGGGTGCCGCCGGTCCCTCCCCCGCCGGTTCACGCGTCACCTGCACCGGCGCCCGCGGCGTAGGCACCTCGTGAGCGACCGGTGCCGGCTCCGGCGGTGCCGCCCGCAGCTCCTCCCGCCGCCGTGCCCGTACCGCCCGCCACCGTGCCAGCGTGCCCATCACGAACACGGTCAGCACGATCAGCACCATCAACTGCCCGATGAACAGCCCCCAGAACAGCCCGTACCCGGAGAGTTCCGCCGCGGGTGTCTCCGGCCAGGCGCCGGGGAGGTCGTGCGGGGCGCCGAACAGATACCGCAGCGCCAGGGGCGTACGGGTGAAGGTGACGCCCGACGGCCAGGAGCCGTGCGAGAGGAGCCCCGCCAGGCCCGTCGCCGTCCACACCAGCAGGGTCATGCCGAGCAGGAAGGCGAGTATGCCGACCAGCAGCCCGTCGGGGATGCCGCCCGTCTCCTGACGCCGGTCGTCCGCACGCACCGATCCGCCCCCTTTACGCCACCGTCGACTCGGAGTCCCCGAGGTGCTGTTCCACGAAGGCCGCCGCCCGCTCCTCCGCCTCCAGCTCGGCGGCGCGCAAGGCGTCGTCCGTGAGCTCGGCGTCGGCGGAGGACTCGGTCATCGCGCGGTCGGTGAAGACCAGCGGCCGCTCGGTCTCGGTGACCAGGTGTTTGACCACCTGGACGTTGCCGTTGACGTCCCAGACGGCGATGCCGGGCGTGAGCGTGGGAATGATCTCCACGGCCCACCTGGGCAGGCCGAGCACCCGGCCCGTCGCCCTGGCCTCGTCGGCCTTCTGGGCGTAGATCGTCCTGGTCGACGCCATCTTCAGGATGGCCGCAGCCTCCTTGGCCGCCGCCCCGTCCACCACGTCGGACAGATGGTGCACGACCGCCACGAACGACAGGCCGAGCCGCCGCCCGAACTTCAGCAGCCGCTGGAACAGCTGGGCCACGAAGGGGCTGTTGATGATGTGCCAGGCCTCCTCGACCAGGAAGATGCGCTTCTTCCGGTCGGGGCGGATCCAGGTGTGCTCCAGCCATACGCCGACGATCGCCATCAGGATCGGCATGGCGATGGAGTTGCGGTCGATGTGGGAGAGGTCGAAGACGATGAGGGGCGCGTCGAGGTCGATGCCGACGGTGGTAGGGCCGTCGAACATGCCCCGCAGGTCACCGTCCACGAGCCGGTCCAGGACCAGGGCGACGTCGAGTCCCCAGGCCCGTACATCGTCTATGTCGACGTTCATCGCCTCGGCCGACTCCGGCTCGGGATGCCGTAGCTGTTCGACGATGTCGGTGAGGACCGGCTGGCGTTCGACGATGGTCTCGTTGACGTAGGCGTGCGCGACCTTGAGCGCGAAGCCCGAGCGTTCGTCGAGGCCATGGCCCATGGCGACCTCGATGATGGTCCGGAGCAGGGCGAGCTGCCCGGTGGTGGTGATCGACGGGTCCAGCGGGTTGAGCCGGATGCCGTGGTCCAGGGCGGCCGTCGGGTCGAGCCGGATGGGAGTTATCCCCAGCTCCTCCGCGATGAGGTTCCATTCACCCACCCCGTCCTCGCCCTGCGCGTCCAGCACGACGACCTGTCGGTCGCGGAAGCGCAGTTGCCTGAGGACGTACGTCTTCTCCAGCGCCGACTTGCCGTTGCCGGACTCGCCGAGGACGAGCCAGTGCGGGGCGGGGAGCTGCTGGCCGTAGAGCTGGAAGGGGTCGTAGATGTAGCCCTTGCCGCTGTACACCTCACGGCCGATGATCACGCCCGAGTCGCCGAGGCCGGGCGCGGCCGTAGGGAGGTAGACGGCCTGAGCCTGTCCGGTGGACGTCCGTACCGGCAGCCGGGTCGTCTCGACCTTGCCGAAGAGGAACGAGGTGAAGGCGTCGGTGAGGATGGACATCGGATCCCGCATGCGGCCCTACCTTCGAATGCCGGTGGCGAACGGGAGCGTGTTCACGAAGGCGCGGTGGTGCTCGCGGTCGCACCACTCCAGCTTCAGGTACGACTTCCCGGCCGACGCCCGGATGGTCCGCTTGTCGCGGGCCAGGGACTCCGGGGAGCGGGAGGAGACGGTGATCCAGCCGACGAGGTTCACGCCGGCGGCACCGCTGGCCAGGTCCTCGCCGCGCTGGTCGAGACGGTTGTGGGCGGCGATGTCACGGGGGTCGACGGTCCGGTTCATCTTGGCGGCGCGGGAGGCCTCGGCCTCGTCGTTGGTCTTCTCCGTGAGCATTCGCTCGATGGCGATCTCGGTGGGTTCGAGGTCCATCGTGACGGCGACCGTGCGGATGACGTCCGGGGTGTGGACCAGCAGGGGGGCCAGGAAGTTGACGCCGACGGGCGTCATCGGCCATTCCTTCACCCAGGCCGTGGCATGGCACCAGGGCGCGCGCGTGGACGACTCCCGGGTCTTGGCCTGGAGGTAGGTGGGCTCCATGGCGTCCAGCTCGGCCGGCCAGGCATTACGTTTCGTCATCGCCTGGATGTGGTCGATCGGATGGTCCGGGTCGTACATGGAATGGATGAGTGAGGCCAGCCGCCCCTGACCGAGCGGCTGCCGCACCCGGATGTCGGCCTCCTGGAGCCGTGAGCAGATGTCCGTCAGCTCACGGGCCATGACCACGGCGAGCCCGGCGTCCTTGTCGACCTTCCGGCCCTGCTGCGGACGCGCGGCCCGCGCCATGGCGTGGCCCTCGGCGGCCAGTTCGCGGTTGTAGTGCATGCACGCGACGAGATACGCCCGGTGCTGCTCGCTGCTGGTCGACACCATCGACTGAAGCTGGTCGTACGACTGCTGGAGCCAGCCCAGCGCCTTGTCGTCCCCGCGTACGGCGACGTCCTTGGCGTGGGCGTCCGGGTCGGCCGGGAGGGTACGGGCGAGCATCTGGATTCGGGTGACGAACCCGTCGCCGTTGGCCACGTGCTTGAGCAGCGTGCCGAACCGGTCGACGAGCGCTTCCTGGTCCTCGGAGTCCCGCAGTCCTACGCCCGGGCCCTCGATCTCGATGGCGGCGGTGACGGTACGGCGGTCCGCGTGCAGCAGTACGGCGATCTCGTCGGGGCCGAACGGGGCGGCGAGCCAGGTGATCCGGCCGATCCCGGGCGGCGGCCCGACCTCGATCTCGCGCCCGTCGATCCGGGTGCCCGCCTCCATCGCCGCCGAGCGGTAGACGGTGCCCGAGCGCAGGGTGCGCTTGAAGCTGCGGTTGATCTCGAACCACTTGTAGAACGTGCGGCGCTTGTACGGCACGTAGACCGCGGCCAGCGCCAGCATGGGGAAGCCCATCAGCAGCACGATGCGCAGGGACAGGACGGGGACGAGGAGCCCGCACATCATGCCGAGGAACGCGCCGCCGATGATCAGCGCGATCTCGCCGGTCTCACGATTCCGGCCGACGATCGCGTTCGGCCGGGCGCGGCCGATCAGATATGTACGGCGGGGCGTGACCGCATGGGACACGTGGGACTCGGTCGTCAACGCCCTTCACCTCCCGTGCGGTTGGTACTGCTGTTGCGGGTGTTGCTGGCGTGGGGCGTGTTCACCGGGCTGGTGCCTGACCGGGGCCCGGGTGCGGCGGAGGGGACAGATCCGCCGCCTCCGTTCGAGGTGCGGGAGCTGTGCGCGGCGACTCCGCCGGCCGCCTGGTTGGCGGGGCGGGGTGCACTGGCGCTCTGGCCGCCGTTGTTGTCGGCGCGGGAGCTGTGGGTCTTGATGCCCTGGGCGACGAGGGTCGCGGGGGAGCTGATGACGGCGGCGGCCTTGCCTTCGGCGCCCTGCATGATGCGGTTGTTGCGGGAGCCGGCGATCTCGTCGCCGAAGCCGGGGACGAAGCGGTAGATCATCGCGGACGCGAAGATGGCGAGCAGGATGATGGCGAGGCCGGAGACGACGGCGGAGAAGGCGTCCGGACCGTCGTCGGCGGAGAGCGCGCCGGCGAGCCCGAGGACGATGACAATGACCGGTTTCACGAGAATGACGGCGATCATGATGCCCGCCCAGCGGCGGACGTGTCCCCACAGGTTCTTGTCGACCAGGCCCGCGTAGACGACGGTGCCGAGGAGGGCGCCGACGTAGAGCAGGGCGGCTCGGATGACGAGCTCCAGCCAGAGGACCCCGGCGGCGAGGATGGAGACCAGCGACACGACGATCAGCATGATCGGTCCGCCGCCGATGTCCTCGCCCTTCTCCAGGGCGCCGGAGAAAGTGCCGAAGAAGGCGTCCGTCTGGTCACCGGTGGTCTTGGCGAGCACTTCTGAGACACCGTCGGTTGCCGATACGACGGTGTAGAGGATGAGGGGCGTGAAGGCGGACGCGAGCACGGTGAGCCAGAGGAACCCGATGGCTTCGCTGATGGCGGTGGTGAGGGGGACCCCTCTGACGGCTCGCTTGGCCACGGCCAGCAGCCACAGCAGGAGGGTGAGGATCGTGGACGCCGCGAACACGACCGCGTACTGCTGAAGGAACTTGGGGTTAGTGAAGTCGACGTTCGCCGTGTCCTTCACGGCTTCACTGAGCTTGTCGACGGTCCAGGAGGCGGCGTCTGCGCAGCCCTTGGCGAGGGAGGAGAGGGGGTCGAGGGTGGAGGTGGGGTCGAGGGTGCCGCCTCGGGATCCGGATCCGCCGCCGTTGTTGCCGCTTTCGCAGTAGTCCTTGGCGGGGCCGACGATGAGGTCACAGTTGTCCTCCGACGGGGTCGGAGAAGGCGTGGGCGCGGCGGCAGCACGCGTGGCCAGCAGCACGGCCGTGGTCTGTACGGCGGTGAGGGCGGCGGCGACCTTGAGCACGCGGCGCGGGCTACCGGGCATAGGTGAAGCCTCCGTACTCCTCGACGGCCTTGGCCATCTCGTCGGCGCTGGACGCCTTGTTGTCCCCGGGCACGGGTGAAGGCCCGTCCTTCTGGGCGAAGCTTTCGACCTTCCAGTCGTCGGCCCAGCGCAGCTTGAGCGTCATGGTGAACCAGTCGCTGCTGACCGGGTCGGTGGAGCCCTCTCCGGCGGTGCCGAAAACTCCCGTGCACCAGACCTCGACGGTCGCGGCAGAGTCCGAGTAGGTCGTGACCTTGGTACCGATCGGCATCGTGCGCGAGACGTAGGTGTTGCTGCCCGTGGCGTTGCCGTTCTCGTCGAGACCGAGGTTGCTCAGGAATTCCTCGGAGTACGCGGCGTTGAACTTGTCCTCCAACTCGCCCTGCTTCTCCGCCAGAAAGACCTGCCGCACGATCTCGGAACGCCGGGCCGGCTTGAGCATGTCCGCCGAGACCAGCGTCACCGCATAGTTCGCCGCCGCGCTCTGCGCCCCCTGTTCATCTCTCGCGTACCCCGCCCCCACAGGCCGCTCTCCGCTCGGTGCGGTGGACGAAGTCTGGGGCTTGTCGGCAGCCGTGTCGTCGGGTGATGAATCGTCTCCCCCACGGTTCGCAAAGGCGATTGCCGCGATGAGGAGGACGACCACGCCGACCACCGTGATCAGGCTTCGGGAAGAGGAGCGGGTGGGGCGCCGGGCGCCGCCGTAGGTGTCGCCGCTGCCCTCCGGTAGCCGTGTCCGGGTATGGCCCGTGCCTCCGTAGCCGCCGGAGGGCTCGTGCTGGTCGCCGAGACTCATACCGCGTACGCCCCTTCACCGTCGTACCGGAAGCCGTTGAAGTACGACGGTAGCCGTGCTGGTTCCCGCGCGGGCGCGGTGTGGTGACTCGACATCAGGGAAACGCAACCTCAGCCGGTGGGCACGACGGGCGGGTGGAAGGGACGGGGACCGGACCGGGCGCGGCTACACGGCCATGCCGTACACGATGGTGAAGAGCGTGCCGAGCGATCCGATGATGAAGACGCCGGTCAGGCCCGCGATGATGAGACCCTTGCCCTGTTCCGCGCTGAACGTGTCGCGCAGCGCGGTCGCGCCGATGCGCTGCTTGGCGGCGCCCCAGATGGCGATCCCGAGGCAGAGCAGGATGGCGACGGCCATCACCACCTCGATCATCACCTTGGCCTCGTTGCCCAGGCTGCCGAAGGGGCCCCAGTCCGGAGCGATCCCGCCGATGATGGTGTTGATGTCTCCCTTATCGGCCGCAAAGAGCATGTAAGTCACCGCCCCTGTTGGGTAGTTCCACTCCTCTGTCGTGGCGCAGAGGTCAGGCCTCATTGTCGCCGACAATGGCGCCGGCGTATGTCGACTTGGCGTCATTGATTGGCGGGTTTCGTACGAACGCCTTGTCTTGAGTCGTATCGTCACTCTGTGTATCACGGCTGGTCACGCCGGGCAACGAAGTGAGAGCGGAACCTGTGTGTGGTTCCGTCGTTGACCCCTCTTACGGGCACGTGTTCCCCGGGTGAAGGCTACGCCCTCGGCGGTGGTCGAAGTCGCCGACGGTCAGCGGGGCTTCAGGCCGTGCAGCAGGACGTGGACCAGACCGTCGACGCCGGCCAGGGCCGCTTCCGGGGTCAGCCAGCCGGCGGAGATGAAGTCGGCGACGCCGTGGAGTGTGGCGCCCGTGACGAGGTTGAGCTGCTCGGGGTCGCCCTCGATGATCTCGCCGCGGCGCTGGGCGTCCGCCAGGATCCGGTCCAGGCTCCCGATCGTCTGCTCGACGGCGACGGCCATCTGCTCGGAGGCGTCGGGCTCGTGCTTGCGGGCGTACATCAGTTCCAGCAGCTCGGCGTTGTCGATGGCGAAGCCGAGGTAGGCGCGGGCGAGGGCGGTGAGCCGGGGCTCCAGGGGGAGCGCGGGGTCCTCGGCCGCCGCCAGGACGCGGGCGAGCCGCTCGAACCCGGTCAGCGCCAGGGCGTTCAGCAGGGCCTGCTTGTCCTTGAAGTGCCGGCCGGGGGCGGCGTGGCTGACGCCGACCTCGCGGGCGAGTTCGCGGAGCGAGAGGGAGGCGGTGCCCTTCTCCCGCAGGGTGCGTTCCGCTGCCGTGAGCAGGGCGGTGCGCAGGTCTCCGTGGTGGTAGGGGCGGGTCTCGGGCATGCGCACCATCGTAGCTTGATGTTGACTCTGACCACTTTGTTGGCGCTGCCATCATTGTTGTCATTGACAGCATTGTTGGCGACGCCTACATTCGGGAGACATGACCGAGACGAAGCAGCAGCAGTGGACCGCGACCGATCTCCCCGATCTGCATGGCCGTACGGCCGTCGTCACCGGTGCCAACAGCGGCATCGGGCTCACCGCCGCCGACGCGCTGGCCCGCGCGGGCGCGCATGTCGTCTTCGCCGTACGGGATCCGGAGCGCGGCCGGGCCGCTGCCGCGACGGTGAACGGCAGTACGGAGGTACGGCGGCTCGACCTGGCCGATCTGGCTTCCGTGCGGGAGTTCGCGGCCGGCTGGGAGGGCAGCCCGCTGGATCTGCTGATCAACAACGCGGGCGTGATGATGCTTCCGAAGCAGCGGACCAAGGATGGCTTCGAGATGCAGTTCGGCACGAACCACCTCGGGCACTTCGCCCTGACGAACCTGCTCCTGCCGCACATCACCGGCCGCGTCGTCACCGTCTCCTCCGCCGCCCACCGCTGGGGCGACGGCACGATCCACTTCGACGACCTCAACATGGACGCGAACTACGACCCGCGCCGCGCGTACGGCCAGTCCAAACTGGCGAACCTGCTCTTCACGCTGGAACTCCAGCGCCGTCTGACGAACTCCGGCTCGCGCGCGTGCGCCCTGGCCGCCCACCCCGGCTACTCGGCCACCAACCTCCAGAGCCACGCCGCCAGCCCGGTGGCCCGGTTCGGGATGCGCCTCTCCAACCGCTTCGCGGCCCAGTCCGACCGCGCGGGGTGCCTGCCGACCCTGTACGCCGCCACCCAGGACCTGCCCGGCGCCAGCTATGTCGGCCCGGACGGCTGGGGCGAGTGGCGCGGCGGCCCCACGCTGGTGAGCCGGTCGCGGGCGGCGAGCGACCCGGCGGTGGCGCGGCGACTCTGGGCGGTGTCGGAGGAACTTACGGGGGTGCGGTGCCCGTTGGAGGTTCAGGTGGCCTGAAGGGTCATGAACGGTCCTGCTAGGCGTCGCCGTCCAGGCCGTCCCGGAGCGCCTGTGCGGTGGTGGCCGGGTCGTAGTCCTCGGCGACCCCCTGGACAAGGATGATGTCGCCGGTGATGTGCCGTGACCGGAGCGGAGCGATGTCCCGATAGGCGGGCGAGTCCCACCACTCCCGAGCCTCGGCAATCCCAGGAAACTCGATCATCACCACATCACCGGGCCAGCAGCCCTCCACCGTCTCCTGCTCCCTCACGCCGTGCACCAGGAAACGACCGCCGTACGGCTCGAAGGTGGCGCCGATGCGCTCGATGTACTCGGCGATCTCGACGTGCGGGGTGATCTCGCGCAGGTGGGCTATGGCGTAGGCGGTCATGGCGGGGTCCTTCCGTGTCGGCGCAGCCGGTGCGTACGGGCTCCTTACATCAACGATCGTGTCAGCGGGCCTGCCCGGGGTCGATGACCTGCCAGGTAATGGGGCATACGGCGTCTACATCGCAGACGAGATCCGATGGCGCATGCCCTCAAGCCACCGTCGCAGTGTCATGCCTCTGGGGGGAAGGAGTTCGAGCCCCAGGATGTGTGTCGCCTGCTTGAGCTCCTGGTCCGAGGTGACGATGGCAAGGATCTGAGTGATCTCCTCGGCAGCGCGCCCGGCTTCCTCTCCGTCCATGTCGCCGAGATAGTCATCGATGGCCTCCTCCCAACTGCCGTACCAGTCAGGGAAGTCCTGACAGAAATAGGCACCCAGCAGCTGACTCAGGGCAAGAAACCGCTCGTTCCATTCCCAGGCGTTCTGTGAGTTCAACAGTCGATTCGCAATTGCCTGTCATGTACCCCGCAAGCCTGGCCGGGATTTGAACCAGCGTCACCACCCCCTCCACGCATCCCTGCCAGGGCGCGCAGCGCGTGATCGCCGAAGTCGCCTCTGCCGCCCACGGCTATGCTCGCCGCCATGCCGCGACGCGAGGTGGGGCAGGGGCGAGCGGTCGCCGGGTGGTGGGCCGAGGTGGTGGAGCGGGAGCGGTTGGTGGGGCCGTGGCCGTGGCCCGTGCAGGAGGTGTCGGCGCGGCGTGACGGGCTGCGTGTCGAAACCGCAGTCGGTTCGGTGACCAGCGTCGACGACACCGGGCGCACCCGCTGGACCCAGCGCTGCGCGGGCCGTCCCAATGCCGTCCATCTCTCCGGTGACCGGGTCCTGGTGACCACGGACTCCCTGGAGTACACCGCCTGGGGCATCCTCGGGCCGGCCCTGCTGCTCGACCTCGCCGACGGCCGTCTGATCGCCGAACTCCGGGGCGAACGCGGTGCCGCGCGCGGCGGTGGGCGCTTCCTGCTCGGGCTGGAGGGCTACGACTGCTTCGACACCTGGGAGTACGACCGGGACGGCAACCGCACCGACGCCTGGCGCTCGTACGGCCACTACGTCGTCGGCACCGGTGTGCGGGTCGTCGAGGCCGACCGGATCCGCCCGACCAAGGGTCGTGTGGTCCGCCTGCTCCCCGGTGGCGTCGTGCAACCCGGGCCGCCCCTCTCCGATCCGCAGCCGCCCGAGCCGCTCGTCCTGAGCGACGGCACGATCCTCGTCCTGGACGGCACCCGACTTCAGGCCGTCGACCGCGGCCTGAGCAGTCGTGCGCTCGTCGAACTCGACGGAGTCGCGACGGACTTCGGTCCGCTCACCATGCGGTCGTTGCGGCGCACCGGCGAGCGGGTGATGGTTCGGGTTGGGGAGCCCCTTCCCGACGAACCCACGCAGTTCACCATCCACACCTGGACCGTCGCCCTGCGGCGACTGCCGACCACCATCTGATCCGGCGTCATAGCCGTCCTGGTTGCGCCCGGTTCCGCGTGGGAAGCTCCTAGACTGGCGCGGGCGGACTCCCGGTGGATGAGGGGCGGTTGACGGTGAGTAAGGCGTGGATCGTGGCGGGTGCCGCTGTCGCGGCGGGGCTCAGCTTCGTGATGCTGCTCGTCGTGGGGGTTTACGTCGTTGCCGGGAATCTGGCCAACGGGGTCGGTGGCGGCGCCAAGGCGTTGGCCAAGGGGGCGGTGCCCGCCGCGTATCAGACGCTTGTGCAGAAGTGGGGCAACCTCTGCCCCGCCATCAATCCCGCGCTGCTCGCCGCCCAGCTCTATCAGGAGAGCGGCTTCAATCCCAAGGCCCAGAGTCCGGCGGCCGCGCAGGGGATAGCGCAGTTCATCCCCGGCACCTGGGCCACGCACGGCATCGACGGCGACGGTGACGGGGACCGGGACGTCTGGGATCCGCAGGATGCCATTCCGTCCGCCGCGTCCTACGACTGCGAACTCGCCTCCTACGTCAAGGACGTGCCCGGCGACGCCACGAAGAACATGCTCGCCGCCTACAACGCCGGGGCGTACGCGGTCATCAAGTACGGAGGGGTGCCGCCGTACAGCGAGACCCGGAACTACGTGAAGACGATCACGACGCTGGAGGAGAGCTTCGCCGCGCCCGTCGGGCGGGTCGATCCCTCGGAGCAGGCCGCCGGGGCCATTGCCTACGCGCAGAAGAAGCTCGGGACCTTGTATCTGTGGGGTGGGGACGGCACCGCTGAGGACGGGGGGCGGTTCGACTGTTCCGGGTTGACCAAGGCTGCGTATGACAGCGTCGGGGTGTCGTTGCCGCGCGTTGCCAATGATCAGTACAACGCTGGGCCCCATCCGGCCAGGGACGAGCTGCTTCCCGGGGATCTGGTGTTCTTCTCCGACGACCTCACCAACTCGCGGGCCATCCGGCATGTGGGGATTTATGTGGGTGGCGGGTACATGATCGACGCACCGAGAACGGGTGCTGTGATCCGGTTCGACCCGATCGACACCCCCGACTACTTCGGGGCCACCCGGGTCACCGAAGATGGCGCGAAAGCGCTCCCCACCGAGGTTTAGAGGCTTCGTGAACCTACCCCCTGAGCTGCGGCGATGTATCTCTCTTCGATAACGTCTGAGTGATCATTCCGTGGAGTGTGGAACGTATCAACAGGGGCCGTGCGTTCCTGTTGACGTACTGACGTAGCCGAGCGCGGATCTACGACCACGGGGGTGGCACAGCGGCGCGCGAGATTGGCGTGCCGGAGAGAGACGACGAAGGGGCCGCAGCATCATGGCTGGACTCGCCGCATCCGGGTCGAACCCCGACGTCGAGCTGCTGTACGACATCAATGGCCTGGCCAAGGACGCGCCCGGGTGGTTCGACCGGGTCGTGGAGTTCGTCGGTGAGTACGGGCTGCTCATCGCCATGGTGCTGGTCGTGGTGTGGTGCTGGTCGTCCGTGCGGCGGAAGGGTGGGGAGGATGCCGCCTCTTCCGTAGCCGCGTTGGTGTGGGCGCCTCTTGCCGCCGCTCTCGCCGTGCTCGTGAATGTGCCCATACGGGGCTTTGTCGAGCGGCCCCGTCCCTTCCTCGACCATCAAGGTCTCGAAGTCCTGGTCTCCGGCAAGACCGACTTCTCCTTCGTGAGCGATCACGCGACGATCACCATGGCCATGGGCGTCGGGCTCTTCGTCGCCAACCGGAAGTTCGGCCTGGTGGGGATTGGGCTGGCACTGCTTGAAGGTTTCTGCCGTATCTACATGGGTGTGCACTATCCGACCGATGTCGTTGGCGGGTTCGCGCTCGGTACCGCCGTCACCTTGCTGCTCTCGCCCGTTGCCTCGGCACTGCTGACACCTGTCATGAAGGCCGTGGAGCGGTCGCCGCGGGGCGGGTGGTTGATCCGGTCGCGGAAGGGGGCGTCGAACGACGGGCAGGGCGCCGTCGTTCCCGGGGCGCGCACGGAGAATGCCGGGGCGGAGGAGCGGGACCTGGCGGCCTGAGCCGTTCCGGTGGGCCGGGGTTCTCACAGTGACTGCGGGAACGTGAAGAAACCCTTCGGGTCGTACTGCTTCTTCAGTTGCGTCAGGCGGGTCGCCGCGTCGCCGTAGTACGCCTTGCGCCAGTCCTTCAGGGTGGGGTCCGTGTAGTTCTGGTAGGCCGCTCCTGATGCGTACGGCTTCATCGCCGTGTGGGCCTCGGTCAGCCAGGACTGGGCCGTGGTGCCGCTCGTGCCCGCCTGCCAGGCGGCGATGTACTGGGCCAGCATGCGGGAGCGGCGGTGGACGAACGCCGTCGCCGTCGGGTCTACGCGGTTGACGGCGCCGCCCAGTGCCGTGAGGGCGATGCTGCCGGAGCCGCCGCGGACCGACTTCATCTTGGTGAGCAGGGTCTGGATGCCCGCCGAGGAGATCGAGCGGTCGAAGAAGTCCGACTTCGCGGCGTACGTCTCGCGGTTCAGGGCGCCCTGTGGGTTGCGGCCCGGGGTGGTGCCGGGGAGGTGGCACTGGGCGTCCGTGGTGAAGGAGGAGCAGCCCGCGTACAGCTCCATCGACTCCTCGTAGGAGCGGCGGCGGAGCGAGACGCTGGTGGCGGAGGCCCCGATGCGGTCGGCCAGGCGGTCCACGGCGTTCTGGAGTTCGCCGTAGGTGCCGAGGGAGAAGGCGGCGACGGAGACGGTGGGGGTGCCGCCGGTCGCGTTCGCGAGGTGGAACGACGACCAGATCTCGTCGGGCTGGGTCGGTCCCCATTCCTGCCATGCCTTCAGTACGGCGGCGGCCTTCGACCAGGGCCAGGACATGTACGCCGTTACGGCCTGGGGGGCCGGGTGGGTCTTGAACTGGAGTTCCGTGACGATGCCGAAGTTGCCGTTGCCTGCGCCTCGCAGGGCCCAGAACAGGTCCTTGTTCCTCGTGGCGTCCGCGGTGAGTTGCTTGCCGTCCGCTGTGATGATCGTGGCTCGGGTGAGGCTGTCGCAGGTCAGGCCGTAGGCCCTGGACACGACGCCGTGGCCGCCGCCGAGGGTCAGGCCGGAGACGCCCACCGTGGGGCAGGAGCCGGCGGGGATGGTGGCGCCCTTTGCGGCGAGTGCCCGGTAGACGTCGATGAGTTTGGCGCCCGCGCCGATCACGGCTGTGCCGGAGGCCGTGCGGACGCGGTTGAGCTTGGAGACGTCGATGATCAGGCGGTTGTTGCCGGAGGACCAGCCGGCGTAGGAGTGGCCGCCGTTGCGGATCGCCACGCGGAGGTTGTGGGCGCGGGCGTAGGCGAGGGTGGTGCGGATGTCCTCGGGGTGGGCCACGTAGGCGACGGCTGTGGGCTTCAGGGTGTCGAAGCGGGTGTTGTAGAGCTGGTGCGCGCTGGGCCAGGCGGTGTCGCCGGGGCGGATGAGGGGGCCGTCCAGGTCTTGGGCGAGGGCGGACCAGTTGGCTGAGGCGGAAGCGGCGGTGGTGCGGAGGGGCGGCTGAGAGGCGGAGCCGGTGGCGCTCGCACCGCCCCTGTCCTTGGCTCCCGTGCAGGCGCCGGTCGTGGCTGCCGTGAGCACGGCTGCGCCGCCGGCCATGAAGGTACGCCGTTCCATCTCGCCTCCCGTGGGTTACGTGGAACGAGACGGGGTGGTGGCGGTGTGGGTTCCATGGGAACCCCCGGACCTTTTTCGCCCCCGCCGCCCCTACCCATTCCCATCCCTGGGGGCTGCGCCCCCAGACCCCCGCTGTCGGCCCTGAACGGGCCTCGTCCTCAAACGCCGGACGGGCTGGAAGTGCTGGCTGCGGTCTCGTCTCAGCCCTCCGTGTGGGCTTCTGCGTCTCGTCGTGCCTGGCTTCTTGCTCTTCTTGCCGGGCCTCGCCAGCCGCAGGTGCAGTGGGCTGTGCAGAAAGGGCCCTGCTCGGTCGTGGCTGTGCGGTGGGAGGTGGAGGACGGGGGTGCGGGTGGGACCTGGTCGTGTGCCACGTAAGCAACCGTACCGAAGGAGCGGTAAAGGGTTTCTACGGGTGGGGGCGGGCGTTACGGGGGTGGCCAGTCGTCGTTAAGGGGAGCGATGGGGGCCACCGTGACGGACGTACCGGCTGGGGGGTAGGCAGGCGATGGCGGAGCGGCAGTACAGGCGGAGGGGGGCGGTTGTCGCCGTCGGGGTTGTGGCGTGTGTGGGGGTGGTGAGTGGGTGTGGGCAGCCCGTCCAGGCAGAGGGCGTCCATGGTGGGGAGGGGAGTGCGGTGGTCAGGGGTGCCGCTGCCGAGCTGGTTCGGGCTCGTTCCTCCAAGGCCCATACCTCCATGGAGATGGCCGCCGGCGGGACCCGCGTCACCATTCGGGGGGAGGGGGTCTACGACTTCCGCAAGCAGGTGGGGCGGCTCAAGGTGCTCCTGCCTCAGGATCCGTCGGGGGATTCTCCGCATCGGCCCATCACTGAGCTGCTTGCGCCCGGTGCGCTCTTCATGAAGAACCGGGGGGCCGGTGTGCCTGCGGACAAATGGGTGCGGGTCGAGACCGAGTCCATGGCTGACGGGAATCTCGTCACCGGTGGTGCCACCGATCCCTATGCCGCCGCCGAGCTGCTCCTCGGGGCCGAGGACGTCAGCTTCGTGGGGGAGGAGCAGGTGGCGGGTGTCGACGTACGGCACTATCGCGGGACCGCTGACCTGCGGCGGGCCGCTCGGCATGCCTCCGACGGGTCCCGGGACTCGCTTGCGGCCGCGGCGAAAGGGTTCGCCACCTCTCGGGTTCCGTTCGACGTCTATCTGGATGACGAGGGGCGGATTCGCAAGGTGCGGCATCGGTTCAGCTTCGTCAACGGGCAGCAGGACGGGCCCGTCGCTGTTGCCTCCACCACCTTGCTGTTCGACTTCGGCGTCGACGTGGACGTACGGCTTCCGGACCGCGACGACATCTTCGCCGGGCGTATCGCGGAGGAGTGAGGATCCTCGACGGTCGTCAAGGACTAGCCCGTCCGTGCCATGCGCGGTGTGTAGGCCGCTCCCTACTCTAGGAAGTCGGTGACGGCAGAGAAGAGGTGATGCGCGTGGCTCCGGTCGGCGGTACGGCAGTTCAGGACCACGTGGCCCTCGCCGAGATCGAGCTGTGCGGTGAACTGATCATCGCGGCCTCGGCCGCCGAGGAGCGGCTGAGCATGGAGAGCATCGACGAGGTGCTCAGGGTGGGGGAGGAGCGGGACGTCAGCAACGCCGACGGTCCCGGCTCCGTCGCCCGATCAATTTCGGCCTGATCCACTGCCCCCGCGTCTCAGGTCCGCAGCAGCCTCGCGATCGCCTTCGTCGCCTCTTCCACCTTCGCCTCGATCTCGTCGCCGCCCTTCACCGCCGCGTCCGCGACGCAGTGGCGCAGGTGCTCCTCCAGGAGCTGGAGGGCGAAGGACTGGAGCGCCTTCGTCGACGCCGACACCTGCGTGAGTATGTCGATGCAGTAGACGTCCTCGTCCACCATCCGCTGAAGGCCCCGGATCTGGCCCTCGATCCGGCGCAGCCGCTTGAGGTGTTCGTCCTTCTGCTTGTGATAGCCGTGCGTGGCGTGATCGTGCCCATGCTCGGAGGGCGCCGTGGTGCCGGCCTCGGTCGTCGTCATCGCGTCCTCCAGACATATACCCCTACTGGGTATATCGTACCGAACTTTGCTGGGTATAGGGCCCTTGGTACGCCCCCGTGCTGATCACTGTGCCCGATGGGCGACACTGGGGGACGGCCCATTAGCCGTGGCCGGATGATGCGCCTAGCATCAGCCTGACCGAAACCGAAGCACCCCGAGGACCCCACGTGCGCTTTCGTCTGACCCCCAGGGAGACGAGCTTCTACGACATGTTCGCCGCGTCCGCGGACAACATCGTCACGGGCTCGAAACTCCTCATGGAACTGCTCGGGGCGGACACCGCCGGCCGGGCCGAGATCGCAGAGCGTATGCGGGCCGCGGAACATGCCGGTGACGATGCCACGCACGCGATCTTCCACCAGTTGAACTCCTCGTTCATCACGCCCTTCGACCGCGAGGACATCTACTCCCTCGCGTCGTCCCTCGACGACATCATGGACTTCATGGAGGAGGCCGTCGACCTGGTAGTCCTCTACAACGTGGAGGAACTGCCCAAGGGCGTCGAGCAGCAGATCGAGGTTCTGGCCCGCGCCGCTGAGCTGACCGCCGAGGCCATGCCCAATCTGCGCACGATGGACAACCTCACCGAGTACTGGATCGAGGTCAACCGGCTGGAGAACCAGGCCGACCAGATCCACCGCAAGCTGCTCGCGCACCTCTTCAACGGCAAGTACGACGCCATCGAGGTCCTCAAGCTCAAGCAGATCGTGGATGTCCTGGAGGAAGCGGCCGACGCGTTCGAGCACGTGGCGAACACGGTGGAGACGATCGCCGTGAAGGAGTCCTGAGCGCGTCCATGGACACCTTCGCTCTGGTCGTGACCATCGCGGTCGCGCTCTTCTTCACGTACACCAACGGCTTCCACGACTCGGCGAACGCGATCGCCACCTCCGTTTCGACCCGGGCGCTCACGCCTCGCGCGGCGCTGGCGATGGCCGCCGTGATGAACCTCGCCGGTGCCTTCCTGGGATCCGGCGTTGCCAAGACCGTCAGTGAGGGGCTGATCCAGACGCCCGAGGGGTCGAAGGGGATGGGGATCCTCTTCGCCGCTCTCGTCGGGGCCATTACCTGGAACCTCATCACCTGGTACTTCGGGCTGCCCTCGTCGTCCTCGCACGCGCTCTTCGGCGGCATGGTGGGGGCCGCGCTCGCGGGCGGTACCACCGTGTACTGGGACGGGGTGCTGGAGAAGGTCGTCATCCCCATGTTCGTCTCGCCGATCGTGGGCATGCTCGCCGGTTATCTGGTGATGACCGCGATCCTGTGGATGTTCCGGCGGGCCAATCCGCACAAGGCCAAGCGTGGGTTCCGGATCGCGCAGACCGTCTCCGCGGCCGGTATGGCGCTCGGGCATGGTCTTCAGGACGCGCAGAAGACCATGGGCATCGTGGTGATGGCGCTGGTCATCGCCGATGTCGAGGACTACGGCGATCCAATCCCGGTCTGGGTGAAGATCGTCTGCGCCGTGATGCTGTCGCTCGGCACGTACGCCGGTGGCTGGCGGATCATGCGGACGCTGGGGCGGAAGATCATCGAGCTGGACCCGCCGCAGGGGTTCGCGGCGGAGACGACCGGCGCGTCGATCATGTTCACCACGGCGTTCCTGTTCAAGGCGCCGATCTCCACGACCCATGTCATCACCTCCGCCATCATGGGCGTCGGCGCCACCAAGCGGTTGAACGCGGTGAGGTGGGGCGTCGCCAAGAACATCGTTCTCGGCTGGTTCATCACCATGCCGGCCGCGGCGCTGGTGGCGGCGGGGGCGTTCGGGGTCGTGCACCTCGCCTTCCTGTAGGGACAGCGGGGCTGTCGGCCGGAGTACTGAAGAAACGTTACGGCGCCTTCCATAGCCCCAACTGCATACGAAAACGGGCCCGCCCCCTGGAAACCCAGGGGGCGGGCCCTTTATCGACCTCGCGGTGGCACCGCCATGCAGCACCGCGAGGGGTCTGTCAGCCGAAGCGGCCGGAGATGTAGTCCTCGGTGGCCTGGACCGACGGGTTGGAGAAGATGCGCTCCGTGTCGTCGATCTCGATCAGCTTGCCGGGCTGGCCCACGGCCGCCAGGTTGAAGAAGGCCGTGCGGTCCGAGACACGGGCGGCCTGCTGCATGTTGTGGGTCACGATGACGATCGTGAACCGTTCCTTCAGCTCGCCGATCAGGTCCTCGATGGCCAGCGTGGAGATCGGGTCCAGGGCCGAGCAGGGCTCGTCCATCAGCAGGACCTTGGGCTCGACCGCGATGGCGCGGGCGATGCACAGACGCTGCTGCTGACCACCGGACAGGCCCGAGCCGGGCTTGTTCAGCCGGTCCTTGACCTCGTTCCAGAGGTTGGCGCCCTTGAGGGACTTCTCGACGATGTCGTCGAGCTGGGACTTCTTGTACGAGCCGTTGAGCTTCAGGCCGGCCGCGACGTTGTCGTACACCGACATCGTCGGGAACGGGTTCGGGCGCTGGAAGACCATGCCGACCTCGCGCCGCACGGTCACCGGGTCGACGCCGGCGCCGTACAGGTTCTCGTCGTCGAGCATGACCTTGCCCTCGACGCGGCCGCCGGGGGTGACCTCGTGCATGCGGTTCAGGGTCCGCAGGAAGGTGGACTTGCCGCAGCCGGAGGGGCCGATGAAGGCCGTCACCGAGCGGGGCTCGACGGTCATGGAGATGTCGTCGATGGCGCGGAAGGCGCCGTAGTAGGCGCTGAGGCCGCTTACGTCGATTCGCTTGGCCATGGATATCACTGCTTCTTTCGGGAAAGTCTGCGTTCGGTCGCTGTATGGCCGCGTCAGCGACCGGACTTGGGGGACTTCCAGCGGGCGATGCCGCGGGCCGCCAGGTTCAGGATCATCACGAAGGCGATCAGGGTGAGAGCCGCGGCCCAGGCGCGGTCGTACGCCGCTTCGGAGCCCGCGCTGTTCGCGTACTGCTGGTAGATGTACAGCGGCAGCGACGCCTGCGCCCCTTCGAAGGGGTTGTTGTTGATGAACGGGTTGCCGAACACCAGCAGCAGGACGGGCGCGGTCTCACCGGCGATACGGGCGACCGCCAGCATCACGCCGGTCGTGATACCGCCGACCGCGGTCGGCAGGACCACCTTCAGGATGGTGCGCCACTTGGGCACGCCCAGAGCCAAGGATGCCTCACGCAGCTCGTTCGGGACGAGCTTCAGCATCTCCTCCGTGGAGCGGACCACGACCGGCATCATCAGGATCGCGAGGGCCAGGGCGCCCGCGAAGCCGGAGAAGCTCATGTCCAGGATCAGCAGGAGGCTGAGGATGAACAGACCGGCGACGATCGACGGGATACCCGTCATCACGTCGACGAAGAAGGTGACGGCGCGGGCGAGGGCGCCGCGGCCGTACTCGACGAGGTAGATCGCGGTGAGTACACCGATCGGCGCGGCGATCAGGGTGGCGATGCCGACCTGCTCCAGGGTGCCGATGATGGCGTGGTAGATGCCACCGCCGGGCTCGCTGTCCGCGACGACGCCCATCGAGTGGGTCAGGAAGTAGACGTCGAGGACCTTGATGCCGCGGACGATGGTCGTCCACACCAGGGAGACCAGCGGTACGACGGCCAGCAGGAAGGCGACCCAGACCAGCGAGGTCGCGATGCGGTCCTTGGCCTGGCGCCTGCCCTCGACCTTGCCGGCGATGGCGTAGGTGCCGACGACGAAGAGCAGCGCGGCGATCAGGCCCCACTGGATCTTGCTCTCGACGCCGGTGGCGAGGCACAGGCCGATGGAGACGGCGAGGGAGCCGGCCGCGATGGCCCAGGGGGACCACTTGGGCAGTCGGGCGCCCTGGAGGGAGCTCGGGTGCTGGACGAGAGTCGTGTTGCTCATGCGTTGGCCCCCGAGTACTCCTTGCGGCGGGCGATGATCATCCGGGCCGCGCCGTTGACCAGCAGGGTGATGACGAACAGGACGAGACCGGAGGCGATCAGCGCGTCCCGGCCGAAGTTGTCGGCCTCACCGAACTTGCTGGCGATGTTCTGGGCGAAGGTGCCGCCGCCCGGGTTGAGCAGGCTGCCGTGGATCAGGAAGTCCGGGGAGAGCACGGTGGCGACGGCCATCGTCTCGCCGAGGGCGCGGCCGAGGCCGAGCATCGAGGCGGAGATCACGCCGGAGCGGCCGAAGGGGATCACCGCCATGCGGATGACCTCCCAGCGGGTGGCGCCGAGGGCCAGGGCGGCCTCTTCGTGCATCTGCGGGACCTGACGGAAGACCTCACGGCTCACGTTGGTGATGATCGGCAGGATCATGATCGCGAGCAGGATGCCGACCGTGAGCATGGAACGGGCGGGGCCGCCCTCCCAGTCGAAGATCCCGGTCCAGCTGAAGTAGTCGTTCAGCCAGCCGAACAGGCCGTCCATGTGCGGTACGAGGATCAGGGCGCCCCAGAGGCCGTACACGATGGACGGCACCGCGGCGAGCAGGTCGATCACGTAGGCGATCGGGCCGCTCAGCTTGCGGGGGGCGTAGTGGGTGAGGAACAGGGCGATGGCGACGGCGATCGGGACCGCGATGGCCATGGCGATGATCGAGGAGATGATCGTGCCGTAGGCCAGGACCGCGATGCCGAAGACCGGCTCGTTGCCTGCCGTGTTCCATTCGAAGGTCGTGAGGAAGTTGCCCTCGTCCTTGCTGATGGCCACGGCGGCCCGCCAGGTGAGGAAGACCGCGATGGCGGCCATGATCACCAGCAGGAAGATGCCGGAGCCACGGGCGAGACCGAGGAAGACCCGGTCGCCGGGACGGGTGGCGCCGCGGGCGTTGCGCTTGTGCTGCGCCGCGGTCGGCTGTGGTGTGGGGGGAGGCGCTTGAGTGTTCTTCGTGGTTATGTCCATCGAGTTCTCCGGTCTGCGGCGCCCTGTGGGAAGCAGGGCTCCTGGCGGCGGTGCACCGGACGGTGCGGCCCGGCCCCGAGAGGGAACCGGGCCGCACACTCAGGTCAGCTCAGGCCCGCGACGGTCTCGCGAACCTTGGTGATGATGTCGTCGGGCATGGGGGCGTAGTCGTTCTCGGCGAGGATCTTCTGACCGTCCTCGCTGGCCATGTAGGTCAGGAAGGACTTGACGGTCGGCAGGGTCTCCGCCTTGTTGCCCTTGTCGCAGACGATCTCGTACGTCACCAGGGTGATCGGGTAGGCGCCGTCGGCCTTGGTGGCGTAGTTGAGCTCCAGGGACAGGTCCTTGCCGGTGCCGACGACCTTGGCGTCCGCGATGGCGGCCGTGGCGGTCTCGACGGAGGCCTTGACCGGCTCGCTGGCGCCCGTGTCGATGGAGACGACGGAGGAGTCCTTGGCGTAGGAGAGCTCCATGTAGCTGATCGCGCCGGAGGTCTGCTTGACCTGCTGGGCGACACCGGAGGAGCCGGACGCGGACTGGCCGCCGGGGGCGGTCCAGGCCTTGCCGCCCTCGTACTTCCAGTTGTCCGGGGTGGTGGCGATCAGGTACTTGGTGAAGTTGTCCGTGGTGCCGGACTCGTCCGAGCGGTGGAACGCCTGGATCTTCAGGTCGGGGAGCTTGGCGTCGGGGTTGAGCTTGGCGATCGCCTCGTCGTTCCAGTTCTTGATCTTGTCGCTGAAGATCTTCGCCAGGGTCGGCGCGTCCAGGACGAGGTTGTCGACGCCCTCGACGTTGTACGAGATGGCGATCGGGCCACCGACCATGGGCAGGTCGATGCCCTGGCCGCCCTCACAGACCTCCTTGGAGGCGGTGACCTCTTCGGGCTTCAGCGCCGAGTCGGAGCCGGCGAAGGCGACCGTGCCCTGCGTGAAAGCGGTGACACCGGCGCCGGAGCCGCCGCCCTTGTAGTTGATCTGGACGCCCTTGCAGGCGGCGGTGAACTGCTTCACCCACGCGTCGATGGCGTTCTTCTGCGCGGACGAACCGTCGGCCAGCAGCTGACCCTTGGCGTCGTCGCACTTGATGTTGCCGGCCTGGGCGCTGGTGGAGGCGTTGTCGCTGCCGGTGTCACCCGTGTCGTCGGAGCCGCACGCCGTGAGGGCCAGGGCGCCGGAGACGGCGAGAGCACCGAGAGCGAGGGCCCGCCGGTTCATGCGCTGAAGCTTCACTTGAGGGAGTTCCTTCCAGGAGCCGCCGTCCTGAATCCGGCGGCGTGCGAAGTCTTGGAGATGCGGGCGAGGTGTCGAACCACGCGCCACACCGCGTAAGGCCGAAATTAGGCAGAAGAGGTGAAGGCGCCGATGGCCGTAAATGAACGAGGGGTGAACCCCTGGGGACGGTGCGGTGAGGTCACGGAACGCTTACGTTGAGGACACAGGGCGATGCCGACCCCGGCCTCGCCTGGTCACTCTATGCATCCGGGTGACTGCGTACGCGTCTGGCGGGCCGGACGCGTGACGGCCGACCCACGATCGGCGGACCGTCAACACGGTCAGTGGCCCTGCGCGCGTTCGGCGGGTATCCCCAGCTCGTCCACGAGGTCCCGGTCGCGGGTCTGGGTCAGTCTGCGGCGGGCCGCGTCGGGACGCAGCCAGACGATGCGGTCGACCTCGGTACTGGGGACGAAGGTGCCGGGGCCGGCCTCGGCGGCCCAGTAGCGGACCTGCTTGGGGCGGCCGCCGACCATGTACCGCAGGGTGGAGAGCTCGGTGCCGGCGGTGGCTCGGTAGCCGGTCTCCTCCTCCACCTCGCGCAGGGCGGCGGCGAGCGGGTCCTCGGCGCGTTTCAGCTTGCCCTTCGGGTGCGACCAGTCGTCGTACTTCGGCCGGTGGACGAGGCAGACCTCCAGCTCGCCGTCGACGGGGGAGCGGCGCCACAGGACGCAGCCGGCGGCTTGGACCGTCGAGTCGTTCAAGTCGTTCAGTGATGTCACCGGGTGCCTGCCTCCTTGGTTGTCCGGTGCCGTCAGGGGGTGCTGATCCGCTGTTTCTGCCAGCACTGCTGGAAGGCGAAGCGGGCTGCCTCGACCTCGTGGCGCTGGTCGGCGTGGAGCACGCCCAGGGCGTAGGCCGTGGCGGGGGCGATACGCGGGGTGCGGGCCGCTGCCGCTGCCGCCGCGGCGGCCTCGGAGGCGTCGCGGTGCCGGTCCAGGGACTGGCCGGCGGTGAGCAGCCGTACGTCCAGGGGGGCGTCCTCGCCGAGGAGGGCCTCGCGGGCGTAGCGGTGCAGGCGGAGCAGGAGGCGGACCTGGTGCCAGGGGGCGTCCTGGGGGTGGGGTGACGGGTCCGGGGAGAGGCCGTGGATGAGGGCCTCGGCGTTGTACGGGCTGCCTGCGGTGACCAGAGGGAGGGCGGCTACGGCGTCCGTGAGGCGCTCCTCCGCCGCGGCGGCCAGGGGGTGGAGTTCGGTGGTGGTGGCGGAGGGGGCGAGGGGGACCTCGCTGGCGAGTACGGCGATGCTGTCGGCGACTGCGTGGAAGCGGCTGGAGCCCAGTGCCTGGAGGGCGGTGCTGTGGGCTCGGGTACGGGCGAGGGTCAGCTGGCGGTCGAGCAGGGCACCGGCTTTTGCCGCGCCTACGGTGAGATTGCCGCGGTCTGTTGTCGCCGGGGGCTGGGTCGCGGCTCCGTCGGTTGTTGTGTTGCCGTTCGCCGTGGTGGCCGGGGAGTGGGTCGAGGGACCGGCGCTGCCGGGTGCGCCATTCCTTGGGACGGGCGCCGCCCCAGCGGCACGACTGCCCGCAGCTGCGGCGGATTGAGCAGTTGCTTCGGTGACCTGTGCCGGAACAACCGTCGCTCCCGACAGGCGGTGCAGGGCCAGCAGCAGGCGCTCCAGGCGGGACGCGTACGCGTGTTCCATGGCCAGCGTGCCGGACAGCCAGGCCAGTTCCGGGCGGATCCGTTCGGACCAGTCGGGGTCCAGGAGGGGGCGGAAGGTGTGCAGGCTGCCGCTGATGCGGCGGGCCGAGCGGCGCAGGGCGCGCGCCGCGTCGACCGAGTCCTGCGAACCGTTGCCGTTCTCCCCCGTCCGTGACTTCGCCCGCCCCGGAGATCCTCCGTCGCCGCCGCCGGTCTCCCGGTGCAGCCGCAGTGCGCGGAGGAACTCCATGGCCTGGGTGCGCAGGTACGCCTCAAGGGCCTCCCCGGTCACCGGCACGGCCGTGGGGTTGGTCGGGTCAAGGTGTTGCTGTGCCACGCCGGCGCCTCCGGGCGTCTATGAGCATCTCCTGGACGTTCCGCAGGGGCTGGCCTTCGGCGTCGGTCGCGTGCCGGGTCCACTCGCCGTCCGGACCGAGGTGCCAGGAGGCCGTGGTGTCGGACATGCCGGTCTCCAGCAACCGGTTGAGGGCCGCCCGGTGGGCCGGGTCGGTGACCCTGACCAGTGCCTCGATGCGGCGGTCGAGGTTGCGGTGCATCATGTCGGCGCTGCCGATCCACACCTCGGGCTCGCCGCCGTTGCCGAAGGCGAAGACCCGGGAGTGTTCCAGGAAGCGGCCGAGGACGGAGCGGACCCGGATGTTCTCCGACAGGCCCGCAACGCCGGGGCGCACGGCACAGATGCCGCGCACCCAGACGTCGACCGGCACGCCCGCCTGGGACGCGCGGTACAGAGCATCGATGACGGCCTCGTCGACCATCGAGTTGACCTTGATACGGATGAACGCGGGGCGGCCCGCACGGTGGTGCTGGGCCTCCTTGTTGATCCGTGAGATCAGGCCGTCGCGCAGGGACTTGGGGGCCACCAGCAGGCGGCGGTAGGTCTCTCGGCGCGAGTAGCCCGACAGGCGGTTGAAGAGGTCCGAGAGGTCCGCGCCGACCTGGGCGTCGGCCGTGAGCAGGCCGAGGTCCTCGTACAGGCGGGCCGTCTTCGGGTGGTAGTTGCCGGTGCCGACATGGCTGTACCGGCGGAGCGTGTCGCCCTCCTGACGGACCACCAGGGACAGCTTGCAGTGGGTCTTCAGGCCGACGAGGCCGTAGACCACGTGGCAGCCCGCCTCCTCCAGACGCTTGGCCCACTTGATGTTGGCGTGCTCGTCGAAGCGGGCCTTGATCTCGACCAGGACCAGCACCTGCTTGCCGGCCTCGGCCGCGTCGATGAGCGCGTTGACTATGGGGGAGTCGCCCGAGGTCCGGTACAGGGTCTGCTTGATGGCGAGGACGTCCGGGTCCTCGGCCGCCTGCTCCAGGAACGCCTGCACGGAGGTGGAGAAGGAGTCGTAGGGGTGGTGCAGCAGCACGTCCCGGCTGCGCAGTGCGGCGAATATGTCGGGCGCGGACGCCGACTCGACCTCGGCGAGATCGCGGTGGGTGCCCGCCACGAACTTCGGGTACTTCAGCTCGGGCCGGTCAAGGGAGGCGATCCGGAACAGTCCGGTGAGGTCCAGCGGGCCGGGCAGCGGGTAGACCTCGGCCTCGGAGATCTTCAGCTCGCGCACCAGCAGGTCCAGGACCTCGCGGTCGATGGACTCCTCGACCTCCAGGCGCACCGGCGGCCCGAAGCGGCGCCGCATGAGCTCCTTCTCCAGGGCCTGGAGGAGGTTCTCGGCGTCGTCCTCCTCGACCTCGAGGTCCTCGTTGCGGGTGATGCGGAAGGCGTGGTGCTCCAGCACCTCCATGCCCGGGAACAGCTCTTCCAGGTGCGCGGCGATGACGTCCTCGATGGGGACGTAGCGGCCGGGGCTGGACTCCAGGAAGCGGGTCAGCAGCGGCGGCACCTTGACGCGGGCGAAGTGGCGGTGCCCGCTGACCGGGTTGCGCACCACGACGGCCAGGTTCAAGGAGAGGCCGGAGATGTAGGGGAAGGGGTGGGCCGGGTCGACGGCCAGCGGGGTCAGCACGGGGAAGATCTGGTGCCGGAAGAGGGTGAACAGGCGGGCCTGCTCCTTCTCCGTCAGCTCGCTCCAGCGGACCAGGTGGATGCCCTCCTCCGCGAGCGCGGGGGCGACGTCCTCGTGGAAGCAGGCGGCGTGCCGGGCCATCAGCTCGCGCGAGCGGGCCCAGATCATCTCCAGCACCTGGGTCGGCTGGAGGCCGGAGGCGGACCGGGTGGCGACACCGGTGGCGATCCGGCGCTTCAGACCGGCCACCCGGACCATGAAGAACTCGTCCAGATTGCTGGCGAAGATGGCCAGGAAGTTCGCCCGCTCCAGGAGCGGTGTGGTCGGGTCCTCGGCGAGTTCGAGGACCCGCTCGTTGAACGCCAGCCAGCTGCGCTCCCGGTCGAGGAAGCGGCCCTGGGGCAGGGGGGCGCCCTCGCTCTGCGCCTCCTCGTAGGCGTCGAGGTCGGCGTCGATGTCGGGTTCGAGATCGGAGACCGAACCGGCCACGGTGCGCGAGCGGTGGGCGGCGATGGAGCCTACGGAGGGCTGCGCGTGCTGGACCTGTGCCTGGGCGTTCTGCTGACTCATGGACCCATTCTTCCGCGTTCCCAGCGATACGGGCGCGTCGGAGGACGCGGGCGGGAGGGTCGCGGCGAGGCGTCGGGCGTCGCCGTTCCCCGCGATTCCCTCGGGAGGCGGCGACGGCTCTGGCACGGCGGGCTTCATTCGCCGAGCGTCGCAAGTCCGTCTGAACCAATGGTTACGGAGACATGGCGTGCGGGATAGCGAGCGGCGGCTCCCGGGCGTCTACCTGCCCGGGCCGGACGTCCACTCGCCGGGGCCGGACGTCCCTCCCCCCGTAGGAGGGACGTCCGGCCCCGGGGCTCAGGTGGTGCGGCGGCGCAGCAGCCAGTAGGCGCCCGCGACGGCGGCGCCCGCGGTGGCGAGCAGGATGCCGCTCTCGACGTACTGGACCGGCCAGAAGTGGGACGGCGGGTGGTAGCTCAGCTCGGTCCGGCTCGATGTCACCTGGAAGGCCGAGCGGGGTACCTCCCAGCCCTCCGTCGAGCGGGTGACCGTGGGCCACAGGTCCTCGCGGTGGCGCTCCAGGAGGTTGAACAGGAGCAGTGCGGCCCCGAAGGCGGCTCCGGCCGCGGGCAGGGCCCGGCCGAGCAGCATCCCGGCGAGCGCGCCGAGAGCGAGGCCGGTCAGGGCGTAGGCGACGGCCGTGGGTCCGGTGCCGACGTAGACGTCCGGGTAGTACCAGTCCCCGACCAGGTTGGGGTTGTCCGCGCCGCGGGCCCACACGCCCAGCAGGACCAGTGCGGTCGTGCCCAGGGTGAGCAGGACGGCCGGGACGGCGAGCTTGGCGGTCAGCCAGTGCGCCGGGGTGACCGACTGGGTCCAGGCCAGGCGTGCGGTGCCGTTCTCCAGTTCGCGCCCGATGAGCGCGCCGCCCGCCCAGGCGGCCACCGGGAAGATCAGCCAGGCGAGGCAGGCGGTGACGAAGGCGATGCCGTTGGAGTAGGTCTCGTCCGCGGTGATCGCGTCGACCGCGGCGCAGGACGGCAGCCCCTCTGCGGCCGGGATCGCGCAGGCGCTGTTGCCGCGCTCGGCCTCGTCGGCGAGCGCGGCCAGCCGGAACAGGAACGACACGGCGGCGAGCAGGGCGAGCCCCCACCCGACGAGCGCGGTCCGGTGCAGCCGGAGCACGGCCCGAAGCAGGCCCTTGGGGCGGGGCCCGGGCCCGGCCGCGCGTACGGCCGCCGGGGCGGGGATCGCGGTCATACGGCGGCTCCCGTGCGGCGCTTGAGCAGCCAGAACGCGGCGGCGACGGCGATCGCCGCGAGGGCCAGGACGATGCCGGTCTCCATCAGCTGAAGGGGCCAGAAGTGCGAGGCCGGGTGGTGGTCGGCGTAGAAGCCGGTGATGTCGCGGTCGGTGAGACAGCGGGGCTCGCCCATGCAGTCGGGGATCGGGACGCGGGCGCCGGTGGAGGTGAGGGCGCCGCCTTCGACGATCATGCCGACGGTCTCCGGGTAGTCGTCCGAGGCGATGGCGGTCTCGGTCGTCCACAGGTGCGGGCGCCACCGGCCGAGCTGGTGCGTGAGGGCCAGCGCGGCCAGGCCTGCGACGGCCAGTGCGGGCAGGCTGCGCTTCAGCAGCAGGCCGGTGAGGGCGCCGACGGCCAGGCCGAGCAGGGCGTAGGCGGTGGCGGCGGTGCCGTTGGCCAGGAAGATGTTGTCGTCGTACCAGGCGCGCCAGCCCATGGTGAGCCGCAGTTCGCCGTCCGCGGACCACACCAGGCGGTGCAGCAGGGTGAGCGTGAGCATGCCCGCGGTGAGCAGGGCGGCCGGGACGGCGAGCTTGGCGGTCAGCCAGCGCGCCGGGGAGACGGACTGCACCCAGGCCAGGCGTGCGGTGCCGTTCTCCAGTTCGCGCCCGATGAGCGCGCCGCCCGCCCAGGCGGCGACGAACAGCGGGGCGAGCCCCATCACGGCGCCGCTGAGGCCGAGGGCGTTGTCGTAGCGCTGGTAGGCGGGGCCGCTGACGTCGCAGCCCAGGCCCGGCTGTCCGGAGCCGCAGCCCGTGTCCAGGTACTCGGTCCAGGCGGCGTCCGCGCCGGGGCCGTACGCCCACAACAGTCCGCCCGCGAACAGGGCGACCAGCATCAGCCAGAACAGCAGGGCCGACTGGTGGACCCGCAGCATCACCCAGACCAGGCCGCGCGGACCGCGAGGGCCCGGTGCGGTGCCGGTGGCCGGTGCGGTCACGGCGGTCATACGGCCGCCTCCTGGGCCTCGTCGAGAGTCAGCGGCGGGGCGTCGGGGGCGCGCAGGTGGGCCAGGACCAGCTCTTCCAGGGTCGGCTCGGTGGGCTGCCAGGACGCGGCGACGGGGCCGTCGGGGCGGATCAGCGCGGTGAGTTGGCGGCCGGTGGTGCGGGACTCCACGACGGTGTGCGGGGCGAGGGTGTCCTCGGTGAGGGCGTCTTCGGCGCGGCCGGTGACCAGGGTGTGCGCGGCGAGCAGGTCCTCCAGGGGGCCGGCGAGGCGGACCCGGCCGGCGCCGAGCAGCAGCAGGTGGTCGCAGGAGCCCTCCAGCTCCGCCACCACGTGCGAGGACATGACAACCGTGGTGCCGTGTTCGGCGGCGTCCGCCATCAGCGTGCCGGTGAGCTGGTGCCGGGCGAGCGGGTCGAGGTCGGCCATCGGCTCGTCCAGGAGCAGCAGTTCGGGGCGCTTGCCGAGGGCCAGGGCGAGGGCCACGCGGGTGCGCTGGCCGCCGGAGAGGGAGCGGATCTTGGCGCCCGGGTCCAGCTCGCCTTCCGCCACGATCCGTTCGGCCACTGCGGAGTCCCAGCGGCGGAGGTTCAGTTCACGGCCGAGGCGCAGGGTGGCGGCGACGGTGAGGTGGGGGTGGAGGGGCTTGTCCTGGGCGACGTAGGCGAGGCGCTCGCGGGCGGCGGCGGGGGTGGTGCCCAGGGTGGTGATGCTGCCCTCGGTTGGTTTGAGCAGCCCGGCTGCGAGGGCTAGGAGGGTTGATTTACCTGCGCCGTTGGGGCCTACGAGGGCGCAGATGCCTCCGGCGGGGAGGCGGAAGTCGAGGTCTGCCAGGCCGGTGGTTCTCTGCGGCGCCGTCGTGGCTTGTCGCGCCCCGCGGCGGAGCCGCATATCGACACAGCCCCGCGCCCCTATAGGGCGCTTCCACGCGCCGAATCTCTTGCTCAGTCCCGCTGCCTCGATTGCCGATATCACTCGTCCCCCTTGAAGTGTTCTTCCAGTACGGCCGTGAACAGCGCCGCCACGTCGTCGTGCTCCAAGCCCGCCTCGCGGGCCCTTACCGCCCAGTCCGTCAGTTCCGTGCGCAGGGGGGAGTCGGCAGGCGCCGCTCCCAGCGACTTCCGGACGAACGTGCCGAGGCCGCGGCGGGCCTCGACCAGGCCCTCGCGTTCCAGCTCGCGGTAGGCCTTCAGCACGGTGTTCGGGTTGATGGCCGTCGCTTCCACGACCTCCCGGGCCGTGGGCAGCTTGTCGCCGGGTTCCAACAGGCCAAGGCGCAGGGCCTGTTTGGTCTGCTGGACGATCTGAAGGTAGGTGGCGACGCCGCTGCGCCGGTCGATGCGGTACTCGACCACTCGCTTCCACCACCCTTTCACTAATTGAGTAGTGAAAGGGTGGTGGAAGTGGAGTCCGAAAGTCAAGCCGTGATTCCGTGAACCTCCGTGAACCGATCAGCCGGGCTCGTCCGATGAGGTGACGTGAGCGAAACGAGAAGCGACGGAGACCTGTTGCGCGCTGTCGGCGCGGACGGGGACCGGCGCGCCTTCGAGGAGCTGTACCGCCGGTTCGCGCCCTGGCTGACGGCACGGCTGCGCAGCCGCTGTGCCGACCCCGGGATCGTCGACGACGTCGTACAGGAGACGTTCCTCGCGGTGTGGCGGGGGACCGCCCGGTACCGCCAGGACGGGGACGTGGCCGGGTGGCTGTGGCGGATCGGGTCGCGGCGGCTGGTCGACGCGTTGCGCGGCGACGGGGCGCGCGGCCGGCTGCGGCAGGCACTGGCGCGACTGCGGCACCGGGACGAGGTGTCCGCCGAGGACCGCGTGCTCGCGGGGGTGGAGCACGGGGACCTGGCGGGCGCCCTGGTCCGGCTGTCGCCGGAGCTGCGCGCGGTGCTCCAGGCCACGGTCGTCGACGGGTTGACCACCCGGGAGGCGGCCGTGCTCCTGGGGATTCCGCCCGGGACCGTCAAGACACGGGCGATGCGGGCCCGTAAGCAACTGCGGGAGGCGCTGGCATGACCTGGCACGTATCCGAGGAGGACCTGCGGGCCTACGCGCGCGCCGAACTGGCCGCGCCCCTGCTGTGGTCCGCCGACAGCCATCTCGCCGCCTGCGCGCGGTGCCGGGCGGCCCTCGCCGAGGTCAGCGATCCCGTCGACCTCGGCTGGGAGCGCCTCGACGCCGAACTCGACGCGCCCAGGCCGGGCCTGTTCGAGGGGCTGCTGCTGCGGCTCGGGGTCGCCGACCACACCGCACGGCTGCTCGCGGCCACCCCCGTGCTGCGCCGATCCTGGCTGGCGTCGGTGGTGTTCCTGCTGGTGACGACGGTGGGCGTGGTGCACACGGCCGGTTCACCGACCCTGTTCCTGGCCCTGGCACCGCTGCTGCCGCTGGCCGGGGTCGCGCTCAGCTACGGACCCGCGCTGGACCCGACGTACGAGATGGCGGTCGTCTCGCCCGTGCACGGGTTCCGGCTGCTGATGATCCGTACCGTCGCCGTGCTCACCGCCGGGCTCGCCCTCAACGGCCTGGCGACACTCGCCCTTCCCTCCTACGGCCTGCGCGCCCTGACCTGGCTGCTGCCCGCGCTGGCCCTCACCGCCACCGGACTCGCGCTGACCCCCCGCTTCGGGCCGGTCCTCGCGCCGTCCCTGGTCGGCGGGGCGTGGCTCGCGGTGATCGCCGCCGCCGACCAGGCCGCGGACGGCGGGCCGCTGGCCCCCTTCACCGCCGCCGGACAGGGCGCCGCCGCCGCGGTCGCCGCCCTCGCCGTCGGCCTTCTCTACCTCGTACGTGACCGATTCGACGTGTTCCACAGGAGCGCCGTATGACCTCCACCGTCTCCGCCTCCGGGCTCAGCCTCCACTACGGCGGCACCCGCGCCCTGGACGAGGTGTCGCTGTCGCTGACGCCGGGCGTGACCGGGCTGCTCGGGCCCAACGGCGCGGGGAAGACCACCCTGTTGCGGGTGCTCGCCACCGCCGTGCCCGCCCAGCGCGGATCCTTCACCGTGCTCGGGCACGACCCCAGCACCGCGCGCGGACGCCAGGAGGTCCGGCGCCGCCTCGGCTATCTGCCGCAGACGCCCGGCTTCCACCCCGACTTCACCGCCTTCGAGTTCGTCGACTACGTGGGCATCCTGAAGGAGCTCACCCAGCGCGCCGCCCGCCACCGCGAGGTGCGCCGGGTGCTCGACGAGGTCGACCTGGGCGACGTACGCGGCCGGAAGATCAAGAAGTTGTCCGGCGGTATGCGGCAGCGGGTCGCGCTCGCCGCCGCCCTGGTCGGGGACCCCGGGTTCGTGGTCCTCGACGAGCCGACCGTCGGGCTCGACCCCGAACAGCGCATGCGGTTCCGGGAGTTGATCGCCCGCGCGGGCGAGGGCCGGACGGTACTGCTGTCCACGCACCAGACCGAGGACGTGGCGATGCTCTGCCACCGCGTCCTGGTGATGGCGGGCGGCCGCATCCACTTCGACGGCACCCCCGCCGAGCTCACCGCCCAGGCCGCCGGCCGGGTGTGGAGCAGCGCCGAACGCGCCCCGCACGCCAAGGCGGGCTGGCGCACCGGCGCCGGGACCTTCCGCAACGTAGGGGATCCGCCGCCCGGCGCCGACCTCCTCGAACCCACCCTGGAGGACGGCTACCTGCTCACCCTCGACGGCTACGGTCTGGCGGTGACGGCATGACCACCCTCGTCCAGCCGATGCCCGTCGCCGTGTCCGCCCGACCCCGCGACTCCTGGGCGGCCGTGTTCGCCCTCGCCCGCTTCGAGTCGCGCCGTCTGCTGCTGTCGATCCCGGTCCTGGCCGCCTTCGCGGTCTACATCGCCTGGATCGTGTGGAACGCCCGCGACTCCTTCGGCGGTTTCCCCGCGCTCCAGGACGCCGACCGCGCCACCCAGAGCACGCCCCTGCTGGTCGGGCTCGCGGTGCTGCTGAGCGTGAACCTGGCCGTGCTGCGCTCCCGGCGCCGGGACACCGAACGGCACTTCGGCGTGCTGGTGGTCAGCACCTGGCGCCGCTCCCTCGCCCATGTGCTCTCCGTGGTGCCCGCGGCGCTGCTGACCGCGGTTTGCGTGGCCGCCCAGTTCGGCTGGGAGGCGCTCAGGCCCGGCGCCGTCGGGCACGGCTCGCCCGGTGAACTGCTCGTCGGACCGCTGACCGTGCTGCTGTTCGGCGCGCTCGGGGTGCTCCTGGCCCGGCTGCTGAAGTCGGCCTTCGTGGGCCCGCTGCTGGTCGTGTTCTTCCTCTTCTTCCTCGTCCTCGGAGTCGCCCCCGGCGACCCCGAGTCCGGGACCCGCTGGCTGACCCCCGTGGTCGGCGAGAGCAGCTACGACACGCTCCCCTCCGACCTGCTGGGCCGCCCGGCCGCCTGGCACGCGCTGTACCTGCTGGGCCTCGGCCTGACCGCCGGCGTCCTCGCGGTACTGGCCGGCGGCGGACTCCGCATCAGGACCCTCTACGCCGCCCTCGGCGGGGCGATGGCCCTGACCCTGACCGGCGCGGTCGCCCAGTCCGGCGGCGAACCGGCCTCCCTGACCGCCGCCCGGGAGAAGGCCACGGTCGACCCCGAACAGGACTGCGTGCAGCGCGGCCGCTCGACGTACTGCGCCTTCCCGGAGTGGGAGCCGCGGGTCGGGACCTGGGCGCAGGTGGTGGACGAGGTCTCGGAGCTCGCCGGCGGCAGCGCGCACGACCAGCCGCTCCTCGTCCGCCAGCGGATCGAGGCCCGCTACGGCCTCTCCAGCGACGGCTTCGTCGAGCCCTCCGGCACCGCCCACGAGGTGACCGTCGGTACCAAGTGGGGCGGACCCCGGGTCCCCGAGTTCTCCTCGGCCGTCGCCGCGGTACTGGTGACCGGGACCGAGCGGGCAGCCGGCGAGCTGTGCGACGGACGCGTGGTCACCGTGATGTGGCTGTCCCTGGGCTGGCAGGACGAACCGATGGACGAGCTGCGCAAGGTCCGCCTCGACGACAGCATCACGGGCTCCGCGATCGTCCTGTCCCCGACGGAACCGCTGTCCATGTCGGCGGGCCAGACCGATGTCGTACGCGAGCTGTTGACCCGCCCGAAGGACGAGGTCGCGGCCCAGGTGAAGCAGCACTGGACCGAGCTGACGGCCCCCGGTGTGACCACCGCCAAGGCCGCCGAACTGCTCGGGGTCAAGGACATCACCGAGAAGGACGGGTGCGAGGAGTGACCGAGCTGCTCCGCCCGGTCTGGCGCACGCTGCCCTGGCCGTCACTCGGCGCCGGGTCGGCCGCAGGACTGCTGCTCGCCGGGATGGCCCGCCTCTACCCCGAGAACTTCGACCCCTGGCTGGCCCTCAACACCCTGCGCACCGCGGCCCTGGCCTTCGCCCTGGGCCTGGCCTTCCTCCTGGACGACCCGGCTCGCCACACGACGGCCACCGTGCCGGTACCCCGTTTCGTCCGACAGTCTTTGCGACTGGCCTTGGTCGCCCCGATCGCCGCCCTGTGGTGGACGGCAACGGTCCTGCTCATCCCTGCCGAACTCCGTCCCCCGGTGGGCGCGACCACCCTGGAGGCGGGCGCCGCGTGCGCGCTCGCGCTGGCGGGGTCGGCGGCGTGGATCCGACGGTCACAGGAGCCGGAGCCCGGGGTGAGCGTGGCGGCGGGGTTGTTGACGGTGGCGGTACTGGCGGCGCTGTTGCTGCCTGACGACTGGGAGCTGCTTGTCGCAGTGGGGGATCCAGGATGGGACGCGGCCCATGGCAGGTGGGGGGTGCTGTTGGGGGCAGCTGTAGGGGGGTGGCTGATCTCCACGCGGGAACCCGCACGTACTTAGGGGCGCGGGGCTGTGCCGAAATGCGGCTCCGCCGCGTGGGCGCGACCAGCCCCCACGCACCCGCCCCCGACCAATCACGTCTCCGTGCGGTACATCAAATCCGTCTCATACGTAACGAACCCCATCCGCTCATACACGGACACCGCAGCCTTGTTATCGGCATCGACATACAACATCGCGGTAGGCAACCCCTGATCCGCCAGATGCCGAAGCCCCACCGCGGTAAGGGCCTTCCCCAGCCCACCCCCCTGCGCACCGGGCCGCACGCCGAGGACGTACACCTCACCGAGACCCTCCTCGGCGTGCACCTTGGTCCAATGGAAGCCGACCAGCTCGCCCGCCCGCTCGGCGAGGAAGAACCCCGCCGGATCGAACCACGGCTCGGCCTTCCGGTCGTCGAGATCGCGCTGGGTGAGGGACCCCTGCTCGGGATGATGAGCAAACGCCGCGGCGTTCACGTCGAGCCACGCCGCGTCGTCCTGCCCCGGCACGAACGTACGGACCGTGACATCCCCCGGCAGCCCCGGCTCGGAGAGATCCAGGTCCGCCAACGGCCGCCGCATCTGCCGCAGTTCGCGGAAGAGCGTAAGACCCAGCACCTGCGCCAGATGCCGGGCGGCGGAGTGCCCGCCGTGCGCCCAGACCCGCAGCCGCTTGCCGGAGGCGGCCAGCAGGGCCGCGCCGAGCGCCCGCCCGTGCCCGTGACCGCGGTGCGCGGGGTGCACGACCAGTTCGGCGGCCGGGGCCTCCACCGGGTCGGTGTCCTCCAGCTGGGCGTAGCCGACGAGTTCGTCGCCCACGGTGAGCAGCAGATGCGAGACACCCTCGCGCTCACCGCCGCGCAGCTGGAGCCGTCCCTGTTCGGACACCGCCTGCTGGCCGTCGGCGCGGGCGGCCTCGGCGAGCAGTGCGAGCACGGCCTCGGTCTGGTCGGGGGCGAGTGCGGAATGGGTCTCGATGGCGCGGGCCCCGCCGGGCCGTGCGGTGTCGTCGCTGGTCATGCGTACGAGGGTAAGCCGAGGGCAGGCCGGACCGGCGGCAAAAGGTAAACCAGGATGTAACCCGGAACCACCTTCCGCGCTACGCGCGTTGACTCTAGGCTGCGCCCCTGGGCATTCACTGCCCTCTCATGACTTCTCCTCTGCTCCATACGACTCATACGGGTCATACGACTCATAAGACGCAATAAAGGGGGGCGTATGCCAGCCATGTCCCAGCAGCCGCAGCACCGCCGCAGACGCCGGACACAGCTCATCCTCACCGCCGCCGCGGGCCTGACCACCGTCGGCGCCCTGGCCGCCGCGCTGCCGGCGACGGCGAGCGCGGACGAGGGCGACCGCAAGGGCGGCAGCTACAGCCGCTACCAGGACGTCCAGCTGCTGTCCTTCAACGACCTGCACGGCAACCTGGAGCCGCCGTCCGGTTCCTCCGGCCGGGTCACCCACCTCAACGAGGACGGCACCACCCAGACCATCAACGCGGGCGGTGTCGAGTACCTCGCCACCCACCTGCGCCAGGCCCGTGAGGGCAACAAGTACTCCATCACCGCGGCCGGCGGTGACATGGTCGGCGCCTCGCCGCTGATCTCGGGCCTCTTCCACGACGAGCCCACCATCGACGCGCTGAACAAGCTCGACCTGGACGTCACCAGCGTCGGCAACCACGAGTTCGACGAGGGCCCGGCGGAGCTGAAGCGCCTTCAGTACGGCGGCTGCCACGAGAAGGACGGCTGCTACGTCGAGGGCGAGGAGTTCCAGGGCGCGGACTTCCCCTACCTCGCGGCTAACGTGCTGAACGAGAAGACCGGCAAGCCGATCCTCAAGCCGTACACGGTGTGGAAGAAGAACGGCGTCCGGATCGGCTTCATCGGCGTCACGCTGGAGGACACCCCGGGTGTCGTCTCCGCCGAGGGCGTCAAGGGCCTGAAGTTCAAGGACGAGGTCGAGACGATCAACAAGTACGCCCGGGAGCTCCAGCGCCAGGGCGTGAAGTCGATCGTCGCGCTGATCCACGAGGGCGGGGCCCCGGCCTCGCAGTCGTACAACTACAACTGCGACGCGCCGGGCGCCGGTGACGGCATCTCCGGCCCGATCGTCGACATCGCCAAGAACATCACCCCGCAGGTCGACGCGCTGGTCACGGGCCACACGCACGCGGCCTACGCCTGCACGATCAACGACCCGGCGGGCAAGCCGCGCACGGTCACCTCGGCCGCGTCCTTCGGCCGCCTGTACACGGACACCACGCTGACGTACGACCGTTGGACGGGTGACATCGCCCGTACGGCCGTGAAGTCGGCGAACCACGTGGTCACCCGGGACGTCGCCAAGGCGACCGACATGACCGAGCTGATCACCAAGTGGAACACCCTCGCGGCGCCCATCGGCAACCGCGCGATCGGCTACATCTCCGCCGATGTCCCGAGCACCGGCACCGAGTCGCCCATGGGTGACCTGATCGCCGACGCGCAGCTGGCCCACGGCAAGCAGCTCGACCCCGAGACCGACCTGGCGCTGATGAACCCGGGCGGTGTGCGGGCCGGTCTGACGTACGCGGCCAAGGGCAGTGAGGGCGACGGTGTCGTCACCTACGCCGAGGGCTTCACGGTCCAGCCGTTCTCCAACACGGTCAACCTCCAGGACTTCACCGGCGCCCAGCTCATCCAGGTGCTGAAGGAGCAGGTCAGCGGCTCGAACGCGAGCGCGCCGAAGATCCTTCAGCCGTCGGCGGGTCTGACGTACACGCTGGACATGACGAAGACGGGCGCGGACCGTGTCGTCACGGACTCCATCCTCCTGAACGGCGCCGCGATCGACCCGGCGGCCACCTACCGTGTCGCGACGAACAGCTTCCTCGCGGGCGGCGGCGACGGCTTCACCACGCTGGGCCAGGGCACGAACGACCTCGTCGGCGCGGACGACCTGTCGGCGCTGGAGCAGTACCTGACGGCCAACTCCTCGGCCACGAACCCGATCGCGCCGCCGGCGGCGAACCGGATCACGATCGTGAGCTGAGTCGCAAAGGGGCGGTTGAGGTTGCGGGTGGGGTCGGTGCGCATGATCGTATGGATCGATGCGTACCCCCCACCACACAGTGACGCATCCCGCAATCGACCCGTATGAGGAGTTGGCGGAGCTCGACAAACTCGGCGTCCGTGCCTTCGAGTCGGAGGACGACGAGGACGACGAGGACGATTGGGCCCCGCCCAACCACCGCCGCGGCGGACGTCGTCGACGCCGCCGCGGCCGCCTCGCGGCTCTGCCGTTCGCGACGAAGGCGGTGATCGGCCTCTTGGCCGTCACCGCCTTCCTCACTCTGGCGGACCGCTGGGCCCTGCTCTACGCCGAGCACCGGGCAGCGGACGCGCTCAAGGACCGAATGAACCTGACGGCCGCTCCCGAGGTGGACATAGGCGGCTTCCCGTTCCTCACCCAACTGGCGGGCGAGCAACTGGAGTCGGTCCGCATCACGGTCCCTGACGTGGCGGCCGACCAGGTCTCCCTGGCGAAGGTGACGGCGACAGCGAAGGATGTACGTCTCACCGCCGACGGCCCGACCTCATTACGCGGCTTCCGCATCCCCGAGATGGACGGCGACGTCCTGCTCTCCTTCGCCGACCTGAACCGCGAACTGGGCGCCTCCCGGATGAAGTTCACCGCGCACGGCCGGAACCGCATCCTGGCCCGCGGCACCCTCCCGGTCGCCGGCCACGATCTACGGCTGCGCGCCGAGGTCCGTATGGACCGCGACGGCACCGGAGGCGGCCTGAGCACCGAGATCGGCGGAATACGCCTGGACATCGGCGAGTTGGCCACATACCGCCCCGGCACTCGCCCCTCCCAGGGCCTGCACCTGACCCGAACCTCGGCCACGCTGCTGTCGAAGCAGACGAGCAAGGCGAAAGCACTGCTGTCGGTACCGTCGGTGGTGCGCAGGTTGGGCGTACCGGAGCCGGCCGTCCGCCAGGCATTGCGCTCGGACGCGGAACTGTCGAAGCTGACGGGAACGCCAAGCTTCGTACGCCAGGCGATGGGCGTGAACCTCCTGGACCTGGCCCTGGACCACCCAGAGGTCCTGAAGCGCCTGGGCCTGGACCCGGGGCTGCTGAAGGCATTGCCGTCACTGACCCGCCCGGCCCTGACCGACCGCCTGTCCCTGGCCTTCCGCCTGCCGAAGCCACCACGGGGCGAACTGAGCCTGACGGACGTACGGGTGGAGGAGACCGGGATCAGGGTGCGTCTGTCCGGGGCGGGTCTGGAGTTCCCGTGACCGTGAGGGCAAGGCAGGGCGATATGACGGCCTTGGAGGAGTCACGCCGCGTCATGCCAGGGCTTGTTCGCCGCCCAGTGCCGAACCCAGCCCGCGAAGCCGGGCTCGGCGGTGGTGTACCCGAACCGCTGACCGAAGGGGGCGGCACCGACGTCGCTGATCAGCCAGACGTGCCCGCGATGAGGCCCGGTGACGACGAGGTGCCAGTACATCGCGCACCCGTCGGTACCGAGCACGATCGACCCATGGTTGTAGACCTGCTCAAGCCGGTCGTCGACAGCGGCATCTGCGGCCGCATCCGGATCCTCCTCCCACAGCCATGCCGCGGTGAGCGGGAACGGTTCGTTGAGGACGCGTTCCTCGACGTCACCGTCCCAGTCGCTGGGCAGCTCCGCCACGGACAGCAGTCCGTACTCGGGCGGCCCGGAGTAGGAACCGTCCGTTATCTCGGCGACGAAGGTCCGGTACGGCTCGGGCAGAACGATCCCGTGCGCCGCCTCAAAAGCACGCACCGCCTCCCAGCCGAGAGCCGACTCGCCCCCGTCATCGACATCGAACGCGGCACGAAGCGCGGCCAGTTCAGCAGGGTCAGCGTGATCGAGGTTCATGCGGCATGGATACCACCGTGGAGGGATCGACTTGTCCGGCACCCATGACGTCGGGCGAATCATCCGAACGATGCCGTCCGACGGGGAAGCGGCTGCCGTTCTCCAGGAGTGGGCCGAGCAGACGGACGCGCTCCTGGACGCGTCGGCGCTCGACCTGTCCGGGGCGGATCTGTCGGGTGCGGACCTGGCCATGGCGCTGCTCGTGGAGACCGCTCTCCGGAGGGCCAGGCTCGTCGGTACGGACCTCTATCGGGCGCGCTTGGAATTTGCGGTGCTTGATGACGCTGACCTCTCCAAGGCCATGCTGGTCAAGGCCGAGCTCGACGAGGCATGCCTGCGCGGCGCCACGCTGGACGGAGCGAACCTCGGACGCGCAAGCCTCTACGGAGTCGACGCCCGTTCTGCGTGTTTCCGCGAGGCGAGCCTCAACGGCGCTTCGTTGCTCGACGCCAGACTGGAAGGCGCCGACCTCACCGACGCGTCCGTACGGGAGACGTCCTTGAACGCCGCCGTACTCGACGAGCACACAGCCGTACGAGGACTCTCCGGCACCCTCTTCGGCCCAGCGGTCGTCGAGGGGGCAGGCGTACGGCGTGGGCTCGGCGGACCAGAGCTGGAGCGTTGGCTGAACAGCCGCGGGGCGAACGTCCGCGTCCTCAGCCCAGGCTCCCGAGCATGACTGCGTCTAGAACGGCTCGGCTGCCAGGAGCAGTCGCGGAGGTGCTGCGCCGCGAACCGGCGCCGAGTGCTCGCATGATCCTGGGCGAAGGGGCGCTGCGGAGGCCGGTCCCGGACGCGAAGGTGTGGGCCGACCAGTTGGCCCATCTGTTGGAGGCGTCGGAACGGGGAGCGACCGACTGCGTCGAGGTCGCCGACCGGATCCTGACGTCTCCGACCACGATGACCACCCCTGAGGACGCCTACTACCCCGCAGCGGCGCTCGCGGCGAAGGCCGCGCGCTGGTAGACGCCTTTGGGCGAAGCGGGCAGAAAACCGGGACGGGCGGTCGCCTGCTCCGGCCACGGTGATCCCATGGCAGAGATCGCAACGACAGTTCCCTCCGCGGCGTCGATGCGCGGACAGTCCGCGCCGGGACGGTGAGCGCGGATATGGTCGTAGACACGAGGCGTCGAAGGAGGACATCGATCATGGCTGCCCACGCTGCGGATCCCGACCCCGTCGTCCCTCCCATGCCCGAGCGGACCCCGAAGGCGCTGCGTGAGGCCATTGCCGAGCATGCGCCCAAGCTCCTTCCCGACTTCGACGCGCACTGGAAGCGAGCGATTGCCGACACCTATGACCTCGGGCCGGTGCCTGCGTTCATGGCCTTCTGGTGGGGTGAGTATGCCCTCGCCCGCGACCCCGAGCTGGATGCGCACGTTCGCGATCTTGAACACCGGGCCGCGTACGAGTGCACTGACAGTGCCGAGGCCAAAGCCCTTCTCGAAGAGGCGGCGAAGATTCATCACAGGGTGAGTGCGCTGGAGCCCGGCGAGTGACTGATGGGTTCATGGGGCCGCCCTGGCAGGCGGACTGGCGGATCGACGCTCTCGCTGTCTTCGAGGCGCTGCCCGAGCGTGTTCGTGAGGTCGCCCTCGCAGCGCGTGCTGAGCCGGTCACTGCGAAAGATCCGTATTTCCGTGGCATCGATGTTGATGCCGGACTCGCCGAGGGCATGTGGGTCGTGCCGGTCCGGTCCACTGACCCGAAGGGCCGCCACGTCTGCTTTTTCGATGCGGGAAACGGCTGGTTGAAGTACACCTTCGTCCGCAGAACCGAGGATCCGCAGATCGTGGTGGAGGAAATCTTCTGGCAAGGACCTGCGCATGATCTGGAGCCCACACAGGACGAGGAAGCCTAAAACTGCTCCGCCGCCCCGGATCTCATGCTCGGCCGCGCCCTGCACCACCGCCTGGGGGACGGTCGGTTGTGGGCGGTCGCTGCTTGCGGAACCCGCTCCCACACCCGTGGGGCTACGGCACCTCCGGCGGGGGCGTCGGGGCCCCCGGCAGGCGTACGGTCGCCACCGTGCCGCCTCCCTCGGCGGGGGCCAGCGATACCGCGCCGCCCGCCTGTTGGACCGTACGGGCCACGATGGACAGGCCGAGGCCCGAGCCGGGGAGGGCGCGGGCGCTCGGGGAACGCCAGAAGCGGTCGAACACGTGGGGGAGTTCCTCGGTGGGGATGCCTGGGCCGTGGTCGCGGACGGTGAGGACGCCGTCGGCCAGGGCGACCTCGATCGTGCCGCCCTCGGGGCTGAACTTCACCGCGTTGTCGAGGATGTTGACCACGGCACGCTCCAGGGCGGTCGGTTCCGCGCGGACGTACCAGGGCTGGAGGTCGGCCGTGATCGTCAGTTCCCGTCCGCGGAGGCGGGCGCGGCGGAGGGCGGCCTCGACGGTTTCTTCGAGTGAGACCACCTGGACGCGTTCACCTCGTTGCCCCTCCGAGCGGGACAGTTCCTGCAAGTCGCCTATCAGGGCGGCCAGTTCGGTCATCTGCGCCTTCACCGACGCGAGCAGCGCCTTTCGGTCCGCCTCGGGGAGGGGGCGGCCGGTCTCCTCGCTGCGGGTGAGGAGTTCGATGTTGGTGCGGAGGGAGGTGAGGGGGGTGCGGAGCTCGTGGCCGGCGTCCGCGATGAGCTGTTGCTGGAGTTCGCGGGAGCTGGCCAGGGACGACGTCATCGAGTTGAAGGAGCGGGAGAGGCGGGCGACTTCGTCCTCGGCGTCCTCCTCCACGGGGATACGGACGCTCAAGTCCTCGGTGCGCGCCACGTGTTCCACGGCTTCGGTGAGCTTGTCGACGGGGCGCAGGCCGGCGCGGGCGACTGCGAGGCCGGCAGCTCCGGCGCCGATCACTCCTACGCCGGAGACGAGGAGGAGGATGAGGGCAAGGTCGTTGAGGGTGTCCTGGGTGCTCTTCAGGGGTGCGGCGACGACGAGTCCGACCTTCGGTCCGGCTTCACCGGTCCTGGTGGCTGTGGCGCCGAGCGGCCGGGTCAGCACGCGTACGTCGGTGCCGTCCCCGGTGGTGCCGTTGCGGAAGTAGATCCTGTCGGTGTCCGCGCCCTCGATCTTTTCCTTGTCGGAGTCCGTGACCTTCACCGTCTCCACCGAGCCGTCGAGGAGGCAGATGGTGCCGTTCTCCTGGACCACCTGGGAGTAGTTCCGGAAGATGCTGTTGCCGTACGGAGTCTCGGTGCAGTTGTCGAGGGCGTTCTGAAGCTGCCCGGGCATCCGCATCGATGCCTTCGTGAGGTCCTCGTCGACCTGCTCATACAGCTTCCCCTGCACAATGAACCAACAAGTCACCGAAACCGCCGCCACCGCGAACGCCACCGCCGCCGCCACCAGCAACGCCAGCCGCGACCGGATCGGCAGCGCGCGGAACCGGCGGAACAGCTTGCTCACTCCGCGCCGCCCTGTCGGAGGACATAGCCGACGCCGCGGACCGTGTGGACGAGTCGGGGCTCGCCGCCCGCCTCCGTCTTGCGGCGGAGGTACATGACGTACACGTCCAGCGAGTTCGACGACGGCTCGAAGTCGAAGCCCCAGACCGCCTTCAGGATCTGTTCGCGGGTCAGTACCTGGCGCGGGTGCGCGAGGAACATCTCCAGCAGCGTGAACTCCGTGCGGGTCAGCTCCACGGCCCGCCCGCCCCGCGTCACCTCCCGCGTCGCCAGGTCCATGCGGAGGTCGGCGAAGGTCAGCGCCTCGTCCTCCTCCACCGCGGCGGCATTGGAAGCCGCGTATGAGCTGCGCCGCAGCAGCGCACGGACGCGGGCGAACAGCTCGTCGAGTTCGAAGGGCTTCACCAGGTAGTCGTCGGCCCCGGCGTCCAGCCCCGTGACCCGGTCACCCACCGTGTCACGGGCCGTCAGCATCAGGATCGGCGTCGTGTCGCCCGCCCCGCGGATGCGGCGCGCGGCGGTCAGGCCGTCCATGCGGGGCATCTGGATGTCGAGGACGACGAGGTCGGGGCGGTAGGCCGCGGCCTTCTCCAGCGCGTCCGCGCCGTCGACGGCGACCTCCGTGCCGTACCCCTCGAAGGCGAGGCTGCGCTGAAGTGCTTCACGCACCGCGGGCTCGTCGTCGACGATCAGGATGCGCTGGGGTTCACGGTCGCCATCGGCGGGGCTCATGGGCTTCGGGTTCCTCGGGTGCGGAGGGACGGTTCGTCAACGCTTTCAGCCTCGCATGCCGGCGGCAGGTGCGTTGAGAAGTGAGAAGTGGTGAGAAGTGGGTCAGGCGCGGGCCGTCGTACGACCGCGGGCGCGGCGGCGGGCCGTCGTCCGGCCGGTGGCCAGTTCCGGGGCGCGAGCGGCGGGGGCGTGCAGTTCGTACGCCACCTCGAGAGCCAGCGCGAAGCTCGCCGGGTCGGTGTCGGCCACCGTGCGGGAGACCTGCTTGATCATGACGTCCTCCTGGAAAGGATCAGCTCTGCTCGCCCGCCCGCAGCTTCGCGAGGTCGGACTTGACGGTGTTGACCGGGATGGCGAACCCGAGGCCGACGCTGCCCGCGTCGGAGGAGGACGAAGCCGACGAGTACATCGCGGAGTTGATGCCGATGATGTTGCCGTTCATGTCGATCAGCGCGCCGCCGGAGTTGCCCGGGTTCAGGGACGCGTCCGTCTGGATCGCCTTGTACGTCGTCGTGGACGAGCCGGTGTCGCCGTTGAACTCCTGGCCGCCGAACTCGAACGGCCACCCGCCGCCGCCCTGCTGTTGCTGCTGCTGGCCCTCGCCGGTGGAGACGGTGACATCGCGGTCGAGCGCCGAGACGATGCCGCTGGTCACGGTGCCGGTCAGGCCCTCGGGCGAACCGATCGCCACGACGGTGTCGCCGACCTGCACGTTGTCGGAGTCGCCGAGGTTCGCCGCGGTCAGGCCGGAGGCGTCCTCCAGCTTGATCAGCGCGAGGTCCTTGCTGCTGTCGGTGCCGACGACCTGGGCGGTGTACTCCTTGCCGTCGCTGGTCGTCACCTTGATCGAGGAGGCGCCGGAGATGACGTGGTTGTTGGTGATGATCTCGCCGTCACCGGTGATGATCACGCCGGAGCCGGTGGACTCACCGGAGTTCGAGGTGGCGCTGATCTCCACGATGCTCGGGCTGACCGTCTCGGCGATGGCCGCGATGTCGCCCTTCTTGCTGGTGGGCAGCACGCTGGTGGTGGTGCTCGCGGCGACGGTGTCGCTGCCGGTCAGCTCCTGTACGGCGTAGGCGGTACCGCCGCCCACGGCCGCGGCGACGAGCGCGACGGCGGCCAGCAGGGCGACGGGGCCCCGGTTCCGCTTCTTGCGCGGAGCTTCGGAGACAGGAGCGGGAGCGGCAGCGGGCTGGTGGGCCGGCGGAGGCGGCCACTCCGGGTTCACGTACGTGTTCTCGTACTGCTCGTACTCGCCGTCACGGCGGAAGCTCTCGGTCATGTCCATGAGCTTGTCGCCCGACCATGAGAGCTCCCTGAGCGCTCCCTGAGAAGCCCGACAGAACCTCGTATGCCCGATGTAAAGACACCAGGCGTGGGCTTACTCGCAGCCGCAGGACCGCCGTACGACCAACTGTGACGGGAACACCTTCAGCCGCTCCCGCCGGGACCCGGCCACGCGCAGGCCGTCGTCCAGCACCAGATCCACAGCCGCCCGAGCCATGGCCGACCTGTCGCTCGCGATCGTGGTCAGCGGCGGATCCGCCAGCGCCGCTTCCTTGATGTCGTCGAACCCGGCGACGGCCAGCTCGCCCGGTACCTCGATGCGCAGCTCCCGCGCCGCCCGCAGCACACCCAGCGCCTGGTCGTCCGTGGAGCAGAAGATCGCCGGCGGCCGGTCGGGACCGGCGAGGAGGTCCAGCGCTATCCGGTAGGCGTCGTACCGGTTGTAGGGCGCCTCGAACAGCCGCCCCTCGGCCGAGATCCCCGCTTCCTCCAGGGCGCGCTTCCAGCCCTCGACGTGGTCGGAGACCGGGTCGCCGACGGAGGGGGTCTCGGCCGTACCGCCCATACAGGCGACGTACTCGTAGCCGTGCTCCAGCAGGTGCCGCACGGCGAGCTGGGCGCCGCCGAGGTCGTCCGTGACGACGGCGACGTCGTCGATCGCCTCGGGACGCTCGTGCAGCAGCACGACCCGTGCGTCCCACGCGTCGATCTCCGCCGCGGCCAGGTCGTTCAGCGCGTGGCTGACCAGGATCAGCCCGGAGACCCGCATGCCCAGGAAGGCCCGGAGATAGTGGACCTCGCGCTCGCCGACGTAGTCGGTGTTGCCGACCAGGACCATCTTTCCGCGCTCGGAGGCGGCCTGTTCGACCGCGTGCGCCATCTCCCCGAAGAAGGGCTGGCGCGCGTCCGGGATGATCAGGCCTATGAGATCCGTCCGGCGCGAGGCCATGGCCTGGGCGACCCGGTCGGGCCGGTACCCCAGCTCCTTGATCGCGGCGAGGACACGCTCGCGCGTGGCCGGGGCGACCGGCCGGGGTCCGTTGTTGATGACATAGCTGACGACGGCAGTGGAGGTCCCTGCCAGCCGCGCCACATCATCCCTGGTTACCTTGGCCACGCGCGGAGTCTACGCGGATGGATCCGCTCTGGGCAGGGCGTGAAGGCGCTCGCCTGTGCCCCGCCCGAGCGCGGTCCGAGCGGGTCAGGCATCCGCGCTGACCTCGACGCCGTCCAGGACCGCCGTCTCGTCCGTATCCGCCGCCTTTTGCCGGTCCGCGGCGGCCCGCGCCTCCTCGGCCGCGCGGTCGCCCTTCTCGGGCGTAACGAATCGATAACCCACGTTCCGGACGGTGCCGATCAGCGACTCGTGCTCGGGGCCGAGCTTGGCGCGCAGCCGCCGTACGTGGACGTCGACCGTCCGGGTGCCGCCGAAGTAGTCGTAGCCCCAGACCTCCTGGAGCAGCTGGGCGCGGGTGAAGACGCGGCCCGGGTGCTGGGCGAGGTATTTGAGGAGCTCGAACTCCTTGAAGGTGAGGTCGAGGACCCGGCCCTTGAGCTTGGCGCTGTAGGTGGCCTCGTCGACGGAGAGGTCGCCGTTGCGGATCTCCATCGGGGAGTCGTCGTTGACGATCTGCTGCCTGCCCATGGCCAGCCGCAGTCGCGCCTCGACCTCGGCGGGACCGGCGGTGTCGAGCAGTACGTCGTCGATGCCCCAGTCGGCGGTGACGGCGGCGAGACCGCCCTCGGTGACGACCAGGATCAGTGGACAGCCGGGTCCGGTGGAGCGCAGCAGCTGGCACAGGCTGCGCACCTGGGGGAGGTCACGGCGGCCGTCGATCAGGATGACGTCGGCGCCCGGGGTGTCGACGAGGGCCGGGCCTTCGGCGGGGGCCACGCGCACATTGTGCAGAAGCAGGCCGAGGGCCGGGAGCACCTCCGTCGACGGCTGAAGGGCATTGGTCAGGAGCAGCAGAGAACTCATACGTCTGGTTCCTCCTCGGTCCCTGCGAGGACGTTTGCAGCACAGCGGATTGGCTCTGCGATCCCGGGGCCCCGTACACCTGCGGTTTCCCGCGTCGTATACAACGCTTCCGAAAGCACAAAAGGACCCGGGGGCTACGCTGCCCGAGTCCTCTGCCCAGCAGAATAGCCCACATGAGGACTGGTCCGGCAGGTCATGTGGCGCGTTCGACGGTTGTTCCGAATTCTGAGACGAGCAGACACACCCCTATACGGACGTTTCTGCGCACGAAAGACGGAGTGGCGATCGATTCCGTATACGAACCGGGTGCGGTCGTATACGACGCCGGAACTCCACCTACAAGTGACCTGGTGTTCGTGATCGCGCATGGATTCACCGGCGATGTGGACCGACCGCATGTGCGCCGGGTGGCGACGGCATTCGCGCAGTACGGGGCCGTGGTCACGTTCTCCTTCCGCGGGCACGGACGCTCCGGCGGGCGGTCCACGGTGGGGGACAAGGAGGTGCTCGATCTGGCGGCGGCGGTGGCCTGGGCGCGGGAGCTCGGGCACGCGCGCGTGGTGACCGTCGGCTTCTCCATGGGCGGCTCGGTGGTGTTGCGGCACGGGGCGCTGTACGGGCCGGAGCACGCGGGGCGCACGGAGGCGCGTACGGACGCCGTGGTTTCGGTCAGTGCCCCCGCCCGGTGGTACTACCGAGGTACAGCCCCTATGCGCCGGGTCCACTGGCTGGTAACCCGTCGCGAGGGCCGGCTGGTGACCCGCTACGGCCTGCGCACCCGCATCCACCACCGCGGCTGGGACCCGGTGCCGCTCTCCCCGGTGGAGTCGGTGCCGCGGATCGCCCCGACCCCGCTGCTGATCGTGCACGGCGACCGGGACGGCTATTTCCCCGTCGACCACCCCCGCATGCTGGCCGAGGCGGCCGGCGACCACGGCGAACTCTGGCTGGAGCCGGGCATGGGCCACGCAGAGCACGCGGCGGCGGACGAGCTGCTGGCCCGGATCGGTCACTGGGCCGTCGGCCGGGCGGGCTAGCCTGGCCCTGTTGACGGAGAGGTCCGAAGGACAGAGGGACGGGATGGCAAAGGTCACGGTGCGCTACTGGGCCGGCGCGAAGGCCGCGGCCGGGATCGGCGAGGAGTCGTACGACGCGGCCACGCTCGCCGACGTGCTCGCCGCGGTGCGCGAGCGACACCCCGGGGAACTGACGCGCGTCCTGCTGCGCTGCTCCTTCCTCATCGACGGTGACCCCGTGGGCACCCGCGGGCATGAGACGGTACGGCTGGCCGACGGCGGCACGGTCGAGGTGCTCCCGCCGTTCGCAGGAGGATGAGCGATGACCAACCAGCCGTATCAGGGCGGCCAGGACGCCTACGACGCCTACGACCCGTACGGGCAGCAGCAGCCCGCCCAGGGCCAGGGCTGGCAGCAGGGGTACGAGGACCCGCAGGCCGCCCAGCAGTACACCCAGCAGTGGCAGGGCCAGACCTGGGAGACCCAGGTCCAGGCACCGGTGTCGGCGGCGGAGACGTCGTATCTGCCGCAGCAGGGACAGCAGGGACAGCAGGGGCAGGAGGCGCAGGGGTACGGGCAGCAGGCGTACGAGCCGTACGCGGCCGCCCCGCTGCCTCCGGTGACCCCGGCCGCCCCTGAGGCGCCCGCGCCCATGGCCCCGTCCCCGGACCTGAACACGGCCTACGGCCCGGCCACGCTCGGCGGCAACTCCCGCGTCACCGACGCGCAGCGGGCGCGTCTCGAAGGCCGCTCCCCGATCATCGAGCCCGGCATGCAGCCCGCGGCGCTGACGGCAGTGCTGGGCCTGCTGCTGTCGGGCACGGCGGCGATCGGCACATACGCCCTGCTCGTCCCGCTGGTCCTCCTCCAGGCCGTCACCGCGGCCGGCTGGTTCCGTCTGAACGGCATGTGGCCGGCCCGCCAGGGCATCGCGCTGGCCTTCGCGGGCGCGCTCACCGCGGACGTGGCGCTGCTGGCGTCGGACCGGGCCCCGTCCGCGATCCTCGGCACCCTGGGCGTCTGGGTCCTGCTCGCCCTGGTCCTCCAGCTCCGCTCCCATGCCGACCCGGACGAGCGCATGTACGGCCTGATGGCCACGGTCGCCTCGGCGGCCCTGTCCATCGTGGCGGCGGGCTACCTGGCGGCGGAGGCGGACGCGGTCACGGTGGGCGCGGCGGCGGTCGCGGTGGCCCTGTTGGCGCGGGCACTACCGCTGCCGACCCCGGCGTCCGTGGTCGTCTCCCTCCTCGCCGCGGCGGGCGCGGGCATCGCGGTCGGCGGGATGACCGACGTGGGCGCCGAGGGCGCCCTGCTGGGCGCGGCGGCAGCGGTCTGCGCCCTGATCGGCCACAGGGTGGCGAGCTACGACTACCCGTCGAAGTTCGTCCACTTCACGGCAGGAGTGGCCCTGCCCCTGGCAGCGGCGGCCCCGGCGGTGTACGTCCTGGGCCGGGCGCTCGGGTAACAGCGGCACCCCGCCGACGCGGGGGAGCGGGACGCACCCCCGCCCCAGCCCCCCTGTCACAGGTGATCGACAATTCCGCGGCCCCAAGACACCGCAGGGTTACGCTCCCCGGATGGCGGCCGCTCGGTCGTCATGACCGCCGAGGTGGGGGAACACCGGAACATGCGCGCACTGCGGATATCGCTGATCGTCGTCGTCATCCTCGGCGGGCTGTTCGTGCTCGCCGACCGCCTGGCCGTCGGTTTCGCCGAGGACGAGGCCGCGGAGAAGCTGAGGACCACGGAGAACCTCGCCGCCACCCCGGACGTGTCGATCAAGGGGTTCCCTTTCCTGACCCAGATGGCCGCCGGTGAGCTGGACGACGTCGAGGTCGGGATAGAGGACTACGAGGCCAGCACGGGCACCGGCAGCGAGACCATCCTCATCGACGGGCTGACGGCCAACATGAAGGGCGTCCAGTTCTCCGGCGACTACAGCTCCGCCACCGCGGCCAGCGCCACCGGCACCGCGACCATCACCTACGCCGAGCTGCTCAAGGCCACCAAGTCGCAGCCCACCGAGGTCGTCCCGGGCGTGGAGGCCAACGTCGTCGGCCTCTCCGACGGCGGCAACGGCAAGATCAAGGTCGCTGTGCGCGTCCAGGGGAAGGCCGCCGGTGTCCTCCCCATCGACCGCACGCTGTCGGTGCTCAGCACGGTGACCGTCGAGAACAACAAGGTGCGGGTCCACGCCGACGCCCTGCCCTCGATCAAGGGCCTGTCGCTCGCCGAGGACCGCGTACGCCGGATCACCGACTTCCAGCAGGCCATCGACCAGCTCCCCGGCGGCATCCAGCTGGACAAGGTCGAGGCGGCGAAGGACGGCGTGGAGATCAGCGTGAAGGGTTCGAACGTCCAGCTCGCGGGGTAATGACCCCCTCGGTTCCCCTCAGTGCCCCTCGGTGAACACCGGGTGTCCGAAAGGCGAGACGCCACCGTCCGCACCGCAGATGTGACGGCCGATACAGGACCCCGGAAGCCGTACGGGACGGGCCTCGGCGGCTCACTCGTCCCAGATCCCGGACGATAGCGTCTCAACATGCGACACGCCGGTGACACGCGCGCCCGTCCCTCCCTACGATCGCAGGTATGAAGCGACAGGCGGATCTCACGAAGCGGCGGGCAGTAGACCTGTGCCGCGTCGCCGCCATGCTCTGTCGCACCTTCTGAGCGAAGAGCACCGACTCCTCGCATTCCCCGCCGCCCCATTTCGGGCACCCGTGCGCCGTCCGCACCCGGACCGCACGCACTCATCTCACTTGCACGCCCCGCCGCAACTGCCCCGGAGGAGAAAGCATGAGCCGCAGCGACGTCCTGGTCGACGCCGACTGGCTCCAGGAGAACCTGGACGACAGCAACATCGCGATCGTGGAGGTGGACGAGGACACGTCCGCCTACGAGAAGAACCACATCAAGAACGCGATCCGGATCGACTGGACCAAGGACCTTCAGGACCCGGTCCGCCGCGACTTCATCGACCAGGAGGGCTTCGAGAAGCTCCTGTCGGCGAAGGGCATCGCCAACGACACGCTGGTGATCCTGTACGGCGGCAACAACAACTGGTTCGCGTCCTACGCCTACTGGTACTTCAAGCTCTACGGCCACGAGAACGTCAAGCTCCTCGACGGCGGCCGCAAGAAGTGGGAGCTGGACGCCCGCGAGCTGGTCGACGGCACCGACATCCCCGCGCGCCCGGCCACCGAGTACAAGGCCAAGGCGCAGGACAAGAGCATCCGTGCCTTCCGCGACGACGTCGTGGCGGCCATCGGCGCCCAGAACCTCGTCGACGTCCGTTCCCCCGACGAGTTCTCCGGCAAGCTGCTCGCCCCGGCCCACCTGCCGCAGGAGCAGTCGCAGCGCCCGGGCCACGTCCCGACCGCCCGCAACATCCCGTGGTCGAAGAACGCCAACGACGACGGCACCTTCAAGTCGGACGACGCGCTCAAGGAGCTCTACGCCGACGAGCAGGTCGACCTGGCGAAGGACACCATCGCCTACTGCCGGATCGGTGAGCGCTCCGCGCTGACCTGGTTCGTGCTGCACGAGCTGCTCGGCGTGGAGAACGTCAAGAACTACGACGGCTCCTGGACCGAGTACGGCTCCCTCGTCGGCGTGCCGATCGAGCTCGGCGCCAACAACTAAGTCCACCGACCTTTACCCCTCAAGGAGTTCAACATGTGCGGAGCGAAGGCCGGCGGCCCCGACGCCTCGACGATCAAGCCCGGTGAGACCACCATCCAGGGCCAGGTGACCAAGGACGGCGAGCCCATCGTCGGCTACGTCCGTCTGCTCGACTCGACCGGCGAGTTCACCGCGGAGGTCCCCACCTCCGCCACGGGCCAGTTCCGCTTCTACGCGGCCGAGGGCACCTGGACCGTCCGTGCGCTGGTTCCCGGCGGCACGGCCGACCGTACCGTCGTCGCCCAGCAGGGCGGCCTGGCGGAGGTCGCCATCGCCGTCTGAGGCACCCCACAGATCGGCCGAAGGGCCGCACCCCCCGGGTTGGACGCCTGGGTGCGGCCCTTCGGCCTGTCCGGACCTACTCTGGACATATGTACGCACGGCGACGTCATCAGTACTTCGCCATGATGGGCATCTGCATCACGCTGTTCGTCCTGGCCTGGGCCGTCGTACGCCTCTGGTCGGTCCCGGTGGCGGTGGGCATGTGCGTGGTGGCCATGCTGATCCCCCCGCTGGCCGCGATGGTCGCCAACCGCCGAGGACCGGACGACCGCTGGTGGGACGACCCGTCCGGCGACCCGAAGTCCGACGAGTGGTGGGACGAACTGGACGGCAAGAAGCGCCGGTTGTAGCCCGCGTCTCAGTAGACGAGCGCCTGCGTCTCGTCCCCGAGGGCCTCCTGTACGAAGACCTGCGCGCCGGCGATCCGTACGCCCTCGATGACGTCCTTCTCGGTGATGTCCCGGCGCGCGGCGCACTGCGTGCACAGGGTCACCTTGCCGCCCGCGAGGAGTGAGTCGAGCAGGTCGGGCAGCGGCGCGGCATGGGGCAGCTCGAACTCGGCGGCCCGGCCCGGGAGGGCGAACCACGCCGACTCCCCGGTCAGCCAGAGCGAGACCTCGACCCCACTGGCCACGGCCACCGCCGCCACCGTGAACGCCTGCGAACACCGCTCGGGCGCGTCGGCCCCGGCAGTCACCTTGATCACGAGCTTCTTCGCCATGGCTGAATCGTAATCCGGGAGGAGAAGCCGTACGGCGCCCGGCAGGTCCGCCAGGCCTACCTGACCGCGGGCGATGTCCTCGCGCTCGTCGTCCAGTCCCGTAGACCGTCGTCCTCCAGAGCCAGCTGCTCGGCCGACCTCGGAAAGTGGGCCGGGCCCCGGCCGCGTAAGCTGGGGCCCGGCCTTGTGCAATCGCCCTTACGCTCACCAAGGAGCACCCTGTGATCGCGTTCTTCGAGACCCTGCTGGTCCTGGTCGCCGTCGGCGTCCTCGCCTTCGCCGGACTGACCGTGAAGAAGCTGTACCAGGGCCAGCGCTGACCCACGTCTAGGAAACGCCTCTCATGATCGAGATCCCGTCCGACCTCCACAAGGACCTCGTCCCGCTCGCCTTCCTGCTCGGCAACTGGGCCGGTGCGGGCGTGCACGACTTCCCCGGCGCCGAGAAGTGCAACTTCGGCCAGGAGGTCACCTTCACCCATGACGGCCGGGACTTCCTGGAGTACCACTCCCACACCTGGGTGCTGGACAACGACGGGAACAAGGTCAGGCCCCTGGAGTCCGAGCACGGCTTCTGGCGTGTCGACGCCGACCGCAAGGTCGAGATCACGATGACCCGGGACACCGGTGTGATCGAGATCTGGTACGGCGAGCTGGCGGACAAGAAGCCGCAGATCGACCTGGTCACGGACGCGGTCGCGCGCACGGCCGACGCCGCCCCCTACACCGGCGGCAAGCGCCTGTACGGCTACGTCAAGAGCGACCTCATGTGGGTCGGCGAGAAGCAGACCCCCGAGGTCGAGCTGCGCCCCTACATGTCGGCCCACCTGAAGAAGGTCGTCACCCCGGAAGAGGTCGAGCGCTGGGCCAGGGCCCTGCCCGACGACATGCCTGACGACGGGATCGCCTTCTTCAAGTAGGCCTTTCGCGAAGTAGCTCTAGACTCGACGGTGTGGTGAGCACCGACTGGAAGAGTGATCTCAGGCAGCGCGGCTATCGGCTGACGCCGCAGCGGCAGCTTGTGCTCGAAGCCGTGGACACCCTGGAGCATGCGACCCCCGACGACATCCTCGTGGAAGTGAGGAAGACGGCGTCGGGGGTCAACATTTCCACGGTGTACCGGACCCTGGAGCTCCTGGAGGAGCTGGATCTGGTCAGCCATGCCCACCTGGGGCACGGAGCGCCGACGTACCACCTCGCGGACCGCCACCATCACATCCACCTCGTGTGCCGGGACTGCACGAACGTCATCGAGGCCGATGTGTCGGTGGCCGCGGAGTTCACCGCCAAGCTGCGGGACACCTTCGGCTTCGAGACCGATATGAAGCACTTCGCGATCTTCGGGCGATGCAAGGACTGCGCGCGCAAGAGCTCGCTGAAGAATTCAACTACCGAGTCGTAGGCTTGCTCCCATGAAGAGCCCTCTGCTGACCCTGCCCGGCGCCGTCCCCGCCGAGGGCGTGGACGAAGGTGTCGCCGCCCACTACGGCGAACTGTTCCGCGAGCAGCGCGCCCTCGCCGACGGCGCCGGTTTCGTCGACCTCTCGCACCGCGGCGTCGTCGCCGTGACCGGTCCGGACCGGCTGAGCTGGCTGCATCTGCTGCTCACCCAGCACGTCAGCGAGCTGCCCGTGGGCGAGGCCACGGAGGCGCTGATCCTCTCCGCGCACGGCCACATCGAGCACGCGCTGTACCTCGTGGACGACGGCACGACGGTCTGGGCCCATGTCGAGCCCGGCACCCAGGACGCGCTGATCGCCTACCTGGAGTCGATGAAGTTCTTCTACCAGGTCGAGGTCGCCGACCGGACCGCCGACTTCGCCGTGGTGCACCTGCCCGCCGGGTCCATCGCCGAGGTCCCCGAGGGTGTCGTGGTACGCGAGACGGCGTACGGCCGCGACCTCTTCCTCCCGCGCGAGGACCTGGAGTCCTACGCCGCGAAGACCGGGCCCGCGGCCGGGCTGCTCGCCTACGAGGCGCTGCGCGTCGAGCACCACCGCCCGCGGCTCGGCTTCGAGACCGACCACCGCACGATCCCGCACGAGCTGGGCTGGATCGGTACGGCGGTCCATCTCCAGAAGGGCTGCTACCGCGGCCAGGAGACCGTCGCCCGCGTCCAGAACCTCGGCAAGCCGCCGCGGCGGCTGGTCTTCCTGCACCTCGACGGCAGCGAGGTGCACCTCCCGGTCGCCGGTACGGAGATCCGGCTCGCGGAGGAGGGGGCCGACGGGCGGAAGATCGGGTTCATCACGACGTCGGTACGCCATCACGAGCTGGGCCCCGTCGCCCTCGCGCTGGTGAAGCGGAACGTGCCGACGGACGCGGCGCTGGTGGCGGGGGAGACGGCGGCGGCGCAGGAAGTGGTCGTGGAGCCGTAGAGCCCTAGAGCTCCAACTGGACGGTGAACGGGCCGTCGTTGGTCAGGGACACCCGCATCTTGGCGCCGAAGCGGCCCGTCGCCACGGTCGCGCCGAGGGCGCGCAGCTGGGCCACGACCTCGTCGACCAGCGGCTCGGCCACGTCGCCGGGGGCGGCGGCGTTCCAGGTGGGGCGGCGGCCCTTGCGGGCGTCGCCGTAGAGCGTGAACTGGCTGATGACCAGGAGCGGGGCGTCGATGTCGCTGCACGACTTCTCGTCGTCCAGCATGCGGATCGACCAGAGTTTGCGGGCGAGTTGGGCCGCTTTCTCCTTGGTGTCGTCATGGGTCACGCCGACGAGGACGCACAGTCCTTCGCCGACGATCTCTCCGACGGTCTGCCCCTCGACGACGACGCTCGCGCCGTCCACTCTCTGTACCACTGCACGCATGCGGACCATCATGCCGTGCGCCGCGGACCGGCCCGTACGGGGTTTCCGGGAATTCTTTTTTGATCCTTAACCCCCCATCTGGGGCCGATCGGGGCCGATCGGGGGCACTCGGTCACATAGCGGCCACTTGGGGTGGCACGATGCTTCCACACGCCGGTCGAGGGGACGGTAGAGGTACATGAGCACACCGAGTACCGGGGGGCCGCCCGGGGCTGTCTCGTTGACCCGTGCGGGACAGCGAAGTCAGCTGCGGACGCCCGCGCAGCGCACCGCGACGGAGGCGTCGGCGTGGTTGCCGGCGGATCCGCCCGAGCATGAACTGACCGTACTGACCTTGCCCGAGTTGCGCACGCTGCGGCGGGACGCGCAGCGGGACGAGGCGGATCTGAGCTATGTGCGGCGGCTGCTTCAGGGGCGGATCGACATCCTGCGGGCGGAGTTGGCGCGGCGGTCGCCGGTGGGGGCGGCGTCCGTGGTGGAGCGGCTTGCGGAGATCCTGCGGGACGCTCCCGCGCGGCAGCGGTCCTCGGCGCGGCATGTGACGCTCGGGACGCCGCACAGCGAGGAGTACCGGCGGCTGGCGGCGGAGATGCTGGCGGAGGTCGAACTGTCGGACCTCGGGGCCCGCACGGATGCGGAACTGACCGAGGCGATGGCCCGCCTGGTCCGATACGAGCAGCAGGTCTCCCTGCGCCGCCAGACCCTGCAACGGACGACGGACGATTGCAGCGCGGAGATCGCCCGCCGCTACCGAGAGGGCGAGGCCCAGGTGGACGACTTGCTGCTGTGACGGTTTTCGGCCCTGAAGGGGCCTCGTCCTCAAACGCCGGACGGGCTGAAACAGCCCCTCCGGCGTTTGAGGAGCGGGGTCCGGGGCGGAGCCCCGGGATGGGACGGGTAGGGGCGGCGGGGGCGAGGAAATCGGGGCGACACCCCCGGCGGGCCGCGCCTAACGTGAGGTCATGACCCGCGCCGCTGATATCGACGTACGACCGATCACCGAGGCCGAGCTCGCCGGCTGGCATCGTGCCGTGAACACCGGGTTCCTGCGGGAGCCGACGCTCAGCGAGGAGCAACTCGCCGCCAGAGATCCCTGGTTCGTTCCCGGTCGGCTCCTCGGGGCCTTCGACCGGGATCGTTGCGTCGCCACCTTCCGGTCCTTCGATCAGCGGCTCACCACCGTCGGCGGCACCGCCGTCCCCTCCGACGCCATCACCAACGTCACCGTTTCCCCCACCCACCGCCGCCGCGGCCTCCTCAGCCGCATGATGGAGCGCGACCTCACCGCCGCGAAGGAGCGCGGAGACGCCGTCGCCACCCTCATCGCCGCCGAGTACCCGATCTACGGCCGCTACGGCTTCGGCCCCGCCACCACCATGGCCGAGTGGACGATCGACGTACCCCGCACCGGCCTCGATCCCCGCTGGTCCGGCCCCGAGGACGGCGGAAGGATCGACCTGATCGACGCCCCGGACGTCCGCAAGCTCGGCCCGGAACTGCACGAGCGCCTGCGCCGCACGCAGCCCGGAGCCGTCAGCCGGGACGACCTGTGGTGGCAGCTCACCACCGGCGCGGTGCGGTTCTTCAACACCTTCAAGGAACCCCACTACGCCGTGTACCGCTCGCAGTCCGGCGAGGTCGAGGGCATGGTGGCGTACACGTCCGACGACCACTGGGGCGACGGCAAACAGCCGCTCAACACGGCGACCGTGAAGTGGCTGATCGGAGTGACCCCGGCCGCGGAACGCGCCCTGTGGCAGTACCTGTGCTCCATCGACTGGATCACCACCGTCAAGACCGGCTGGCGCGCGCCCGACGACCTGCTGCCGCACTTCCTCCCCGATCCCCGCGCCGCCCGGATCACCTCCCAGGCCGACTGGATGTGGGTGCGGATCCTCGACGTCGTCCGGGCCATGGAGGCGAGGACGTACGCGGGCGCGGGGTCAGTGGTGCTGGACGTCGTGGACGGCGGCGGGCGCTACCGGCTGGAGGCCGCCGCGGACGGCACCGGAGCCTGCGCGGCCACCACCGACACCGCCGATCTCGGCATCACCCTCTCCGACCTCGCCACACTCTGGCTCGGCGACGAGTCCGCCGTACGGCTCGCCGCGCTCGGCCGGGTCCGGGAAGAACGAGCGGGCGCCGCCCGTGTGGCCGACGCCCTGCTGCGTACGTCCAGGCGGCCTTGGTGCCCGGACCTGTTCTGAGCTCCTCTCGCCGACGACAGGCCTTGTCCTCCGTACTCATCCGTAGCGTGCTCTTCAGTTGTGGTTGTTGTGCATCGTGCTGACTGAACCGGGCTCCCGGCTCCCCTCCGGAAGGGAGCCCGGCCAGCCGATCCTGTGCCAGATCGCCAACCCCCTGAAAGTTTGACCATGTTGCATAAGTTGGCGACCAACTTCACTGTACTTATGACCGCGTAGAAGCGTCTCATAACCACCTTTCAGTGAACTGCCCAAAGATGGCGGGAAGTTGTACTGTTTGGCCGTGGACCCGAAACACGCCTCCGTCAATGGACGGAAGAGGTCACCGCGGCCACAGAAGTCACATCGCGAAGTGGCCGACGAGCTGCGCGCCCGGATCCGCTCCGGCGAACTCCAGCCCGGCCAGCGCATGCCCACCCAGGCCCGGCTGGCCGACGAGTTCGGCGTGGAACGGGGAGCCGTACGGCAGGCCCTGCGCATCCTTCAGTCCGAGCACCTGCTCATCAATGTGTCCAAGGGCAGCCCCGCCACCGTCGCCCCGGACCTCGGCAGGGCGCTGACCGGCCCCGGAGCCCCGCCGCAGCCCACCATGGTGGCGCTCGCGCCCCGCGCCGCGGCTGCCTTCGCCGCTCCGCACGTCGAGATCGACGCCCTCTGTCTGACCGCCGTCTCGCTCACCCTCGCCCTCGGCGAACCGCTGCGCCAGATCCACGCCGGACAGCTGAAACCGGCCAAGGTCGACGTCCGGGTCCTGCTGCCGAGCCGGCGTATCGACCTCGCCTTTCCGACCCCGGTCGACGCCACGGCCGCGGGCCGGCTGCGCCGCCGCTGGCTGGCCCAGCGCAATGCCCAGGGCCAGGTGCTCCAGCACAATCTGCTGGCGCTGCGGGCGACGCACGGCATCGATGTGCAGGTCACCTTTCGCGCGCTGCCCTTCACCCCGCCGGTGAAGCTGTACCTGCTCAACGGCGTGGAGGCGCTCTTCGCGTACTACATGGTGACGCGCCGCGAGGAGGAGATCGACCACGAGTTCCTGGAGCTGTACGACGCCGAGGGCACCCAGTCCATGCTGTTCGCGTTTGAGCAGGGCGCCGGGCTGCGCGACACCACGTTCGTGGAGCAGTCCCATCTGTGGTTCAACTCGTTATGGGAGACGATCAGTTCGGATCTGGAGCTGACCAGCTGAGCAGCTGGTCACAGGGCCGGCCCCGAGACCAGCAGGGCCAGCACCACGGCTCCGGCGGAGCTGACCGCCGGGCTCTTGGCCTTGATACCTATCGTGAGCAGGAGCAGACCGACGATGCCGGTGGTGCCGTACTTGACTTCGATAGTCTGTTCGATGCCGACGACGAGAATTGCGGCGAGGAGGGCGATGGCAGGCATGGTGGTTCCCCCTTCTGGTGCTCCAACTTGAGGTAAAGCTTCCGCCAACTCGGCCAAGTTGGTACCAACTCTGCTTATGTTGTCCCCACTTGGTTACAGGTAATAAACAAGTTCCAGACAACTCCCCGTAGATGGAGTGGAGTTGTAGCGTTTGGTCGTGACACAGGAGAACGTGGCAGTGAACGGCAGCAGAAGGCTCTCCCCCCAGGAGATCGCCGACATCCTGCGGGAGCGGATCCGCGCCGGCGAGCTCAAGGCGGGCGACCGCCTGCCCACCCAGGCGGAACTCGCCGAGGAGTTCAACGTCGAGCGCGGCACCGTCCGGCAGGCCCTGCGCGCGCTCCAGGAGGACGGCCTGCTCAGCAACGTCAGCAAGGGCAGCCCGCCGCGGATCGCCGTCCCGGCGCCCGCCCTGGGCGAGCCCCAGCCGACGATGGTCGGACTGGCCCCGCGGCTGGTCGAGGCGTTCGCCGCCCGGCACGTGAGCGTGGACGTCGTCTCCCACTCCGCCGAGACCCTGATGCTGGCTCTCGGCGATCCGCTGCGCCGGATCCACGAGGGCACCCTGCGCCCGGAGTCGATCGACGTCCGCATCCTGCTGCCCTCCCGCGACATCACGCTGGCCTTCCCCGTCCTGATCGAGGGCGACGCCGACGACGACTCCCTGCACCGGCGCTGGCTGGGCATCCGCAACGCCCAGGCCCAGGTCCTGCGCCACAACCTCCAGGCCGTCCGCGCCACCCACGGCATCGACGTGCACGTCACCTTCCGCGCGCTGCCCTTCACCCCGCCGGTGAAGCTCTACCTACTCAACGGCGAGGAGGCGCTGATCGGGTACTACGTGGTCACGGAGCGCGAGGAGGAGTACGAGAGCAGGACCCTGGAGATGTACGACGCGGTCGGCGCCCAGTCCCTGCTGTTCTCCTTCGCCAAGCAGGCCGCTGACCGTGATGGAGCCTTCGTGGAGGAATCCCAGAAGTGGTTCGACGCCCTCTGGGAAACCATCTCCACTGAGCTGACACTCTCCTAGTGACCTCTGAGACGCAGGCTGAAGCGGTGACCGAACGGACCGAGAACGACCCCGAGGAACTCCGGAACCTGATCAGCAACGCCCGCGTGGTGCTCTGGGACTTCGACGGGCCCGTCTGCCGTCTGTTCGCCGGGCACACGGCGGAGCGGGTGGCGACCGAATTGGTGGAGTGGCTGGAAGGGCGCGGTCTGCGCAGTCTGCTCACGGCCGACGAACGCAAGTCCCCCGACCCGCAGATCGTGCTACGCGCCGTGGACCGCCGCCACCCGGGCAGCGACCTGGTCGCCGAGCTGGAGGAACGTTTGACCAAGGAGGAGCTGCGGGCCGCCGTCTCCGCCATGCCGACGCCGTACGCCGATCCGCTGATCCGCACCTGGACCGCGGTCGGCTCCCGGCTGGCCGTCGCCACCAACAACTCGCCGCGGGTGGTGCGCAGTTACCTCGCGAGCCGGGGGCTCACCTCCTGCTTCAACCCGCACATCTACGGCCGCACCCAGCAGTTGAACCACCTCAAGCCCGATCCGCACTGTCTGAACCGCGCCCTGAACGCGATGGGCGCGGCCCCCAAAGCGGCGCTGATGATCGGCGACACCCCCTCCGACTACCTCGCCGCCCGGAGCGCGGGAGTTCCGTTCCTGGGCTACGCGCGTAACGGCTACAAGGAGCGGCTGCTGCGGGACGCGGGGGCGCGGTGGGTCGTCGACTCGCTGTGGCCGGTGCTTCGAGCGGTTCGGGACCAGGGCTGACCCCCGCGTGCGCTACGCTTCGCGCACCGCCTGAGCGGACGCTCTGTTTCGCTCGTATTCAGGGCCATGGAGTCGGCGAGAACCAGCCAGTCTCCGACGGCCCGGCCGGCCGGTGCGTGAAGAGTCGCAAACCACCCGATGCGGCTACTCAAGCCCTCCTCCGGTCGCGCCTGCTACAACGCGCACTTAACGTCTGCCATACCTTCCGTGTCCTGCGTGAACATCCGGAGCGGCCCGTGGGCGCACCACCTCTTCCCGGCCCCTTCCCCGGGGAACGCCCAGCGTCCGCCGCCGTCCGCGCCTTTGTCGCGCAGGCCGCCCGGCGGGGCCGCTCCAGCAGCGGCCACCACAACCGCAACTACGTCCTTCCGCTCACCATGGACATGGCCCGCAGGCTCGACCGTGAGCCCGGTACGCAGGTCACCGTGCGGATGCGGCGGCCCGGGGCGCTGCGCGTGGTGATCCGGACCTGGGAGGACGAACCGGAGATCCTGGCGGCCGTACGCAAGCAGCTGCCGCAGGTACCGCAATGCCTCGCCAAGGAACCGGACTTCGCCGTCCACAGCTATGTGGAGGGCACCACGCTCGCCGACGTGTGCCCCGACGACAAGCCCCTGGACACCCTGCTGGTGAAGGCCCTGGCCGAGGTGTTCGCCGGGATGGCGCAGGTACGGCGGGAGGCGCTGCCCCGACTCCCCGCGGACTGGCCGCGCAACGACAAGGACAGCCAGGGCTTCCTGCGGACGCTGGCGCACCTGGCCGACCGGCAGATCCGGCAGCCCAACTGGCGTGAGTTCGGCGGCCTGTTCGCCGCCCTCGGCATCCCCGAGGACGCCCTGGTCAGGCTCGCCGACCGGGTCCCGGCGATGGCCAGACGGCCGTACGCCCTGCTCCACACAGACCTCCACCGCAAGAACCTGGTCCTGCCGTTCGCCGCCGAGCCACCGCTGTTCTGCGTCGACTGGGAGCTGGCCTCCTACGGCGATCCGCTGCACGACCTCGCCACCCATCTGGTGCGGATGCGCTACCCCCTTCACCAGTGGGAGGAGGTCATCGAGGCGTGGGCCGAGGCGCTGCGGCGGGCCCGGCCCGGCGCCCTCAACGGCCTGCACCGGGACCTCGACCACTACGTCGACTTCGAGCGCGCGCAGTCCCTCTACCCGGACGTCATGCGGGCCGCGGCCTCCCTGCGGGACCGGACCGACGACGAGAGCCTCGCCGAGGCGACGGCACAGGTGCGCGATGCGCTGGAGGTCGCCGCCCGGCCGCTGGGGCTCGGCAACCTCCCCGGTGAGCCGGAGATCGGGCGGATCCTGTACCGCTGGCGCGAGGCGAGGGACGCGAGCCGTAAGCCGCAGGCCCGGATCAGGGACTGGGACCCCGAGCGCCTCGTCCCGGAACACCCCCGGTTCTCGAGCGCGGCCGTGTACGAGGCCCTGCACGCGGAGGGCGCCGCCCCCGCCGGGCGGGTCTTCAAGGGCACCGGGCATCTGAACTCGGTGGTCCGGGTGCCCGGAGTGGACTTCCCGGTGGTGGTCCGGCGCAAGGTGGCGGACGCCTGCCGCCGCGAGCGGGGCTTTCTGAGCGAGCACGCCGTGCTGCGGGCCATCGAGCGCTCGGGGCTGCCGATCGCGGCCCCGAAGTTCCTGGCGCTGGGCACGAGTTATCAGAGTGAACCTTTCGCCATCCACACCTACGAGGGCCCGCAGGACATCGAGCGGCCCCCCGGCCACCCCGTGCACGGGCTGCTGCCGCACGAGGCCGACCGCCTCGTCGACCAGCTCGGCGCGCTGACCCGGGTGAACTTCCGGGAGGTCGACCCGGCCGCCGGTGAGGGCCGCTTCTACACCTGGCTCAGCGAGCAGCTCGTCCTGCTCGTGTCCGAGCTGCCGAAGGAGTCCCAGCGGCTCGCCCGGCTCCTCGGCCTGCCCGACGCCCCGCGCCTCAGCCAGATCCTCGCCCGGCACCAGGTCAGCGAGCGCCGACCCGCCCTCCTCCACGGCGACCTCAACCCCTGGAACCTGGTCCGCCGCTCCGACGAGCTGGCGCTGACCCTCATCGACTGGGAGATGGCGGTCGTCGGCGATCCGCTCTACGACCTGGTCCGGCACATGCACCTCACCCCGACCCGCCCGGAGATCCGGGACCGGATGTTCGAGCGCTGGTCGAAGCGGCTGGGCGCGGAGTTCACGGTCGACTGGTGGCGGGACTGGCGGGTCTACCGCTGGATCGAGATCGTCCGCTCGGCCTACATCGACCTCGACCGCCTGGTCACCGGTGACAGCCTGGACGCCCCCAACGTCCGGCGCGCGGTGGACTCGTACGGCATGACCCTGGCCGCGGCGATCGGCTCGCTCGGCCTGCCGACCCGCCCGACGGCGAACCCGCATCTGGTCCGGGCCCTGGCCTGACCACGCCCGGGTCTGCGTAGGCTCGATGTATGAGTGAGACCGGGTTGCGGGAGCGGAAGCGGCGGCGGATGTACGAGGCCGTCTCGGAGGTGGCGATCCGGCTGTTTCTGGAAAAGGGCTTCGACGCGGTGTCGGTCGCCGAGGTGGCGGCCGCGGCGGAGATCTCCAAGCCGACGCTCTTCCGGTACTTCCCGGCCAAGGAGGATCTGGTGCTGTACCGGATCTCCGACCACGAGGACGAGTCGGCGCGGGTGGTCAGGGAGGCGGCCGGGGGGTCGCCCGTGGACGCGCTGCGGCTGCACTTCCTGGCGGGACTCGATCGGTGCGATCCCGTCACCGGGCTCAACGACCACCCCCAGGTGCTCGCTTTCCACTCCCTGCTCTACGGCACTCCGGCGCTGGTCGCCCGCGCGTACACGCATCAGCAGCGGTCCGAGGCCGCCCTCGCCGAGGCGCTCGGCGGCGACCTGGACGCCCGGCTGGCCGCCGGGCAGATCATGGCCGTCCAGCGGATTCTGGCGCTGGAGAACTGGCGGCGGATCTCGGAGGGGGAGCGGGTGGAGGACGTGCGGGGGGATGCGGTGGCGGCGGCTGAGCGGGCGTTCGGGCGGTTGGTGTCGCAACTTGGCTGAGGCTCGGTAAAAAATTTAACTCGGTTACGTTTTTCGCGTACGCTCGGTGGGATGACAGCCGACGACCCCTCCCTCCGTGATCTCCTGCGCACCGAACGCTCCCACCACGACCGCTGCCGTGCCGCCCTCGACGCGATGGTCACCGGCGCCGATGAGCAGGTCGTCGTCGGTGAGGACGTCTCCGCCTCCGGGGCCGATGCCGAGGTGCTCGGGTACCGGCTGCGCAGTCGGGCCAAGGCGATGCGGGAACTGCCCGAGGGGCCGCTGTTCTTCGGGCGGCTGGACTTTCGCGGGGGAGCCCATGCCGGGCAGAGCTACCACGTCGGCCGGTTGCGGATCACCGAGGATCCGGCCGCCCCGCCGCTGGTTGTTGATTGGCGGGCGCCCGTCTCCCGGGCCTTCTACCAGGCGAGCGCACGCGAACCCCAAGGCGTGGCCGTGCGGCGGCGGTTCGGGTGGGCGCCGGGCAGCCGTGGGGCCTCCGCCGATCTCACCGGGCTGGAGGACGAGCATCTGGAGCGGGGAGAGTCGCAGGTCAGCGAGATCGTCACGCGGGAGATCGAGCGGCCCCGGGTCGGGCCCATGCGGGACATCGCCGCGACCATCCAGCCCGAGCAGGACGACCTCGTCCGCGCCGATCTCACCGTCTCGGTCTGTGTGCAGGGCGCGCCGGGCACCGGCAAGACGGCGGTGGGCCTGCACCGGGCCGCGTATCTCCTCTACACCCACCCCCAGCGCATCCAGCGCTCCGGGCTGCTGATCCTCGGCCCCAACCGGACCTTCCTCGGCTATGTCTCCGAGGTGCTGCCCGCGCTCGGCGAGACGGGTGTCCGCCAGTCGACCCTGCTGGAGGAGATCGCGCGGGGCCCCGCCAAGGGCACCGACTCGGGGCGGGCGGCCGTCGTCAAGCACGACGCCCGGATGGCGGAGGTGCTGCGGCGGGCCCTGTACGCGCGTGTGGTGGAGGGCGGCGCGGGTGACCTGGTCGTGCCGGACGGTTCGTACCGCTGGCGGGTCGGCGAGGCCGAACTCGCGCGGATCGTCCGGGAGGTGCGAGCCGAGGAACTGCCGTACAGGGTCGGCCGGGAGCGGGTGCGCACGCGGATCGTGGCGGCGCTGCGGCAGCGGGCGGAGCGGCGGGCGGGGCCGCGGCCGAACGCCTGGGTGCGCGCGATGGCGGGGGCGCGGGGCGCGGGGCCGTACGTCGACGCGGTGTGGCCGAAGGTGCGACCGGAGGAGGTGCTGGCCGAACTGCTCACGGGGCAGGAGGTGTTGGCGCAGGCTGCCGGTGAACTGCTGGACGCCGACGAGCAGAAGGCGATCCTGTGGACCGGGCCGCCGCGCTCCTGGAAGTCGGCGCGCTGGTCACCGGCGGACCTGGTCCTCCTCGACGAGTTGTCGGGCCTGATGGAACACCCTCAGGGCTACGGCCACATCGTGGTCGACGAGGCCCAGGACCTGTCCGCGATGGAGTGCCGGGCGATCGCCCGCCGGGCGCCCTTCGGCTCGCTCACGATCCTGGGCGACCTGGCTCAGGGAACGACACCGTGGGCGGCCCGCTCTTGGGACCCCCTGCTCGCCCACCTGGGTAAGCCGGACGCGGCGCTGATCCCCCTGACCACGGGTTTCCGCATGCCCGCGGCCGTGGCGGAACTGGCCAACCGCCTCCTCCCGCACCTCGACGTGGACGTACCGGCGGCGCGTTCCCTGCGCGCGGACGGCGAACTGACCCTGCACCGGACCGACCCGGGCGAGGTGCCGGGCACGGTCGCGAAGGCGGTGCACCAAGCCCTCGCCCAGGAGGGCGCCATCGGCGTGATCGCCGCGGACGCGGACATCCCCCGCCTGCGCGACGCCCTCCCTGCCGACCCCCGAGTCACCCTGACCCCGGCCGGTCTCTGCAAGGGGCTCGAATACGACCACGTGATCGTCGTCGAGCCCACCACCATCGCGGAGTCGGAGGAACGGGGCCTGCACCGCCTGTACGTGGCCCTGACTCGGGCAGTGTCACGGCTCGAGGTGGTGCAGACGACGGAGTTGCCGTTCTGAGCCGGTCGTCTCGGGCCGGTCTATTCGGGCCGGTCGGTCAGCAGGTCGGCCACCCGGACGAACCCGTCCGTGCCGTGGCCCTGGGCCACGACCCGGCGGGCGTAGCCCTCGATCAGGCGCATCAGGCTCGCGTCGATGCCGTGGGACTCCGAGGCGTGGACGACGTGGGACATGGTGGAGACGGCGGAGGTGATCGGGTTCAGCTCGCCGGAGTACGTGGCCTCGTCCAGGTCCGTCGCGAACTCCGTGAACAGGGCCGGCAGGATCGCCGCGATGCCTCCGGCGAAGGGCGCCAGCTCACGGCCCGTGACGCCCTCGGCGCGGGCCACCGCGAGGGCGTGCGCGTAGCCCGCCATCGCCGTCCAGAAGATGTCGAGCAGGGCGACGTCGTAGGCCGCGGCCCGGCCGATGTCCTCGCCGAGGTGGGTGTGGCTGCCGCCCAGGACGGCGAGCGTCGGGTGGTGCCGGTCGTAGAGGTCCTTCGGGCCGCTCAGGATGAACACCGCGTCCGGCGTCCCGATGCTCGGCGTCGGGGTCATGATCGCGCCGTCGAGATAGGAGATCCCGTGCGCGTCCGCCCACTCCGCGGTGGACCGCGAGCGGTCCGGGATGTCGGCGGTGAGGTTGACGACCGTACGGCCCTTCAGCGCGGCGGTGGCCTCGTCCTGGCGCAGGATCGCGTCGGAGGCGTCGTAGTTCACGACGCAGACCACGGTCAGCGGGCTCGCCGCGACCGCCTCCGCCGCCGTACCCGCGCTGATCGCACCGGCGGCGACCAGGTCACGGTCGCGGCCCGGCGTACGGTTCCACACCGTGGTCCGCACCCCCGCCGCGACGAAGGCACCGGCCAGCGCGCGGCCCATCGGACCGAGGCCGATGACCGTGACGGCGGACTCGGTGACGGCAGACTGGTCGTACGTGGACATGCTTCTTCAACTCCCATAAGCGAATACGTGCGTATAAAAAGGGGCGATGATGACGCGCAGCCGTGCTCATGATCCGAACGTCTGTGGAGTGACCGCCGCGATCGCGGTGATCGACGGCAAGTGGAAGACGGGCGTGTTGTGGCTGCTGGAATCAGGCCCGCAGCGCCCCGGTGAACTGCGGCGCAAACTCCCCGGACTCAGCGAGAAGGTGCTGACGCAGGCGTTGCGCGAGATGGTGGAGGACGGTCTGGTGCACCGGGAGGTGCATGACGTGCTCCCGCTGAAGACGGTCTACTCGCTGACCGACTTCGGCCGTGAACTCTCCGAACTCCTCGGCCCCCTCTCCGACTGGGGTCACCGCCGGCTGGAGCGGCTGGCGGCTTCCTGATCAGGTGACTTCAGCCTCGCCGCTGCGCGGGGCGGTGCCAAGTACCCACTTTTTTGTGGGTACGGGCGGTCACAGGTAGTCGAAGAAACGCGTCCACCAGGTCGCCCCGGGGACGTGGTCGGGGAGGCGGGTCACCCCGTCGTACGGGCGCCGGAGCAGATGCGGCGGTACGACGTCGTAGCCGAGCCCGGAGAGCACCGCCTCGGCCTGCGCGTCCGGCGTCGGTGCGGTGAACGCGGCGAGATCGCCGTAGTTGCTCAGCCGTACCCCGAAGCCGGGGCCGCTCACGGTGAAGCCGAAGGAGGCGTCCTGCACGGCGTCGTCCAGCAGGCATTCCGGGCCGAGTGCGGCGGCGAGACGGAGGGCCCGGGCTCGCACGGGGGCGCGGTCGTAGCCATCCGGGAACTCCAGATGGTCCGGTCCTGCGAGCCGGTCCAGGGTGTGCAGCAGATCGAGAAGCCGCAGGTCGTCGTGCATGGCGGGCAGCTTACGGCGGGGCATGTCACAGCGGGGTGGGGCTGTCTCGTCCCAGGGAGTGAAAGGCGGGTACACGGAGAGCGGGAAGGTGAGGGTCATGCGCGTGTTCGTGGCAGGTGGAGCCGGGATGCTGGGGCGTCGGCTGGTGCCGCGGCTTGTGGCCCGTGGGCACGAGGTGACGGCGACCACGACCGGCGCGGGCAAGGTCGGGCTGCTGGAGCGGCTCGGTGCGCGGGCGGTCGTGATGGACGGTCTCGACGCGATGTCGGTCGGCGAGGCGGTGGGCACGGCCCGGCCGGACGTGATCGTGCACCAGATGACCGCGATCAGCGGCAAGCCCGACATCCGGCACATGGACCGCTGGTTCGCCGTCACCAACCGGCTGCGCACCGAGGGCACCGACCATCTGCTGGCCGCCGCCGAGGCGACCGGCGTCGCGCATGTCGTCGCGCAGAGCTACGGCGGCTGGAACGGCATCCAGGAAGGCGGCTGGATCAAGACCGAGGACGAACCGACGGACCCGATGACGGGCACCGCGGCCGAGCCGGTCATGACGGCGATCCGGCACGTCGAGGAGTCCGTCACCAAGGCGGGCGGCGTGGCACTGCGCTACGGCGCGTTCTACGGCGACGGCGCCCTCGACAGCCAGCTCGCACTGCTCCGGAAACGGCAGTTGCCGCTGGTCGGGCGGGGCACCGGGTACTGCTCGTGGATCCATCTCGACGACGCGGCGAGCGCGACGGTGCTGGCGCTGGAGCAGCGGGCGACGGGGGTGTACGACATCGTCGACGACGAACCCGCCCCGGCCGCCCAGTGGCTGCCGTACCTGGCGGAGTGCGTGGACGCGAAGCCGCCGATGCGGGTGCCGGCGTGGTTGGCGCGGCTGCTGGCGGGGGAGGTCGCGGTGGCGATGATGACGCGGGGCCGCGGCTTCTCCAACGCGAAGGCGAAGCGGGAGCTGGGCTGGGAGCTGCGGTATCCGTCGTGGCGTGAAGGGTTCAGGAATGAGGAGTTCTCGGCGTGACCCGTACCGACGATTTCGAGGAGCTGCGGCCCCTGCTGTTCGCCATCGCCTACCGGATTCTCGGCAGCGTCAGTGAGGCGGAGGACGCGGTGCAGGAGACCTGGCTGCGCTGGGAGGCGGTGGCGACCCGGCCCGCCTCGACCAAGGCGTATCTGTCGGCGGTGGTCACCCGGATCTCCATCGACGTCCTGCGTTCGGCGCGGGTCCGCCGGGAGCAGTACGTCGGCCCCTGGTTTCCCGAGCCCCTGCTGAACGACCCCTACGAGGACCCGGAGCGCTCGGCGGAGCTGGCGGACTCGCTGTCGATGGCGGCCCTGGTTCTGCTGGAGCGGCTCTCCCCGCTGGAGCGTGCGGTGTTCGTGCTGCGGGACGTGTTCGGCTTCGGCTTCCCGGAGATCGCCTCGGCGGTGGACCGCTCGGAGTCGGCCTGCCGTCAGCTGGCGGTACGGGCGCGGCGGCACATGGACGCCGGGCGGCCCCGTTTCGAGGCGGACCGCAAGGAGCGCGAGGAGCTGGCGGAGCGGTTCTTCGACGCGTTCCGGGAGGGGGACGTGGACGGGCTGCGGGAGCTGTTGGCCGGGGACGTCCAGATGGTCGGCGACGGTGGCGGGAAGGCCCCGCAGTGGGCGCGGGCCATCGCGGGCGCCGAGCATGTGTCCCGGCTGCTGGTGGCGCTGGCGCACCCCTTCGTGCAGATCGGTGTGGGTGCCGAGCCGCACGAGATCAACGGCCAGCCCGGTGTGATCTTCCGGGACCGCGACGGCAAGGTCATCAACATCATGGCCCTCGACATCGCGGACGGCCGGATCCAGACCATCCGCTCGGTGATCAACCCCGAGAAGCTGACCCACCTGGGCCCGGTGGCGGATGCCTGGGCGGTGATGCGGGAGGCGAACCGGGCGCGGCGGGAGGAGGCGGAGTCCGGAAGGTGATCCGGATCACCCGGTGTCACAACCGTCCGGGGCGCGGTGTCCGGTGTGCGTACCCGCTGGAGGTACCGGAGGCTCTGGAGGGAAGACACCGACCATGAGTGATCACGCCACCGACGCGGCGACGGACGTCTTCGTCGCCCACCGCAACCTGCTCTTCACCGTCGCCTACGAGATGCTCGGCTCGGCGGCCGACGCGGAGGACGTCCTCCAGGAGACCTGGCTGCGCTGGGTCGCGCTCGACCTGGACGAGGTGCGCGACCCCCGCGCCTACCTGGTGCGGATCACCACCCGCCAGTCGCTCAACCGACTGCGCACCATGAAGCGCCGCAGGGAGGCGTACGTAGGCCCCTGGCTGCCCGAACCCCTGCTCACCTCGCCGGACGTGGCCGAGGACGCCGAACTCGCCGAGAGTGTCTCGATGGCGCTCATGCTCGTCCTGGAGACGCTCACACCGACCGAACGCGCCGTCTTCGTCCTGCGCGAGGTCTTCGACGTCGGCTACGACGAGATCGCGACCGCCGTCGACAAGACCCCCGCCGCCGTACGCCAGATCGCCCATCGCGCCCGGCTCCACGTCGAGGCCCGCCGCCCCCGCGAGTCGGTCTCCGCCAGCCGGACCCGTGCGGCGCTGGACTCCTTCCGCCGCACCATCGAGACCGGCGACCTCCAGGGCCTCCTGGACGTCCTCGCCCCCGACGTCGTCCTGCTGACCGACGGCGGCGGCGTCAAGCAGGCCGCGGTACGCCCCGTCCTCGGCGCCGACCGCGTGGGCCGCTACATCATCGGCGGCACCGGAAAGGCCCCGGTCACCATCGACTACGTCCCCACCGTGATGAACGGCCACCCGGCCTTCGCCCTCCACGTGGACGGCGTCGTCGACGGCATCATGGCCATCCGCTTCGAGTCCGACCGCATCACCGGCATCTACTACGTCCGCAACCCTGAGAAGCTCACCCACATCGACTCGGAGACCCGGCTGACGTTGCGCTGAACCCCATCAAATACACGCTCATGCCTTGACCGCCTCCGCGATCCGCTGGGCGGCCTGCGCCGGGGTGAGGTGGGTGGTGTCGACGACCTCGGCCTCGGCGTGCAGCCAGGTGCGGGCGGCCTCGGCGTAGGGCTCCAGGTACTGGAGGCGGAAGGGGGAGTCGGGGCCGAGAACGGTGTCCCCTGCGATGCGTGCGCGGAGTGTGTCCTGGTCGGCGTGGAGGACGAAGTGCCGTACCGGGATGCCGTGGTGGGCGAGGCCCGCGCTGATCTCGCGCCAGTACTCCTCGACCAGAACGGTCATCGGCATCACCAGGGTGCCGCCGGTGTAGTCGAGGACATGCCGGGCGGTCTCGACGACGAGCGGCCGCCACGGCGGCCAGTGCTGGAAGTTGCCGGTCCAGGGCAGCCCCGGCGAGATGTCCATGAGCGTCTCGCCGACCTTCTCCGCGTCGAACACCCGCGAGCCCGGAATCAGCCGCTGTACGAGTGAACTGGTCGTCGTCTTGCCCGCACCGTGGGTGCCGTTCAGCCATACGATCATGGCCCCGACGCTAGCGCCCGCATGACGTAGCGCACTATTGCAAGCGGGTGCTTGCAATAGTTAGCGCGGGTGGGGCAAAGTGGGGGTATGGCAACGCTCAACGTCGGCAATCTCGGTGAGTACCTGCGCGAGCAGCGGCGCAACGCCCAGCTCTCGTTGCGGCAGCTCGCCGACGCCGCCGGGGTGTCCAATCCGTATCTGAGCCAGATCGAGCGCGGGCTGCGCAAGCCGAGCGCGGAGGTGCTCCAGCAGGTCGCCAAGGCGCTGCGGATCTCCGCCGAGACGCTGTACGTGCGGGCCGGGATCCTGGACGCCGAACGGGACCGGGACGAGGTGGAGACGCGGGCCGTCATCCTCGCCGACCCCACGCTGACCGAGCAGCAGAAGCAGGCGCTGCTCCAGATCTACGAGTCGTTCCGCAAGGAGAACGGCTTCGGGATCACGGCGGCCGAGGACACCGACGTGGCGCATCCGCACGACGACGTGACGGATGCGCCGGAATCGCTCGATCCGCTCGAACCGCTCGATCCGCAGGACGCATCGGACGACACCGAGGACCCGCGGGAGCCGCGGCAGTCGGCCGGCTGAGCCGGGCAACCGGCCGCCGTCGCACCGCCCCGTGTGACCTCACCACGCAACCCTCAGACGAAGACGAAAGCGACCCGGGAGGACCACACCATGGCCATCACCGACGACCTCCGCAAGACCCTCAGCGACCCGACCCCCCTCTACTTCGCCGCCGGCACCGCGGACCTGGCCCTCCAGCAGGCGAAGAAGGTCCCCGGCCTGGTGGAGCAGCTGCGCGCCGAGGCCCCGGCCCGGTTCGAGGCCGTGCGCGGCACCGACCCCAAGGCCGTCCAGGAGCGGGCCGCCGCCCGTGCCAAGGAGGCCGGCGCCCGCGTCAAGGAGACGCAGGAGACCCTCCAGGCCCGGGTCAACGAGTTCATCAGCACCCTCGACGGTGACCTGAAGAAGCTCGGCACCACCCTCGACGCCGACCTCAAGAAGCTCGGCGAGTCCGCCCAGGACCTCGCGCTGCGCGGGGTCGGCGTGGCCGCCGAGTACGCCGTCAAGGCCCGCGAGACCTACGAGAAGGTCGCCGAGCACGGCGAGCAGGCCGTGAAGACCTGGCGCGGCGAGGTGGCCGAGGAGATCGAGGAGCTGGCCGTGGCCGTCGAGCCGAAGGCCGGGCCTGTCGCGGTCAAGGACGAGGGCAAGGAGGAGGCCAAGGCGGACCAGCCCGCCGAGGCCAAGCCCGCCACCGCGGCCGCTCCGGCGAAGAAGCCCGTTGCCAAGAAGTCCGCTCCGCGCAAGACCACCGCGAAGAAGACGACCCCGCCCGCGAAGTAAGCGGCGCCCGGGGCGATACCCGGACGGGTCGGGCACTTACCGGGTGCTCGGCCCGTTGACCGGGTAGCGGGCGCGTGGTTGCGGGTACGGTGACCGCGTAGGGACGAGCCGAGTCGGGTGGTGGACGTTGTGCTGATGCAGGGCTTCACAAACTTCATGTGGTTGCTGAGCATGGCCCTGATCCTTTTCAGCGGCTTCGCGCTGATCGACGCCGCTACGCGCCGCGAGGACGCCTACCGAGCGGCCGACAAGAAGACCAAGCCGTTCTGGCTGATCATCCTCGGGCTCGCCTTCGTGGTGAACCTGATCTTCAACATCCTGTCGTTCCTGCCGATCATCGGCCTCATCGCCACGATCGTCTACATGGTCGACGTCCGCCCGGCACTCCGCTCGCTGCCGGGGGGCGGCCGCAACCAGCGGCGGGGTTCGAGCAGCGATGGCCCGTACGGGCCGTGGAACGGCGGCCGGTAACGGGTGAACCAGGGGTGCGGGAAGCGCCCCGTCAGGGTCACCCCACCCGATCCAGCAGCAACACAGCCACGTCATCCGTCAGCTCGCCACCATTGAGGTCCCGCACCTCATTGACCGCGGCCCGAAGCAGCGCCTCGCCCCGCAACCCTTCCGCCAGCTGCCGCCGGACCATGGACACCATCCCGTCCTGCCCCAGCCGCTCCCGACCCTCGCCGATCCGCCCCTCGATCAGCCCGTCGGTATAGAGCATGAGGCTCCACTCGGCCCCCAGCTCCACCTGCATCCGAGGCCACCGAGCCCCAGGCAGCAGACCCAGCGCGGGCCCGTTCTTCTCGTACGGAAGCAGCCGAGCCGCCCGCCCGGGCCGGGCGAGCAACGGCGACGGATGCCCGGCCAGGCACAGCCCGGCCCGACGACCGTCCGGCGCGATATCCACCGTGCACAGCGTCGCGAAGATCTCGTCGTCCGCCCGCTCATGCTCCAGCACCTGCTGAAGCGTCCCGAGCAGTTCGTCCCCGCACAGCCCGGCGAGCGTCAGCGCCCGCCAGGCGATCCGCAGCTCGACACCGAGCGCGGCCTCGTCAGGACCGTGGCCACAGACGTCACCGATCATCGCGTGCACGGTCCCGTCGGAGGTCCGTACGACGTCGTAGAAGTCACCGCCGAGCAGCGCCCGCGACCGGCCGGGCCGGTAGCGCGCGGCGAACCGCAGCGGCGAGCCGTCGAGCAGCGGCGTAGGCAGCAGCCCCCGCTCCAGGCGGCGGTTCTCCTGCGCCCGCACCCGGCCCTCGGCGAGCCGTCGCTCCGCCGAGTCGGAACGTTTCCTCTCCACCGCGTACCGGATCGCGCGGCTCAGCAGCCGGCCGTCCAGTTCGTCCCGGTGGAGATAGTCCTGGGCGCCCACGCGCACCGCCTCCGCGCCGCGCTCCGCGTCGCCGGACGCGGTGAGGGCGAGGACGGCGTGCCGGGGCGCGAGCTCCAGCACGTGCTTGAGCACGGCGAGCTCGTCACTGTCGTCGCCGCGGCCGGGCGCGGGCAGCGCCAGGTCCAGCAGGATGCAGTGGACGTCGTCGGTCAGCAGCCGCTCGGCCTCGGTGAGGTTGCGGGCGGTGCGGACGCGGATGGGCCGGCCGGAGCGGTCGAGCAATTCGGGCAGCACCGTGCCGCCGGGATCGTCCTCGATCAGCAGCAGCGTCAGATGCGTGTTCGCGGTGCCGGTGGCGCCGTTGTGATGCGTGTTCTTGTTCTCGGTGTGCTCGACCGTGGCGTCCTGACGCGGGGCCTCGGGGGCCGAAGGGCCGCCGGATATGGGCGCGGCCGATTGCGCCTGACCACTCTCCACGGCCGGGATCGCTCTCTGCCGCGGTACGGGTACGGGCATCGTCTTGGGTTCCTTCCCTCCCCCCGAGGGCATGGCGGGGACGAGGGACCTCGACCCACCGACGGGGACCATAGCGGTAGTCGGCACCGCAAAGGAATGGTGCAGGCCACGCTGCCCGGCCGCTGGCCACTGTCATATGCCGCGTTCCGTACCGCAGTTGGGCAGGGCGGCGGACGCCAGGGAATGACGAACGTCACGTCCACCCCGGGTTTGGGGCGGCATTTGGGGTGCGGTGCGTCACGTGGCCCCGGTCACCACCCGGACATTTAGGGTGACTTCGGTCTCAGGCCCCCGGCCGTACGACCGCCAGGATCGGCATCGAACCGGCGCCCGCGACCGTCACCGTCCGTCCCGGCCGCGGGGCGTGCACGATCGCGCCGTCCCCGACGTACATGGCGACATGACTGGCGTCGTCGTTGTAGATGATGAGGTCACCGGGGCGCATGTCCTTGATGTCGATGCGCTTGAGCTGCTTCCACTGCTCCTGCGAGGTACGCGGAATCGGCTGCCCCGCCGCGGCCCAGGCCTGTGAGGTGAGCCCGGAGCAGTCGAAGGTGTTGGGCCCCTCGGCGCCCCATTCGTACGGCTTGCCCAACTGCGCGGTGGCGAACGCCACGGCCTTCTTGCCCTGCGCGGTCGCCTTGCCGTCGATCTCGGCGAGTATCCCGGAGTCCAGCCAGTCGGTCTGGGCCTCGTAGGCGGCCTGCCGCTCCAGCTCGGCGAGGCGCTCCTTCTCCTCCGCCTCCAGCTCCGACTCCAGCTCCTCGGCGGCCTTGATCTGCTTCTTGATCTTCGCCTTCGCCTTGGCCTTGGCCTTGCGGCTGGTCTCCAGCTTCTCCCACTGGGCGGAGGCGTCCTTGGCGTACTGCTCCAAGTCCTCCTGGGTGCGGGTCATTTCGCCGAGCAGCCCCTTGGTGGCGCGCTCGCCCTGGATCACCCGGCCCGCGCCGTCGAGGAACTCCTGCGGGTCGTCGCTGAGCATCAACTTGGCTTCGTCGGGCAGTCCGCCGCTGCGGTACTGCGCGGCGGCCGCGGCACCGGCCCGCTTCTTGAGCTCGTCCAGCTTCTTCTTGCCCTTGACGATCTTCTTGGCCAGCGCCACGATCTCGGCCGACTGCTTCTCGGCCTTCTCCTCGGCGAGGTTGTACGCGTCGGTGGCGACGGCGGCGTCGTGATAGAGCCGGTCCAGCTTCTTGCGTACGGCCTCAAGGTCCTTGTTGGTGACGGGAGTCGGGCTCGATGTCGCACTCGGGGTCGGTGACGGGGTCGGACTCGCGAACGCCGTGCCCGGAACCGCCAGCACGGTCACCGCGCAGACCACGGTGATGGCAGCGGCGATGAGGCTGCGCCTGCCCGTACCCATACCACTTCCCCCAATCTGATTTACCGTCAGTAACTTACGCACTTCTGGGGGATGGTGCCATGTCCCGACGTAAAACGACAGAGGCTGTGCATCCTGCTGCTTCCCCCCTTTCCCGCCCCGTCATGACGATCTCCCCGCCTATGTGACGAACGACTCACGGAGATCGTTCCCCGCAGGTCAGCCCAGCACAGGGGCTCAGCGGACCGGCGCCAACGCGCCCCACGCCACCGTGACTTCACCCTGTCGCCAGCGTGCCGCGCCGTCGGTGACGGGCCAGTCGGCCGTGAGATCCCGCACCGCGCGCATCCAGCGCTGGCGCGCGCCGTAGGAGGCGTAGGGCGCGGCGGCGGCCCAGGCGCGGTCGAAGTCCCGCAGGAAGGCGTGCACCGGTTCGCCGGGAATGTTCCGGTGGATGAGCGCCTTCGGCAGCCGCTCGGCGAGATCCGACGGGCGCTCCAGCGACCCCAGCCGGGCCGCGAAGGTCACCGTGCGCGGCCCCTCCGGTCCGAGCGCGACCCACACGTGCCGGCGCCCGATCTCGTCGCAGGTCCCCTCGACCAGCAGTCCGCGGGGCGCGAGCCGCGCGCACAGCCGCTCCCACACTCCGGCCACCTCGGCCTCGTCGTACTGCCGCAGCACATTGGCGGCGCGGATCAGCATCGGCCGCCGGTCGACGGGAACCTCGAAGCCGCCGTGCCGAAAGGCCAGCCCCTCGCGCTCGTACGGTCGCGCGGCCTCGACCCGGGCCGGTTCGATCTCCACGCCCACGACACGCGCGCGTGGGGCGACGGTGCGCAGCCGCCCGAGCAGCTCCACGGCCGTCCAGGGGGCGGCGCCGTATCCGAGATCGACCGCGACGGCATCCCCGGCCCGCCGCAGCTCGGCGCCGTGCGTGGCCGCGATCCAGCGGTCCATGCGGCGCAGGCGGTTGGGGTTGGTCGTCCCGCGCGTCACCGTTCCCACGGGGCGGGAGGCGGCGCGGGCTGTCATGAGGAAGAGGGTATCGGCACGCAGCCCACCCTCGAACGGTTGAGCGAGTGCCGGTAATGATTCGGCAAAGAACCCCCGGCCGGAAATGGAGCCGCCCCCTCCGGTGTTGCACCCCCGTGGAGGGCCCCGCACGTCCTCCCGAAGGCATGCCCGCATTGAGGAGGAACGCCACGTGAGCCACTACGTCAGCAGGCTCGGGCGTCGCTCCCCGGCGGCACCCTCCCGGCTGCGGCTGCACCGCCGCCCCCGCCGGGTCGCGATGCTCTCCGTGCACACCTCACCGCTCCACCAGCCCGGCACCGGCGACGCCGGCGGCATGAACGTCTACATCGTGGAGCTCGCGCAGCGCCTCGCCGCGATCAACATCGAGGTCGAGATCTTCACGCGGGCGACCACCGCCGCCCTCCCGCCCACCGTCGAGATGGCCCCCGGCGTCCTCGTCCGGCACGTCGACGCGGGCCCGTACGAGGGCCTCGCCAAGGAGGAACTCCCCGCCCAGCTCTGCGCCTTCACCCACGGCGTGATGCAGGCCTGGGCCGGCCACCGCCCCGGCCACTACGACCTGGTCCACTCGCACTACTGGCTCTCCGGCCACGTCGGCTGGCTCGCCGCCCAGCGCTGGGGCACCCCTCTGGTGCACGCCATGCACACCATGGCCAAGGTCAAGAACGCCAACCTCGCCGAGGGCGACACCCCCGAGCCCGCCGCCCGGGTCATCGGCGAGACCCAGATCGTGGCCGCAGCGGACCGCCTCATCGCCAACACCGCGGAGGAGTCTGACGAACTCGTCCGCCACTACCACGCGGCCCCCGACAAGGTCGCCGTGGTCCACCCCGGCGTCAACCTCGACCGCTTCGCGCCCGCCGACGGCCGCGCCGCCGCCCGCGCCCGCCTCGGCCTGCCCCAGGACGCGCTGATCCCGCTCTTCGCGGGCCGCATCCAGCCCCTGAAGGCGCCGGACGTCCTGCTCCACGCGGTCGCCGTCCTGCTCGACCAGCGCCCCGAACTGCGCTCGCGCATCGTCGTCCCGGTCGTCGGCGGCCCCAGCGGCAGCGGCCTCGCCAAGCCCGAGGGGCTCCAGAAGCTGGCGGCCCGCCTGGGCATCGCCGATGTCGTACGGTTCCGCCCGCCGGTCGGGCAGACCCAGCTCGCCGACTGGTTCCGGGCGGCCTCGGTCCTCGTCATGCCCTCCTACAGCGAGTCCTTCGGCCTGGTCGCCATAGAGGCCCAGGCGGCGGGCACGCCGGTGCTGGCGGCGTCGGTCGGCGGGCTGCCGGTGGCCGTGCGCGACGGGCAGACCGGTTTCCTCGTACGGGGTCACCAGCCCGCCGAGTACGCGCGTGTGCTGCTCGATTTCGCCGAGAACCCGGAGCTGTCCGCCCGGATGGGCGCCGCCGCCGCGAGGCACGCCCAGTCCTTCGGCTGGGACACCGCGGCCGCCGCCACGGCGGACGTCTACACGGCCGCGACCCAGGCGCATCGGCGTCGCGTACGCTCCCACCATGGGTGATGTACGGCAGGTCGTAGAGGATTTCCTCCAGGACGCGGAGCTGGAGTGGGAGAGCCCCGACCCCGGCACCTACGTGGTCAAGCTGCCCGGCACCCGCAAGCTGTCGACGACCGTGTCCCTGCTCCTCGGCCGGCACTCCCTGTCGCTCAACGCCTTCGTCATCCGCCACCCCGACGAGAACGAGCCCGGCGTCCACCGCTGGCTCCTGGAGCGCAACCTCAAGCTGTACGGCGTCAGTTACGCCGTCGACCAGCTCGGTGACGTCTACGTCGCCGCAAAGCTCCCCCTCTCGTCGATCACCGCCGAGGAGCTGGACCGGCTGCTCGGCCAGACCCTGGAGGCCGCCGACGGCGCCTTCAACACCCTGCTGGAGCTGGGCTTCGCGAGCGCCATCCGCAGGGAGTACGAGTGGCGGGTGTCGCGCGGTGAGTCGACCCGCAATCTGGACGCGTTCAAGCATCTGATCGAGCGCCCGTAGCGCGCTCGTAGCTCACGCACACCCCTTTCCCCGCCCAGGGGCTCCGTGGCATGCTCACGGCCAGCACATTCCTGAACGTCGTTCATATCCATGAATTTTCCGTGAGTGTGAAGGGGTGGCTGGACATGAACCACGGGAACATCGGCAGACGCGCCCTCCTGATCGGCGCCACCGCGGTGGCCCTCGGCGCGACGGCCGGCCCGGCGCGGGCGGCCGAAGTCCCGGCCCTCTGGCGGGAGTTCGCCCGCAACCCCTTCGACCACCCGCAGATCCCCTACGTCGGCCGGGCCGGAAGCCGCGCCAGGACCACCCGCCCGCGCCCCGTCACGAGCGTCACCGACTTCGGCGCCGTGCCCGACGGCACCACGGACTGCGCTCCCGCGATCAACCGTGCCATCGCCGCCGCCGGAAGGGCCGGCGGTGGCACGGTCACCATCCCGCCCGGCACCTTCCGCATCGACGACGTGATCCGCATCGGCCACTCCCACGTCGTCCTGCGCGGCGCCGGCAGCGGCCGTACGACGCTGTACGCGACCAAGCACCTCACCGAGCTGATCGGCGTCTACGGCTCCCGCTACGGCGGCGACAAGTCCTCCTGGTCCTGGGCCGGGGGCCTGATCTGGCTGGCCCCGGAGGCCCGTTGGCAGTCCCTGACCGCCGCGATCCGCGCGAAGGCGTGGCCCTTCGAGGGCTGGACCGGCAACAAGCGCGACGAGTGGAGCACCCTCACCACCGTCGAACCGGCCCGCCAGGGCTCCTGGACGGTCACCGTCGCCGACGCCCGCCGCCTCCGGCCCGGCGCCCTGGTCCTCCTCCGGCTCGCCGACGACGCCGACCACACCCTGCTGGAGCACATGTGCGGCGGCGGCCCCGGCACCGAGGCGTACTCCTGGGACGACAAGACCAAGCTGACCTCCTACGTCCCCTACGAGTGGCCGGTCCGCGTCACCCGCGTACAGGGCCGCCGTATCACCCTCGAACGCCCCCTCCCGCTCGACGTCCGCCCCGAGTGGGACCCCCGACTGACCACCCATGTCGAGGAGTTGACGGGATCGGGCGTCGAAGGGCTCACCCTGGAGGCGATGGAGACCCCGCAGCAGCCGCACCTCCTCGACAAGGGCTTCAACGGCGTCACGTTCCAGTGCGCGTACGACTGCTGGGCGGACGACGTCACCGTCCGCCACGTCGACAACGGCTTCGGCCTGGTCGCCGCCTCCGCCTGCACCCTGCGCCGCACACGTGTGGCGGGCCGCGGCTCGCACCACCCGTACTTCTGCCGCGAGGGCTCGCACGACAACCTCGTCGACGACTTCACGATCGAACAGCGCACGGTCCCCGCCCCGTCCGGCACCCAGCTGCACGGCATCAACGTCGAGGGTCTGTCCTCGTACAACGTCTGGTCGCGCGGGGTCATGGAGATGGGCACCTTCGACAGCCATCGCGGACTGCCCTTCGCCAACGTCCGCACCGACATCACCGTCAACAACAACGGCCGCCACGGCGGCGACGGGAGCGCCGGGCCCCTCTTCGGCGCCCGCTTCACCCACTGGAACATCCGCGTCACCAACGGCCGCGCGGGCCTGATGAAGCTAGACGGACTCGCTCCCTTCAGCGCCACGGTCGGCATCAACGAGGTCCGCGAGTTCGACCAGATCGACGTCCCCGACTTCACCGGCGACCTGCACACCCGCCTGGAGCTGTACGGCACGACGGACGCCGTACGGCCGCGCAACCTGTACGACGCTCAGGCCGAACTGTCCCGGTAGCGGCCCGGGGTCACCCCCACCAACCGCCGGAAGTGCCGGGTGAGATGGGCCTGGTCGTAGAAACCGGTGCCGAGGGCCGCGTCGGCGGGGCGGGCGCCCGCCAGGAGGAGGCGTCGGGCGCGCTCGACTCGGCGCGAGGTCAGGTACTGGTGCGGGGCGATGCCGTAGGCGCCGCTGAACGCCCGTACGAGATGGGCGGGATGGGCGTTCAGCAGCCGCGCCGCCTCCTCCAGCGCGAGCCCCTCCACGACGCGTTCGTCGAGGAGTTCGCGCAGGCGGCGGGCGAGGGCGGGGTCGGGGCGGACCCCGCCTTCCGTTCGGGCGTGCAGGTGCTCCTGGAGCCGTTCCCCGACGAGCGTGAGCCGGCTCTCCGCCTCCAACTCCTCGCCGGGACGGGCGAGCGCGGTGTGCAGCTGCCCCACGCGGTGCCTCAGCAGCGGGTCGCGCAGGTCGGGGGTGTCCACGGCGGCGCCGATGAGCCGGTCGTCCAGCCGGGTCGTGTCGAGGTAGATCACCCGCTTGCGGAAGCCGTGCGGGGTGGCGGGGGAGCCGTTGTGCGGGACGTGCGGCGGCAGCAGGCTCACCGTGTCGAGCGGGGTGCCGTGCTCGTGCCGGTCGAGGTCGTAGCGGACGGCGCCGTCGTCGACGATCAGCAGGGTCCAGGCCTCATGGACGTGCATCGGATAGGTGTACTCGGTGAAGTGCGCGTGGAACACCTCCACGACCCCCGGGACACGGGGACGCCAGGCGGTCACCTCGGGCTGCGCGGCCATGCAAAAAACGTACAAGACCCGGCCGTACGACGCTCAGCAGTCTTGGAGTATGAGCGAGCAGACCTTCGAAAGCGCCCAGCCGGTCCGATTCGACACGAAGATCGCCGTCGTCCTGCGCGACGACCTGGAGCCCTGGCAGCGGCTGAACGTGACCGCGTTCCTGGTCAGCGGCCTGGGGACCGAGATCCCCGAGGTGATCGGGGAGCCGTACGAGGACGCCGACGCGGTGGCGTATCTGCCGATGTTCCGGCAGCCGGTGATGGTCTTCGAGGCGTCCAAGGAGACGTTGAAGGCGGCCCACGCGCGCGTGCTGTCCCGCGCGCTGCCCCGGGCCGTCTTCACCTCCGACCTGTTCACCACCGGCAACGACCGCGACAACCGGGCCGCCGTACGGGCCGTGTCCACGGGCGACCTGGACCTGGTGGGGCTCGCGGTGTACGGGCCGCGCAACGCGGTGGACAAGGTGGTGAAGGGGGCGCGGATGCACCACTGAGGGGTCAGGCGGTGGCGGCCTTGGGCCGGGCCGGAACCGTGGCGACCGGCTCCTCGACCGGGAGGCGCCGCATCAGGACGGCGTACCCGAGCCCGGCCACCGTCCCGATCACCGCGCACAGCCCCCACAGCCACTCCGCCCCGTACCGGTCGATGACCAGGCCGGACATCAGCGGGGCGACGAGCGAGGCGACGGCCCAGGACATCGTGTACATGCCCTGGTAGCGGCCGCGGCCATGAGTGGGGGAGAGCCGGACGACCAGGCTGGTCTGGGTCGGGGCGTTGACGATCTCCGCGAGGGTCCAGACGCAGACGGTGAGCGCGAACAGCCCGACGGACCCGGCGAAGGCGGTGAGCCCGAAGCCGTACCCGGCGAGCACGGAGGAGATGACCAGCAGCCGCCGCGGATCCCGGTGCTCGATGAACCGGGTGACCGGGATCTGGAGAACGACGATGAGGAACCCGTTGACGGCGATGGCCAGGCCGTAGTCGGCGGGCGTGAACCCGGCGTCCCCCATGGCGACCGGCAGCCCGAGCGCGCCCTGCTGGAAGACAAGGGCGACCAGGAACGACAGCCCCACAAGCCCCATGAACCGCCCGTCCCGCAGCACGGTGCCCAGTCCTACGGCGGCCTCCTCGGCCTTCGCGGTCGCGGTGCGCTCGGGCCGGGACTCGGGCACCTTCAGGAAGACGACGATCGCGCAGACGGCGGTCATGGCGGCCTCGATGAGGAACCCGGCCCGGTAGCTGTACTCGGCGATGAACCCGGCGGCCATGGAGGAGACGGCGAACCCGAGGTTGATGGCCCAGTAGTTGAGCGAGAAGGCGCGGACGCGGTCCTCGGGCCGGACGATGTCGGCCATCATCGCCTGCACGGCCGGCCGGGAGGCGTTGGAGGCCATGCCGACCAGGAAGGCGACACCGGCGATGGCGACGGGGTGCTGGACGAACCCGAGCGCGGCGACGGCGAGTGCGGTGGCGCTCTGCGAGATCAGCAGCGTGGGCCGCCGTCCGAGCCGGTCGGTCATCACCCCGCCGCCGAGCGAGGAGATGACCCCGCCGAGGCCGTGGAGGGCGGCGACGAGACCGGCGTAGGAGGCGGAGTAGCCGCGGTCCAGCGTCAGATACAGGGCCATGAAGGTGGCGACGAAGCCGCCGAGCCGGTTGACGAGAGTGCTGGTCCACAGCCACCAGAACTCACGGGGCAGCCCCGAGACGGACTCGCGGGCGGCACGTCTCAGGGCGGCGACGGACATGCGGATCCCCCGGGTGGTGTAAGTGGCGTAGGCGGCAACGACAACTTACGAAGTCCCACCCCTCGGGGGCCACTCAATTAGCAGATCCCGTCAACCGTCCGCCTTCTGGTCGGGGGCGCAAGCGATCAGAGGGTTCGATTACGCTCCTTCCCATGGCCGACGCACCGTACAAGCTGATCCTCCTCCGCCACGGCGAGAGCGAGTGGAACGCGAAGAACCTGTTCACCGGCTGGGTGGACGTCAATCTCAACGAGAAGGGCGAGAAGGAGGCGGTCCGCGGCGGTGAGCTGCTGAAGGACGCCGGCCTGCTCCCCGACGTGGTCCACACGTCCCTCCAGAAGCGCGCCATCCGCACCGCGCAGCTCGCCCTGGAGTCCGCCGACCGCCACTGGATCCCGGTCCACCGCAGCTGGCGCCTGAACGAGCGCCACTACGGCGCCCTCCAGGGCAAGGACAAGGCCCAGACCCTGGCCGAGTTCGGCGAGGAGCAGTTCATGCTCTGGCGCCGCTCCTACGACACCCCGCCGCCGCCGCTTGAGGACGGCACGGAATTCTCCCAGTCCGAGGACCCGCGCTACGCGACGATCCCCCCGGAGCTCCGCCCCAGGACGGAGTGCCTGAAGGACGTGGTGGCGCGCATGCTCCCCTACTGGTACGACGGCATCGTCCCCGACCTCCTGGCGGGCCGCACGGTCCTGGTCGCCGCCCACGGCAACAGCCTCCGCGCCCTGGTCAAGCACCTCGACGGCATCTCCGACGCCGACATCGCGGGCCTGAACATCCCCACGGGCATCCCGCTGTCCTACGAACTCGACGCCGACTTCAAGCCGCTCACCCCCGGCGGCACCTACCTCGACCCCGAGGCGGCCGCGGCCGCTATTGAGGCGGTCAAGAACCAGGGCAAGAAGAAGTAGAACGGTTCTGACGGAGCCCTCCGCCTGCGATCTCTTCGCGGGTGGAGGGCTTTCCCCAGGGCACCGCCGCCGCGATCACCGAGTGTCGGTCTACGACGTCTTCGGGAACGCTGTGATCACCAACCACAAGTTCTGACCGTCCGAGGGCCTTGGCGGGGCGCTCAGACCGACAGCGGCACCGCGTGGATCTCGTCGGCCTTGTGGCCGGTGCGCTCGTGGATGCGCTGGACCGCCGCCGCCGAGGGCGCCTCGGAGAGGCAGTAGACGACGCCGGACTCCGGGTCCGCCCAGGCCCGCTCGAAGTGGACCCCTTCGTCCTTCTCTATCGCGAGGTCCGCCTGGTGGGCCTCGCGCAGTTGGTCGGCGGTGATGCCCTGCATTCCGTGGTGTACGTCCATGTACTGAGCCATGGCGCGCCTCCTTCCGGTCCTCCCTCCATGCTGCGCCCGCCCGCCGCCGACAGCACGACGAAGGGCCCCGGCGCATCGCCGGGGCCCTTCACCGTCGTAGAGGAGTCGACGGAGTCAACCGCACTGGCACGGGTTGCCGGACTGGCAGCCGCAGCCGCAGCCCGAACCGCAGCCGCACGCGGCGATCAGGGTCAGGTTCCTGATCTCGGCGGGCTCCTCGGTCCGGCGTTCCTGGGCGGGGTCGGGGGTGGGGCTGGGGGAGTCGGTCATGGTCCCTCCTCGGTGAGGCCGGTGCCTCTTTCCCCATTGCATGCCCGCCCCACGCGGCGCATCAACGGCGCACGGAGGCTCCGCCGCACGCCCCCGAGTGCGGTCAGGCGCCCTCGACGCCCGCCACGGGCTGGATGTCCTGCTGGAGCTCATCGGCGTGCTCACCCGTCACCAGGAACACCACACGCTTGGCCACGGCCACCGCATGGTCGGCGAACCGCTCGTAGTAGCGGCCCAGCAGCGTCACGTCCACGGCCGTCTCGATGCCGTGCTTCCAGCGCTCGTCCATCAGGTGCTGGAACAGCGTGCGGTGCAGCAGGTCCATCTCGTCGTCGTCCGTCTCCAGCTGGAGCGCCAGATCGACATCCTTCGTGATGATCACCTCGGCCGCCTTCGCCATCAGGCGCTGCGCGAGCTGCCCCATCTCCAGGATCGTGGCGTGCAGGTCGTGCGGGATGGCCCGCTCCGGGTACCGCAGCCGGGTCAGCTTGGCCACGTGCTGGGCCAGGTCGCCGGAGCGCTCCAGGTCCGCGGACATCCGCAGCGAGGTGACCACGATCCGCAGGTCGGTGGCGACCGGCTGCTGCCGGGCGAGCAGGGCTATCGCCCGTGCCTCCAGGTCGTGCTGGAGGTCGTCGACCTTCTGGTCGGCCTCGATCACGCTCTCCGCCAGCTTGAGGTCGGAGTCCAGGATGGCGGTCGTGGCGCGTCCGATCGCCGACCCGACCAGGCGGGCCATCTCCACCAGGCTGTCGCTGATCGAGTCAAGTTCCTCGTGGTACGCGTCCCGCATGAGGGTTCCCTCTCGTACGTGTTCTTGGGGGTTCCAGGGGCCGGGGCCAGTGTGCACGTCCTGCTGAACCGGCGCTATCGCACCCCACGCTCATACCGTCTGACCTGCACGCGTCCGTTTCTGCCACCCCAAATGAACCATTGCTGGCTCCTGGGTGAACTCTGGGCGACGAGTGTTCGAGGTCGCAGTCGGATGGCTGTGGCCATGACCGCGGGCGTGCCTAACCTGGATGCATGGACGTGAACGCGGCGGTTGCCGCAGCGGCAGCGATCGCCGGGGTACTCACCGGCGTCATCGCCATGCTGGCGTTCCGCTGGAGCGAACGCGACCAGGCGCGACCCACCCGAACCTCCCTGCACACCGACCCGGTACTGCCGCCGGGCGTCGACACGGTGCTGTCCGTGCTCCGCTCCTCCGCGGTCGTACTGGACGAGGCCGACGCCGTCGTCAAGGCCAGCTCCGCCGCGTACGCCCTCGGGCTGGTGCGCGGCGGACGGCTCTCCGTGGAGCCCATGCTCCAGATGGCCCGGGACACCCGCCGCGACGGCGAGATACGCCAGGTCGAGCTGGATCTGCCCCGGCGCGGCGGTGGCCGCGGCGAGGCCCTCGCGGTCTCCGCCAGAGTGGCGCCGCTCGGCTCCCGACTGGTGCTCCTGCTCGTCGAGGACCTCACCGAGGCCCGGCGGATAGAGGCGGTGCGGCGCGACTTCGTCGCCAATGTCAGCCATGAGCTCAAGACCCCCGTGGGCGCGCTCTCCCTCCTCTCGGAGGCCGTCATGGACGCCTCGGACGATCCGGAGGCGGTGGAGCGGTTCGCGGGGCGCATGCAGATCGAGGCGACCCGGCTCACCAACCTCGTCCAGGAGCTGATCGACCTCTCCCGGGTCCAGAACGACGACCCGCTGGACGACGCCGAGCCCGTTCGAGTCGACGAACTGGTGGCCGAGGCCATCGACCGCTGCCGGCACGCCGCCGGCACCAAGCAGATCACGATGGCCGCGGGCGGCACCGCCGACCTGAGCATCTGGGGCCACCGCGGCCAGCTCGCCGCGGCCCTCGGCAACCTCGTCGAGAACGCCGTCAACTACTCCCCGGCCCGCACCCGCGTCGGTATCGCCGCCCGCCGGCTGACCGCGCCCGGCGGGGACCATATCGAGATCGCCGTGACCGACCAGGGCATCGGCATCTCCGACAAGGACAAGGAGCGCATCTTCGAGCGCTTCTACCGCGTCGACCCGGCCCGTTCCCGTGCCACCGGCGGTACGGGGCTCGGGCTGGCGATCGTCAAGCACGTGGCCGCCTCGCACGGCGGGGAGGTCACGGTGTGGAGTTCCGAGGGACAGGGCTCCACGTTCACCCTGAGACTGCCGGAGGCGGGCGCGGCCCGCGACCGAGCTCAGCAGCATCCCGTCCTCGACGACGAGGCCGGGCGCCCCGCCGACCCGTCCCACGACACACCCCCCGAGTCAGCCGCGTACCAAACGCTTTCCGCCCCGGAGGTCCATCCGTGACCCGAGTGCTCGTCGTCGAGGACGAGGAATCCTTCTCAGACGCCCTGTCGTACATGCTCCGCAAGGAGGGCTTCGAGGTCGCGGTCGCGACCACCGGGCCCGACGGACTCGACGAGTTCGAGCGCAACGGCGCCGATCTCGTCCTTCTCGACCTGATGCTGCCCGGCCTGCCGGGCACGGAGGTCTGCCGCCAGCTGCGCGGCCGCTCCAACGTCCCCGTCATCATGGTGACCGCCAAGGACAGCGAGATCGACAAGGTGGTCGGCCTGGAAATAGGAGCCGATGACTACGTCACCAAGCCGTTTTCCTCGCGCGAGCTGGTCGCCCGTATCCGGGCCGTGCTGCGCCGCCGCGGCGAGCCCGAGGAGGTCACCCCGGCCGCGCTGGAGGCGGGCCCGGTCCGTATGGACGTCGACCGTCACGTGGTCACGGTCTCGGGCTCCAAGGTCGACCTCCCCCTCAAGGAGTTCGACCTCCTGGAGATGCTCCTGCGCAACGCGGGCCGCGTACTGACCCGCATGCAGCTCATCGACCGCGTCTGGGGCGCCGACTACGTCGGCGACACCAAGACCCTGGACGTCCACGTCAAGCGCCTCCGAGCCAAGATCGAGCCGGACCCGGGCGCGCCTCGATACCTGGTGACGGTGCGTGGCCTCGGTTACAAGTTCGAGCCGTAAAGAGCACCAGCTGTACGACGAAGGCGGGCCCCCTCCGAAGAGGGGGCCCGCCTTCTTGTGTGCTGCTGCGTCGGCTCAGTGGCCGGCGGCCTCGTGGGACGCGCTCGACGATGCCGAGGCGGCGTCGGTCGGGGTGCCGGAGGCGCCGTCGGCGGCCTCGCCCGTGGCTTCGCCGGTGGCCTCACCCGTGGCCTCGCCGGTCGGCTCGCCCGTGGCCTCGCCCGTCGCCTCGTCCGTCGGGGACGCGGTGTCCTCGCTCGGCGCCTCGGGGACCTCGGTCGGGCCCCAGCCGGTGAAGTAGCTCTCCGCCGGGACCACGAAGGCGCGCAGGCTGACGTCACCGGTCTCGCTGAAGGTGAAGGTCACCTCCTGGGCATTGCCGTCCTGGACGTTCTGCGGGGTGGTGGCGAGCACCGCCGAGGCGTTGTCCGCGCCACCGATGATCAGCGAGCCGCCGGCCGGGATGGTCAGGCTCTTGCCCTTGGCGGCCTTCAGCTCGGTGGGCTCGTCGGCCCCAGCGACGGTGATCGACTCCAGCTTCTGGGCGCTGGTGCCGTTGTTGAACAGGGTCGCGGAGACCGCGGCCGGACCGGTCGCCTCCGGGTCGGGCTGGGTGACGATCACGGCGTTCTGCACCTTGATGTCGCCGACCGTGGTCGCCGCGTTGTCCGGCTGGATCTCCAGGGTCTGGGCGTTGTCGCCGGCGCCGCACGCGGCGAGCGGGAGAATCGAGAACGTGATGGCGGCCGCGGCGAGGGCGCCGCGTCGAAGGCTGCTGCTCACGGCGGCGGCAACTCCTTGACTCGAACGGGGCGGGCGCATAAAGCCGCCCTAAGTGTCTGTCAGCGGCCTTAGGTTACCGAGCCGTTCCCGCGCCGCCGCACCCGACCCTCCCCTGAGCGCCGTAAGTACCTCCGTCTTCACCCGTCCCGTCCCCCACAAGTGACCCACCGGTCACTTTGCCGTCGTCCTGGTCCGCCATTCACATAAGTCCCGTGGGCATACCAGCGACACCGGCCGCGAAATTTCCGTGAAGGAATGCACGACCCACCGGAAATTGATCAACGACCGTGCCTCGACCGCCCCTCGTGATCAATTCCGGAATCGTCCGGTACCCGACTCATGACACCGAACGGACTAGCGGAAGTCGCACAACTGGAACCGGACATATCGGGATGTTCATCCGCTCGACAAGGTCGCCGGAAGTGTGTGACGTGCGCGTTTCGTGTCCCCCGGAGAGCCGCTCCGACCTGCGAATACCTTCTTCCGGTCGGCCCGCGCAGCACGTTCCTGTTGCTGTTGTCAAGCCCCGAGATATGCCCTGACCTGCGAAAACGCCATTCAGAAGACGCCGTATCCGTGTTACCCTGGATAGCCACGGAAGGGGTACCTGTCACATGACGTTCAAGGTTGGCGACACCGTGGTCTATCCCCATCACGGGGCCGCGCTGATCGAGGCCATCGAAACTCGCCAGATCAAAGGCGTGGACAAGACCTACTTGGTGCTGAAGGTCGCCCAGGGTGACCTGACGGTACGTGTGCCAGCGGACAATGCGGAGTTCGTCGGCGTGCGTGATGTGGTCGGTCAGGACGGGCTGGACCGGGTCTTCGAGGTGCTGCGCGCGCCGTACGCCGAGGAGCCCACGAACTGGTCGCGTCGTTACAAGGCAAATCTGGAGAAGCTCGCCTCCGGCGATGTCATCAAGGTTGCGGAAGTCGTCCGTGACCTGTGGCGTCGTGAGCGCGAGCGTGGACTCTCCGCTGGTGAGAAGCGCATGCTCGCCAAGGCCCGCCAGATCCTGGTGAGCGAGCTGGCCCTCGCGGAGAACACCAACGAGGACAAGGCGGAGGCCCTCCTCGACGAGGTCCTCGCATCCTGACGCCCGCTGTAGGCGGTCAGCCCACATTGCTGCGTTAGTCAAGAAAAGTGCCGCGGTGCCCGATGACGTTTACTGTCGCCGGGCGCTGCGGCATGTTCGCATATGCGTGCCGATATACGTGCCGACCTTCGGGAGGACTTCCCCCCCCGATACTTGGCGTGCCGGGCCCGGGCAGCTGGCTCGACCAGTGTCACGGAAGGGTCCGGTCAAGGCGTCGCGCCCGGCACTTCCAGGGCCATACCCAAGCCAGGCCAGCACACAAACCTGACAGGAACCGATGTCTGACGAATCGCGCCCTTCGCCCGCGCAGGCCAGTCCGACCGCTCGCACGGCTGCCGTGATCCCGGCCGCCGGCCGGGGCGTACGCCTCGGCCCTGGCGCTCCCAAGGCACTGCGCGCGCTGGGCGGCACCCCCATGCTGATCCACGCGGTACGCGCGATGGCCGCGTCCCGCGCCGTCTCCCTGGTCGTCGTCGTGGCCCCGCCCGACGGCACCGCCGAGGTGAAGTCCCTGCTCGACGCGCACGCGCTGCCCGAGCGCACCGACTTCCTGGTCGTCCCCGGCGGCGCCGAACGCCAGGACTCCGTGAAGCTCGGCCTGGACGCGCTGCCGCCCGAGTACGACATCGTCCTGGTGCACGACGCGGCCCGCCCGCTCGTCCCGGTCGACACCGTCGACGCCGTCATCGAGGCCGTACGGGACGGCGCCCCCGCGGTGGTCCCCGCGCTGCCGCTCGCCGACACCGTCAAGGAGGTCGAACCGGCCGGGACGCCGGGCGAGCCCGAACCGGTCGTCGCCACCCCGCCGAGGGCCCGGCTGCGGGCGGTGCAGACCCCGCAGGGCTTCGACCGGGCGACCCTGGTCCGCGCCCATGAGACGGTCACCGACCAGGTCACCGACGACGCCGGCATGGTCGAGCAGCTCGGGCTCACCGTCGTGGTCGTGCCCGGCCACGAGGAGGCCTTCAAGGTCACCCGCCCGCTCGACCTGGTCCTCGCCGAGGCGGTCCTGGCACGCCGGAGGCTCAACGATGGCTTCTGAGGCCCCTCTGCTTCCCCAGGTCGGCATCGGCACCGACATCCACGCCTTCGAGGAGGGCCGCGAGCTGTGGTGCGCGGGCCTGAAGTGGGAGGGCGAGGGCCCGGGTCTCGCCGGGCACTCCGACGCCGACGTCGTCGCGCACGCCGCCTGCAACGCGCTCTTCTCCGCCGCCGGTCTCGGTGACCTGGGTCAGCACTTCGGCACGGGCCGCCCCGAGTGGTCGGGCGCCTCCGGAGTCGTACTCCTGACCGAGGCCGCGCGCATCGTCCGCGAGGCGGGCTTCGTCATCGGCAATATCGCGGTGCAGGTCGTCGGCCCCCGCCCGAAGATCGGCAAGCGGCGCGAGGAGGCCCAGAAGGTCCTGTCGGAGGCGGCGGGAGCACCGGTTTCGGTGTCGGGTGCGACGACGGACGGACTCGGCTTCCCCGGTAGGGGTGAAGGTCTGATGGCCGTGGCGACCGCGTTGGTGGCCCGAACCGCGGGCTGACCGTTATCCACAACCGTCGGAGGCATCGGCTTCCGCCTACTACCCTTGGACCCGTGACTATTCGCCTGTACGACACCAGCGCCCGGCAGATCCGTGACTTCGCCCCGCTCACGCCGGGTTGTGTCTCGATCTACCTGTGTGGCGCCACCGTGCAGGCGGCCCCGCACATCGGGCACATCCGGTCCGGGCTGAACTTCGACATCATGCGCCGCTGGTTCGAGTACCGCGGCTACGACGTCACGTTCATCCGCAACGTCACCGACATCGACGACAAGATCATCACCAAGTCCGCGGACCAGAACCGCCCGTGGTGGTCGATCGGCTACGAGAACGAGCGCGCGTTCAACGACGGCTACACCGCCCTTGGGTGCCTGCCGCCGACGTACGAGCCGCGGGCCACCGGCCATGTCACCGAGATGGTCGAGATGATGCGCGGCCTGATCGAGCGCGGCCACGCCTACGAGGCCGACGGCAATGTCTACTTCGACGTGAAGTCCTTCCCGGAGTACCTGCGCCTGTCCAACCAGGAGCTGGACAACCTGCTCCAGCCCTCCGGCGAGGGCGAGACCGGCAAGCGGGACTCCCGGGACTTCGCGATGTGGAAGTCGGCCAAGCCGGGCGAGCCGAGCTGGGAGACGCCGTGGGGCCGGGGACGGCCCGGCTGGCACCTGGAGTGCTCGGCGATGGCCCACAAGTACCTGGGCTCCGCCTTCGACATCCACGGCGGCGGCCTGGACCTGATCTTCCCGCACCACGAGAACGAGATCGCCCAGGCCAAGGCCTACGGCGACGAGTTCGCCCGGTACTGGGTGCACAACGCCTGGGTCACCATGAGCGGCGAGAAGATGTCCAAGTCGCTCGGCAACTCCGTGCTGGTCAGCGAGATGGTCAAGCACTGGCGCCCCATCGTGCTGCGCTACTACCTCGGCACCCCGCACTACCGCTCGATGATCGAGTACAGCGAGGACGCCCTGCGCGAGGCCGAGTCGGCGTTCGCGCGGATCGAGGGCTTCGTGCAGCGCGTGGTGGAGCTCGCCGGGCACCCGGTGGAGCCGGCCGCCGAGGTGCCGACCGCGTTCGCCGAGGCCATGGACGACGACCTGGGCGTCCCGCAGGCGCTCGCCGTCGTGCACACCACCGTCCGGCAGGGCAACTCGGCCCTCGCCGCCGACGACAAGGAAGCCGCCGTGGCCCGCCTCGCCGAGGTGCGCGCCATGCTCGGCGTCCTCGGCCTGGACCCGCTCGCCCCGCACTGGGCGGGCGAGAGCGACCGCGGCGAAGACCTGCACGGCGTCGTCGACAGCCTCGTACGCCTGGTGCTCGACCAGCGTGAGGCCGCGCGGGCCCGTAAGGACTGGGCCACCGCGGACGCCATCCGGGACCAGCTCGGACAGGCCGGACTGGTCATCGAGGACAGCCCGCAGGGGCCGCGCTGGAGCCTCGGCGCGCGCTGAACGCAGTGATCGATTGTGCCGCCCGGCCGTCCGGGCGGCACACTGCATAGACGTACGCCCTTTTTTGGGTTCACCGCTACACAGAGAACAGGTAGGTCATGGCCGCGAACAACCGCCGCATGTCCGGCAAGAAGGGCGCGCAGGTCGGCAGTGGCGGCCAGCGGCGCCGGGGCCTGGAGGGCAAGGGGCCGACGCCGCCCGCCGAGATGCGCAAGGGGCACAAGAAGAACCGCATCGCCACCGCCAAGGCCAAGCAGGTCCAGCGCCGTCCGGTGGCCCGTGGCAGGGGCGGCAAGGGCACGTCCGAGCTGGTCGTCGGGCGCAACCCGGTCGTCGAGGCGCTGCGTGAGGGCGTGCCCGCGAACACGCTGTACGTCCAGCAGTTCATCGACAACGACGAGCGGGTGCGCGAGGCGCTCCAGCTCGCGGCCGAGCGCGGTGGCATCAACCTCATGGAGGCCCCGCGTCCCGAGCTGGACCGGATGACCAACGGCCTCAACCACCAGGGCCTGGTCCTCCAGGTCCCGCCGTACGAGTACGCCCACCCCGAGGATCTCGCCGTCGCCGCCGCCGACGAGGGCGCGGACCCGCTCATCGTCGCCCTGGACGGGGTCACCGACCCGCGCAACCTCGGCGCCGTCGTCCGCTCCGTCTCCGCCTTCGGCGGCCACGGTGTCGTCGTCCCCGAGCGCCGCGCGGCCGGCATGACCGCCGGTGCCTGGAAGACCTCCGCCGGTACGGCGGCCCGCACGCCGGTCGCCCGTGCCACCAACCTCACCCGTGCGCTGGAGCAGTACAAGAAGGCCGGGATCGTGGTCGTCGGTCTCGCGGCCGACGGCGAGGTCGAACTCGGCGATCTCGAGGCCCTCGGCGGCCCCGTCGTCGTCGTGGTCGGCAGCGAGGGCAAGGGCCTGTCCCGACTGGTCGGCGAGACCTGCGACTTCCGCGTCCGCATCCCGATGCCGGGTGGTGCCGAGTCGCTGAACGCCGGTGTGGCGGCGGGGATCGTGCTGTACGAGGCGGCGCGGCGACGCGCCTGAACGCGCGTCCGGCGCCTCACCCGTACGGGGTAATCCGGTCGTTCAGGGCAAGCTTGACGCGGTCCGGACAGATCCGGCAGGTCAAAGCAGTGTCCTAAACACACGTCACTCTGTTAGATGAGTGTGGACACCAGAACACCCCGCACACCCACGGGGGACCGCTCGTCGGGATTCGACGACGCTCCCGCGCTGAGCATGGTGAAGGTGCCGAGCGATCCGGCGCAGATCATCGTCAATCACGCCAGTTTCCGCGTGCAGTTGGGCGCGTCGACGAGACGCAGCCAATCGCCGCGGATCGCACGGCACTTGAGCGCCACCGAGGGCACCCCCCGCGTCCCGGCGGCCGGTGCCGCGGGCAGCGGCCGCCGTCGGCCCGTCGTCTGGAGCGGCAGGTCCGCGCCCGACGACACCGGCGCCCACCGGCTGCTCCAGGCGGTGCGGGGCGCCGGCGTCGGCCATGCCGAGGAACCGGCCGACGCGGGCGCCACCCAGGTCATCCCGCGCGTCGGCGTCAACGACGGCTACGGCGGGGACAGTTACGACGCCCTCGCGCAGACCGTGGAGACCCCCGTCGTCGGCGCCCAGCGCACCCCGCCCGACGGCGACGGCACCCGGCTGCTGCCCGACATGCGCCAGGTCGGCAGCGCCTACGACGAGGAACTCGACTACGACGACCGGGAGTTCGCGGAGCCAGGCTTCGCGGACCCGGACTTCGCGGACCCGGACGAGGGTGCGCGGTCCCGGCGTCACGCGGACGACCCCTCGCGGCACGCCTACTACCCGGGCCGCCGCATGAACCTGGGCGTCGTCCTCCTCCCGCTGCGCATCTTCCTCGGCTTCATCTCCATCTACGCCGGCATGGGCAAGCTCTGCGACCCCGTCTACTTCGACGGCGGCAAGCGCGGCTCGATGGTGAAGTGGCTCAACACCCTGCACCCGTGGGAAGTCGCAGAGCCGCTGCGCCAGTTCGCCCTGGAGCACCCCGTCGGCTCCGGCCTGCTGATCGCCTTCTTCCAGGTCATCGTGGGCGTCCTCACGATCCTGGGCTGCTGGCAGCGGGTCGCCGCCGTGGTCGGCGCGCTGCTCTCGGCCGCGCTGCTCATCACCGTCAGCTGGAAGAGCGTCCCCGTCTACGACGCCCCCGACATCATCTATCTGGCCGCCTGGTCCCCGCTGATCATCGCGGGCGCCCCCGTCTACTCCATCGACGGCCGCCTCGCGGGCAGCGCCTGGCGCCGCCTCGGACCGCGCGCCGACATCTGGGACCTGCGCCGCTACGTCCTGCGCCGCGGTGCCCTGATCACCGCGATCGTCACCGGGCTGACCCTGCTGATCGGTTCGCTGCTCGGCGGCGCCGTCCGCGACGCCGACCGCGTGGTCGTCCCCGGCCCCGGCGAGGCCCCGCGCAACGAACTCCCCGGCTCCCCGCTCCCCTCCGAGCCCGGCGAGCGCCGGGAGCGCACCCCGTCGGCGTCCACCTCCCCGACCCAGGGCGCCACGTCGGCGGCCCCCACGGCAGGCGCCGCCACGACTCCGGGCGCCGCCCAGGGCGCCACCACGGCGGGCACGCCCAGCGAGACCCAGGGCACCGCGGGCCAGGCCCCGCCGCCCCAGCAGACCACCCCGGTGGAGGAGGCCCCCAGCACCAGCGCGGGCCCGACCTCGGGCGGCACCACCGGCGGCGACAGCACGCCGGGCGGCACGGGAGGCGGAGGATCCACCTCCGGTGAACCGGGCCTGGTAGGCGGCCTGTTGGGGTAGATGGGCCGGTGGGCGGGATTCTGGGTTAGCCCACCGGCAGTAACAACCAAACCCATGGTTCCCCGCGCTCCTTCAGGGGCGCGGGGCTCTGTTTGATGCGCGGCTCCGCCGCGTGGGCGCGCTCAGCCCCCACTCAGCCGCTCTATGACCGAAGAGCAGACAGCTCCTTGGCAGCCTCGGTCAGATCCTTCGCCGTATCGATGGCCCGCCAATACGCACCCTGAGGAATCGGGAATCCCGCAAGCCGGTGCTCCCGGGCCAGCCGCGGAAACGTCGTCCGCTCATGGTCCCCCCGCTCCGGGAGCATCGCCGCGAACTCGGCGGAGAAGACGTACACACCCGCATTGATCTCGTACGTCGTCGGCGGCGCCTCGATGAAGTCCGTGACGTGTCCGAAGCCGTCCGTCTGCACGGCGCCCCAGGGGATCCGCGGCCGGGCCAGCGCGAGGGTCGCGACGGCGTCGCGCTCGGTGTGGAAGTCGGCCATGTCGCGCAGCGAGAACCGGGTCCAGATGTCGCCGTTCGTGGCGTACCAGGGGCGGTCGGGGTGCGGCAGATGCGCGGCGGCGTACTTGAGGCCGCCGCCGCGGCCGAGGGGCTCGGTCTCCACGACCGTGGTGACCTGGACCGGGAGGTCCGCCTGGGCCAGCCAGTCCTTGAGGACGTCCGCGAGGTGGCCGCAGCTGACGACGACGTCGGTCACGCCCTCTTCCGCGAGCCAGGCGATCTGATGGCCGATGATCGGCGTGCCCGTGCCGGGGATTTCGACCATGGGCTTGGGGCGGTCGTCGGTGTACGGGCGCAGGCGGGAGCCTTGGCCGCCGGCCAGGATGACGGCTTGGGTGGGGCGGGAGGCGGCGCGGGGATCGGTCATGGGGCGAACTGTATGTGGCCGCTGCGCCTACTGGGGTGGGGGGTGCCTCATGCTGTGCGGGTGCGGCGCCGTCGTGGCTGGTCGCGCCCACGCGGCGGAGCCGCAAATCAAATAGAGCCCCGCGCCCCTGGGGGGCCTGCGGCCCCCGGGCCCCCTGCCCAGGGGGCCCGGGACGGCTGCGTCAGTTGTGGGCCGCTGCCACGCCCGTCGCGAACGCTGTGTCGCAGACCGGGCGGGCGTAGGACTGGGCGCGGGTCGGGCCGTAGACGCGGACCGCTGCTCGGCCGAGGGCGCGGGCGATGGAGGCGCAGTGGCGGGCGAGAGAGGGGCGCTCGTCCACGGCCTGCTGGAGGTGGGTGAGCGCGACGCCCGGGTTCTTCCGGGTGAGCTCGGCGATCAGCTGGTCGCGCAGCACGTCCTGCGGGGCGCGGGAGACCGAGCCGGGCTTGGCGTCCGACACCGAGGCGTCCGATGCCGTGAGCACCGAGTTCGCGGGGTTCCCCGACCAGTTGACCCGGGTGACCGCGAGGGTCCCGGAGAGCACCAGGACGACGGGCAGGACGAGGGCGAGCGAGCGGCCGATCCGGCGGGCGGGGCCCTGGCCGCGTCGCGTCTGTTGGTTAGTGGAGTGCTTCACGCGAGTGAGGGTAGCGCCCGGTAATGATTTGGCGACATTTAGTCACCGGTTCGGGGGATGAAGTCGTGCCCCTTTTTGGGTAGAGGGTTGACGCTCACTGCTCGAAATGGGCGATATGCCGGGGTATTTGTCGACAACAAAAAGGGCCCCGCAGCGGTCTGCGGGGCCCTTCTCGTCAACCTGGGTGATTCACCCGGTTCGTACCTCAGTCGGTGAGACGCTCGCCCGTGGAGGTCGAGAACACGTGGGTCTCGCCCGGACGCGGCACGACGTGCAGCTGGGCGCCCTTCTCCGGGACCTGGCGGCCGTTGACGCGGACGACCAGGTCCTTCTTCTCACCGCTGACCTCGGCGGTGCCGTAGACGTAGCCGTCGGCGCCGAGCTCCTCGACGACGTTGACGGAGACCGCGAGACCGGCCGGGGCGTCCTCGGTGTCCTTGGACAGGGAGGAGGCGGCGCCGCCGTTCTGCTCGACGATGTCGAAGTGCTCGGGGCGGACGCCGACGGTGACCGTGCGGTCGCCCTTGTCGGCGGCGGCCTTGAGGGCGTCACGGTTGACCGGGACGACGCTGTTGCCGAACTTCACACCGCCGTCGGTGATCGGGACCTCGACCAGGTTCATGGCGGGGGAGCCGATGAAGCCGGCGACGAAGAGGTTGGCGGGGCGGTCGTACATGTTGCGGGGGCTGTCCACCTGCTGGAGCAGACCGTCCTTCAGTACGGCCACGCGGTCACCCATGGTCATGGCCTCGACCTGGTCGTGGGTGACGTACACCGTGGTGATGCCGAGCCGGCGCTGGAGGGAGGCGATCTGCGTACGGGTGGAGACACGGAGCTTGGCGTCGAGGTTCGACAGCGGCTCGTCCATGAGGAAGACCTGCGGTTCACGCACGATCGCGCGACCCATCGCCACACGCTGGCGCTGACCACCGGAGAGGGCCTTGGGCTTGCGGCCGAGGTACTCGGTGAGGTCCAGGATCTTCGCCGCGTCCTCGACCTTCTGGCGGATCTCCGCCTTCGGCACACCGGCGATCTTGAGCGCAAAGCCCATGTTGTCGGCGACGGTCATGTGCGGGTAGAGCGCGTAGTTCTGGAACACCATGGCGATGTCCCGGTCCTTCGGCGGCAGGTGGGTGACGTCGCGGTCGCCGATGCGGATGGCGCCGGAGTTGACGTCCTCGAGCCCCGCCAGCATGCGGAGCGAGGTGGACTTGCCGCAGCCGGACGGGCCGACCAGAACGAGGAATTCTCCGTCCTCGATCTCGATGTCGAGCGCGTCTACGGCGGGCTTCTCGGAACCCGGGTAGATCCGGGTCGCCTTGTCGAACGAGACAGTGGCCATGGTGATGGGCCCCCTTCTACCGGCAGGAACGTGCCGGACGATCCGTTGTAGGAAGGTGGTGGTGTAGTCCATGTGAGTGGACTGACCTCGGACGGTACCTGGCGTTCACCTGCTCTGTCAGCACCCGGACCCCTGTGAACTTCGCGGAAATTTTCGACAGGGGCACGCCGGGTCGTGGGTACACTGCACGGGCACGTGCGTGCACGCCTCCTTAGCTCAGCTGGTCAGAGCGCCGCTCTTGTAAAGCGAAGGTCGTCGGTTCGAATCCGACAGGGGGCTCTCTCTTCCTTTCCCGAGGGCCCTGCCACGGCACCCCCTGCGGCCGTACCCTGGTCGGCACAACGGAACCGCGCCGGCTTGGGGAGGTCACGGGGTGAGAGGTCCGGAACGGGTCCGCAATGAATTGGCCGTGGCCATCGTGGACGCGCTTCAGGAGTCGGCGACGGTCAGGCAGACGAGCAGCCGCGAGTTATGGCGGGAGATGCTCGCCAGTGAGCTGGGCGCGCCGGTGGAGCCGTTCGGCGGTGACCGGCTGCGGCCCTGGCTGCTCCAGGTCGTCAAGGCGTGCATGGCGGTCGGTGACGGCGCCGCCTGTCTGGTGCGCTCGCTCGAGTACGTGGAGCAGGAGTCGGCGACAGTAGCCGCGTTATGGCCGCTCGTGGACGAGGTGGAGGCGGTCGACTTCTTCGACAGTGCCGACCTCGGCCACCTACGGCCGGTCCTGGAATCCCTGCGCACCATCGAGCTGGCGTCGATGGCACGGCGCGCGAGCCGCTCCCGGGTCCAGGAGCTGCCCCGCTGGTGCCAGACCGGCTGGCAGGTCTTCCTGCGTCTTGCGGGCCAGAACACCCCACCCGGCGAGCTGCCGCCCAGCATGGCCTTCGTGGCACTGGCCGCCGACCGGTTCGTGGAGGAGGGCTGGATGGAGGCCGCGGAAGGGCTGCGCCGGTTCAATCGCGGCCAGTCCCAGCGGCTGGGTCTTGAGGGCCTGCTGGGCGAGTGGCAGCACTCGGAGCTGCCGCAGCCCGCGCCCTCGGTGGTGCCCGCGTATCTGATGATCCAGTTCGAGCCGGACCGCAATGAGGACGGCCGCTACTACCTCACCCACTGGCGCCAGTCCGACTCCACGGGCTGGCACCCGGTGCGCGGCGAGACCGTCCACCTGTGCCGCGACGAACTGCCGGGCGCGGTGGAGCGGCTGATCGAGGAGTCCGAGGCGCGCTGGGCCGATCTGCGCCAGCCGGTCATCCTGGAATTCGTGTTGCCTTGGGAACTGCTCAATGAGCCGGTCGAGTGGTGGTCGAAAGATTCCGGTCATCTCGATCCGACCCCTTTGGCCATGGACTATCCCGTTCTGATCCGCTCGCTGGAGCGGCTTCAGCGCGCCGCCTGGCACCGGCCCTGGCACGCCAAGTGGCGGCAGTTGAAGGAGCGCCCGGCCGACAGCCAGCCGCACTGGAGCCGGCCGGGCGAGGACGGGGCGTACTTCTTCCATCTGGAGCGGGAGCTTAAGGAGGACGGGCACGCCGTGTGCCTGGTGCTCAGCGAGCCGCCGGGCGACGACTCGGGCACCGGGCGCCGTGAAGTGCTGGCCGGGCTGCGGGCCGGGGTGCCCGCGATGATCTGGCACCGCTCGGACTGCTCCGACCCGCACTTCCAGGACGCGATCAGCGAGATCCTCCAGGACCGGGGGCTCGGCTCGCTCGCGGAGAGCGTCGGCAAATGGCGCAATGACGCGCTCGCGCTCGGACCCGAGGGCTGGGACGGCCACGTCGGGCGTCATCTGGCCATCCTTCTGGACGACCCCGAGCGCAAGCCGGGCCCCCCGGGGCCGGTGTAGCGGCGATGACTTCGCAGAGCGCGGCGCGAGGCATGCCCGGGCGCCTGTTGCGGCCCGGCGGCGGCTTCTTGTCGATACGCGCAGGAGAGTGGCAGACGGCCTTGCGGGCGGCAGTGGGCGGTGCCACGCTGGACGCGAGAAGAGCCGGCGTGCTCGACACCCCAGGGGGGCGCGTTCCATCCGCTGTTCCTTCACCCTCCGATCTACTGTCCAGTTTGTACTCCCGCCCCCCGTGGCCTGCCGTCTTGCACTGTATGCAGACCACTGCCAGGCTTGGCACGTGGATGTCACGCATGCCCTTACCGGACGCTCTGAGAGCGCTACTAATGCAGTGTGACGATGTCCCACGAACAGCGGCGGAACCGGCGTCTGACGAAGCGTCACTGGATGCCGTACCGCATGCCTTGAGCGAACTGGCGCGGTCGTCCTCCGCGGACCCTCCGTCCGTGCTCCTCGTCGTGGACGATCACGCGACGATGCGGGTGTGGGAGAAGACGGTCCGGAAGCTGGCCGATGAACTCGCCCGCGAGGAACGGCTGGGCGGGGTCAGCACGGTACGGCTGCTCAGTTCCGATGACACCGAGCCGGCCCGGATCCGGCTGGAGGAACTGCCGTCCGCCCCGTCCGAGCGGCGGGTGGTGCTGGTGCTGACGGACGGTCTGGCCGCGGGCTGGCGCTCGGACGCGGTGCTGCCGCTGCTGCGGGAGTTGGGGCGGACCGAGCCGCTCGCCCTGTTGCATCTGCTGCCCCAGCACTTGTGGTCCAGAGCCGGACTCGACGTGAACCGGATGCGGTTCGGCTGCGCCCGCCCCTGGGCGCCCAACGACACCCTGCGCTGGGAACTGCGCACTTCTCCCCTCGAACCCGTCGACGACGCCGACGCCCGTACCGGCGTGGTCCCGGTCCCCGTGCTGGAGCCGACCGAGCGGTCGCTGTCCGGCTGGGTCGACCTGGTCACGGGAGGCTCCGACGGCTGGGTGGAGATGTCGGGGATCCGGGCCCGGGACTGGAAGCGCCGGGCGGACGCGGCGCGGGCGGTGCCCTGGGTGGAGGACGTACCGGACCCGGCCAGTGCCGTACCGCCCTGGGAGCGGGTCTCGGACTTCCGGGCCGCCGCCTCCCCGACCGCGTTCACCCTCGCCACCCGGCTCGCCGCCGCGCCGTTGACCCTGCCGGTGATGAACGCGGTGACCGCCTCGGTGCCGGGGGCCGGGCCCGCCCATCTGGCGGAGCTGCTGATGAGCGGCCTGGTGCGGACCTCCGGCGCGGACGCCGAGCGCGCGGCTGATGTGGCCTTCGTGTTCGGCCCCAACATCCGCCAGGAGTTATTGGCGCTGTCCCGGCGCAGGGACACCGCCCGGGTGCTGCACGACGTCCGGGTCCTGCTGACGTCCGAACCGCCGGAAGTGCGCGAACCGCTTGCCACCGGCCCCCAGGTCGCCGAGCCGCTCCTGCCCGCCCCCGAGGAACTCCTCGAAACCGCCGACGTGCCCTCGGTGACCCGGCGCAACGTCGCCTTCCTCCGCGTCGAACTGGCCGCGCTGCGCGCCCTGTCCGGGAAGTTCCTCGTCAGAGCCGACCGGCTGGCCCGCGCCCTGCGCGACTACGACCGGCAGAACTCCGTCAGCCTGCGCAAGGGCGTGGGCTCCCGCACCGCTCACGAACAGGCCCCGACGAGGGCCGGGACAACTTCAGAAGGAGCCACGGCCATGACCGCCACGCATACGCAGCCCGCGGTGGAGAGCGGGCGTTCGACGCCGCGTATCTGGGGCAACATCCCGCCGCGCAACCCCAATTTCACCGGCCGGGTGGACCTTCTCGATCGTCTGAGTGAGCGACTCCGTGAGGGCACCACCACTGTGCTGCCCGAGGCGATCCACGGCATGGGCGGTGTCGGCAAGACGCAGTTGGCGATCGAGTACGCCTACCGCAATCAATCCGAGTACGACGTCGTGTGGTGGATCGCCGCCGAGCGCCCTGGCCAGATCGGGCAGGCCCTGGTGGAACTGGCCCAGCGGCTGGGCCTGGTGACCAGCTCCGAGGCCAACATCGCCGGTCCCGCAGTGCGGGAGGCGCTGCGCGAGGGACGGCCGTACTCGCGCTGGCTGCTGATCTTCGACAACGCGGACAGCCCGGAGCGGGTGCGCGACTACTTCCCGACCGGGGGCAGTGGCACCATTCTCGTCACCTCCCGCAACCGGCGCTGGAGCGTGGTCGGTCCCTCCCTCGAAGTCGATGTCTTCACCCGTGAGGAGAGCAAGGAGCTGCTGCGCCGCTCCGGGCCCGACGACCTCGACGACCGGGACGCGGACCGGCTCGCCGACGCCCTCGGAGATCTGCCGCTGGCGCTGGAACAGGCGGCGGCTTGGCGGGCCGAGACCGGAATGCCGGTCTCGGAGTATCTGCGGCTGTTCGAGCACAAGCGGGCCGAGCTGCTGGAAGTCTCGCCGCCGCCGGACTACCAACTGCCGGTCGCCGCGGCGTGGAACGTCTCGCTGGACCACCTGGAGACCCGCAGCCTCACCGCGCTGCGGCTGCTCCAGCTCTGCTCCTACTTCGCGCCCGACCCGATCTCTCGGTCCATCTTCTCCGGGCTCGGCGGCTCCACCATCGACCCCGAACTGGACCGGGCGCTCAACGACCCGATGCGGCTCGCCCGCGCAGTACGGGAGATCAACCGCTACTCCCTCGCCCGGATCGACCACCGCACCAACTCGATCGAAATGCACCGCCTGGTCCAGGCCGTGCTGATCCACCGCATGACCCCCGAGGAACAGAACCGCATGCGCAATGGGGCCCACACCCTTCTGGCCGCCGCAGACCCCAAGGGTCCCAACCAGTCGGCCAACTGGACGCGTTACGCCGAGCTGTACGGCCATGTGATCGCCTCCGGCGCCATCGAGTCCGACCAGCCGTGGGTCCGCGAACTCGTGATGAACGTGGCGAAGTACCTCTGGTACTGGGGCGACCACAAGGTGGCCCGGGAGTTCACCGAGCAGGCGTGGCAAACCTGGCAGGCACTGTTCGGAGAGGAGGACCAGCAGACCCGGCTGATGGGCTGGTGGCTGTGTTTCCTCTACCTGAAGGTCGGGCGCTACGACGACGCCTCCCAGCTGGTCGAACGGCTGAAGGACATCTACGTCCGTACCGCGCCCGAGGGCCCTGAGGACACCCGCGAGGACGCGCTGGAGACGATGAACCTCGAGGCCGCGGTGCGACGTGTCCAAGGGGACTTCGCCGCTGGTGTGGAACTGGACGAGATGGCCTACGACCGGGCCCGGCGCGCCTTCGGCGAGGACGACCCGACGACGCTGGGCCGCGCACACAACCTCGGGGTGAGCCTGCGTCTCGTGGGCGAGTTCCAGCGGGCGCTGGAGCTGGACCGGCACACGCACGCGCTGAAGACGCGGCTGTACGGGGGGGATCACAACCAGTCGCTGGTCACCCAGGAGTCCATCGCCATCGACGTCCGCGAGACCGGGGACTACGTCGGTGCACGGTCCTTGCAGGAGGCGGTCGTCGACGGATTCCGACCCGTCTTCGGCGCCGGGAACCCACAGACGCTCCAGTCGCTGCGGCAGCTCGGTGAGGCGTGCCGGAAGGAGGGCGACCACGCGAAGGCGCTTGAGCTGTCGCGAGAGGCCTTCAACCAGTTCACCCGGCGGTACGGCGACACCCACCCCGAGTCCCTCGCTGCCGCGCTGGCGCTGTCGGTGGCGCTGCGGCACAGTGGCGAGCTGGAGGCGGCCGGGGAGCGCGGGGCGAAGACCAGTGAGCGGTTCCGGCGGGTGTTCCAGGCCGATCATCCGCATGTGCTGGCCGCGGATGTGGATCTCGCGGTGACTTTCCGGCTGCTGGGGCGTGTGGAGGAGGCGCGGGCGCTGGATGAGGCGGCGCTGGCCTCGCTGACCGAGCGCCTGGGGGAGGGGCATCCCATCGTGTTGGCTACCGCGATCAATCTCGCGAGCGATCTGAGTGCGTTGGGACAGGTGGCCGAGGCGCGTGAACTTGGGGAGCGGTCGCTGGAGTTGAGCCGGGAGCGGCTGGGGGAGAACCACCCCACGGCTCTGGTGTGCGCGGCGAATCTGTCGCTGGATCTGGCTGCGCTCGGAGCGACGGATGAGGCGGAGGCGTTGCGGGCGGACACCTTGTCCCGTATGGAACAGGTTCTGGATGCGCCTCGGCTGCGGTCCGCAGAAGCGGCGCCGCATCCGGCGACTGTGCAGGTGCGGGCTCGGGAGCGGGCCAACTGTGACATCGATCCGATGCCGTTGTGATGTGACGGTGGTGCGGGCTCGCTGTGGCGCGGGTGGGGTGAGTGTCGCTCACCCGCGCGTGCGGGGGTGAGGGGGACCCCCAGCCCACCCGTGCCGCCCTGCGGCAGGACTGCCCGCGGCTACGCGAGCCAGGTTGCCAGGGCTATTGGGTCCGGAGGGGTGCCCGTAGCCGCTGTTATTGCTGCGTGTACTGCTCGGGCTTGTTCTGGGCTGTGGCGTAGGAAGTGGGCTGTTGTGGGGGAGGTTTGGGTCAGGGTTTGGGACAGGCCCGACCAGGCTGTGGGGTGGGTGGGGTCGGTTGTCAGGTGGGTTTTGTAGGCCTCTTGGGCTGCTTCTGTTTCGCCTGTCGCCAGTAGGACGTCTGCGCGCAGGGCTCCTGTTACTGCCGCCTTCTCCGGATCCTCTCCTGACAGGCGGTGGCGGGTCAGGACGGCCAGTGTGTTCAGCCAGCGGGCGGATTCGTCGCTGACCACCTCGGAGGGAGCGGCGAGGGAGTGGGGTGGAGTCGGGGCTCCGGAGAGCCAGGCCTGCGTGGTCTCCTCCACTGCCTGGCGCGGTGGGCGCAGGTGGTGTGCGCGCCAGCGGGTCTCGTGGTCCGCGGCGCAGCGGCGCGCCAGGGCCAGGGGGGTCTCCGGGACTGGTTCGTCCAGCCAGCGGGTGCACAGGGCGTACAGGCGGTCCAGGAGCTGCGCTCCTATGGGCGTCAGGCGCTCATGGCGGTGGACTTGGCGCAGGGCCGTGGTCACCTGGGCTCGCCAGAGGGCGAACTCGAAGTGGGCCAGGGGAGTCGAGGCCCCCGAGGCCAGACGGTGGGTGCGCCAGAAGCGCGTGATGCCGACGAAGGCGTAGATGCCTTGCAGCAGGCCGTCCAGCGGGCGGGGGTCGTCCCGCCAGGGGGCGTACCAGAGTTCGGGGGAGTCCGAGGTCTCCGGGGTCAGCAAGGGTGTCAGGTGCAGCAGGCCGCCCAGCTTGGTGTGCTGGAACTCGTGCACCAGGGTCACCGCCAGCTGGACCGGGTCGTCCGCTTCCGAGGATTCGACGCCGCCGAATGCATCCCCGGCTGTCACACTGCGTGGCCGAAACCTTTCCTGCGGCGGGGTCGGAGTCAGCGACAGCAGACCCCGGCGCATCGCCTCCGCGGTCCTCGGCTGTTCGTCCAGCAGTATTGTCCAGGCCCGCTCCAGCATGCGCCGCCACGCTTCCGCCGACTCCTCGGACAGCGGGCGCGGTTCGGTCGGCCGGGGGTACGTCCGGTACGGGTCCACGTCGTCCAGGGCCAGCGAGAGGCGGTGGGTTGCGGGGCCGAGCAGCAGCCGGCGAAGGGGGTGCCAGCCCGGCGCCGGGGTGTCCGGCGTGGCCGGCACCGTGACCGTGGCACCCGGTGTCGTGACGACCGCGCGGCCCGCCTCCCGACCTACGGTTGCCATCGCCCACGGCTCGGTGGCCGGGAGTTCGGCGCAGCCCAGGGTCGGCAGCGGTACCCGGCCGTGCCGCATCGGGACCTCGATGGTGAAGTCCAGCTCCGCGCGTAGCGCTGCCGCGGCGGCCAGGGAGGAGATATGGCCCAGCACAACCCACAGCGGCGGATCGTCCTGCGGGTCGCTGCCGCGCAGTCTGCGCAGCGCCGTGACCAGCCACATTCCGGTCTGCGGATAGAGCAGCAGGTCGTCGACGACGTCCGGTGCCCGGCGCTGGGCCGCGCTGAGCAATTCCCACGCGGGGTCGAGGCCGGTCGCGTCGTCGAGCATCCGTAACAGCAGCAGCCGTCGGCTGCGTTCGGCCGCGAGCAGCAGGTCCACCGTGCCCGGACCGCCCTCGCCGCAGCTCAGTTCCTCCAGGCCGGACGACGGCAGATGGTGATGGAGGAACGCGCCCTCAGCACGCATGGGCGGCCCCGGGCTCCTCAGTCATAACGTCCCGGATTGAAGTTGCTGACGCTCTCCTGCGCGAGGTCAATGTGCTGGTGCAGTTCGTCCAGCGATCCGGCAAGAGCCAGACTGTCCATGGAGCGCAGCGATTCAAGAGAAACCCCCGCGAGATCGACTAGGTTGGACTCGACGGCGGCCACAGACGGCTCCATGACGGCCAAACCCCTTCCCCCCGGCTCTAGTTGTGCTACGGGCTGCTCACATCCCCCTGATAATGGCCCGCGGTGCCGGGGATGAAACCCCGCGTTCGTGCCGCGCCGCGATATCAGGTCAGCGGTGGCGCCGGGACAACTCCACCGCCTCCTGGTCCATTCGGACGACCCCGACGGATTCGCCCTCCACCAACCGTATCGCTTCCAGGAGTTGGTCCAAGGTCCCGCGATAACGCAGACAAGTACGCACGATCCCGAAGACGTCCGGGCGCAGGGCGGGGGAGCGCGGGCTCATCGCCGAGATCACCGGATCGATGCTGTCCAGGACGAGAGCGAGGCCGTTGCGGTCGCTCACGCAGGGCAGCAGGGTCAACGCGGTGACGAGGCCGTCGAGTTCGTGCAGGGGGAGATTCTCCGGCAGGGCGGCGAGACTGATCCGTCCGGTGGGGCTCGGGGGCAGACCGGCGTGCTCGTGGAGCAAGTCCAGTTCACTCGCGGTCAGCAGCGCGTACCAGCGGTCCACGGGGGTGACGGTGAGGTGACCCGGCCCGTCCGTCCCGCGGTGCGCGCCGCCGACCAGGCCGATCAGGAGGTCGTCGTGCCAGACCGCGGCGCCGGACATGCCCTCCCAGGGCCAACGGTCCGGACGAGTGTTCATGCATCCCGCCGGTAGTGGGTCGACGGCGAGTTCGAGGGTGTCGCCGCGGTCGTCGGACGGCGCCTTGACCGTTCCGCTGATGCGGAGACCGGTGTACCCCAGGGCCGTGAAGGGCACGGGGGCGGCCTGCTGGGTCAGGGTGCCGTAGGCGGGGGGTGAGCAGAAGCCGAACGCCACGCCCGTGAGCTTCAGCAGCGCCACATCGGCCCGGTCGGAGGCGAGTGCCACGAGGGCGGGTGAGGTCCACATGCTGTGGCTGCCCAGTCCGACCCATACGGTCGCTTCCTGTGCGCCGTCGAGCAGCTGGGCCGAGGTGAGGATCCATCCGGTGTGGACCCGGTACCCGGAGCCGTGCCGCTCCCGGCCCCGCCCTGCGGTCACGACGATCTCTGCCACCCGTGCCGGATCCGGTCTCACCGCCACTGCAGCAGACCCCCGGTTCCCTCGCAACTCCTGTACTGCCTCCGCGAGTTAGATCCTATTCCGCCCCTACCCGCTACCAGTACCGCTGTTCTGTCACTCGATCCGGGTGGATTCGGTGCCGTGAAACCGATGCGACGTCTGCGATGCATTATGGTTGCTCAAGAAGTCAGAAACCACCCTAAATAGTGAAATGGACGAGTATATGGACAAGTCTGGAGTCGAGTCCGAGCTGATCGACCTCAGTGGTGTTCCGTTGGACGCCTGGCCCACTCTTCCGCTTCCGCCCGCCGACGGCTCACTACGCCGCCTGCTCAGCCGTATCGACGACCCGGCCAGCAGCCTCGGTGGCTACAACCCGCAGCGCGACGAAGCGTGACGAGCCCGCACGTCCTGCCGGCCGACTCCTTCGACGAACTGCTCGGCGGCGGTGGCGGTCCCGCCGCCGTGGCCGAGCTGCGGGCGAGCGAGCGCAGTTGGCGGCTGTTGGTGGTACGGGCGCTCCTGGACGCCTCCGACGAGGCCCCCACGACTGCCTGGCGGCTCCTCATGCGGGCCCGTGCCGCGGACGAGACCGCCTTCGAGGAACTGCTCGCCTATCCGGCCGTCGGCGTATGGGCCGCGCACACCCTGCGGAGGCTGCGCGGTACGGCGGCCGGTGCCGGCGCCCCGGACACCGGCTATCTGCACGCCGTCGCGGCCAGCGCAGGGATCCGGGCGGGAGTGGACTTCCGTACCGACGTCCCCGTGCACGAAGGCTGGGCCGTGCTCCCCGCGCTGGGCGCCATGCGGGTGGCGGGCGGGGGATCTGCCGAGGTGGTCGCCGCCGACGGCCGTGTGCTGGTCGCCGGGAGGCCGCTCGGCGGGGCCGACTGGCACCCGCTCACTCGGCTGGAGGGGGAGGGATGCGGGCTGCTGCTGGACGACACCGACCCGTACCGCACCCTGCGTACCCCCGTCCCCGCCGAGCCCGTCGACACCGACGACTGGCAGGGGCTGTTCGCCGAGGCGTGGGAGATCCTGCGTGAGTGGGACGAGAGCGCGGCCTGCGCGCTGGCCGAGGGCCTCGTGACCCTCGTACCGCGCCCCCGTGCCGAGAGGTTCCGGCCGCACAGCGCCTCCTCCGGGGACGCCTTCGGTGCGGCCCTCGCCTCCGTCCCCGACGACGGCGAGCAGCTCGCCTCGACGCTGGTGCACGAGTTCCAGCACAACAAACTCAGCGCCTTCATGCACCTGTTCACGCTCTACGACGACCAGGGCAGCGGCGGCGGACGGCTGCACTACGCCCCCTGGCGGGACGACCCGCGGCCGCTGGGCGGGCTGTTGCAGGGCGTGTACGCCTTCTTCGGGGTCACCGGGTTCTGGCGGCGGCGCGCGCATCCGCTCGGGCGGTTCGAGTTCGCGTTGTGGCGGGCTCAGACCGTACATGCGTTGCGCGGGATCGGTGCGGCGGAGGGGCTGACCGGGCTGGGGCGGCGCCTGGTGGCCGAGCTGGAGGGGCGGCTCGCACCCTGGCTGGCGGAGCCGGTGGAGGAGCGGGCCGCCGTGGCCGCGGAGTTGGCGGTGGCGGATCATCGGGCGACCTGGCGGGCGTATCACCTGCGTCCCGATCCGGGGGCGGTGCGCGCGTACGCCACCGGCCGCCCGCTGTTTGCCGACCCGGCTCCGCCGGACCTCGTGCCCGGCACCCCGTCCCGCGGGCTCGACACCCGGGCCGTGCTGGCCCGCTGGCTGCTGGCCGACCCGGCCGGGTTCGACGCGCTGCGGGCGGACCCCGGGGCCACCGTGGAGGGCGCCCGGCCCGAGGACGTCGCCCTGGTCGACGGGGACGCGGAACGGGCGTCGCGGATGTGCCGGGAGCGGATCGCGCGGGGCGACGGGGACCCCGAGACCTGGGTGGGCCTCGGGCTCGCGGCGCGGGTGGCCGGGGACCCGGCGGGCGCGGCGCTGCTCGCCCGACCGGAGCTGGTGATGGCGGTGCATGCGGAACTCGGGGCGGGGGCCGATCCGTTGGAGACGGCTCGGGGGCTGGTCAGCGACCCGGTGTCAGCAGTCGGAGACCGCCCGGGGCTGCTCAGCCGCCCAGTTCCAGCAGCGCCTCGTCCGTGAGTCGGTACACCGTCCACTCGTCCTGCGGGCGGGCGCCCAGGGACTCGTAGAAGGCGATGGACGGGGTGTTCCAGTTCAGGACGGACCACTCCAGGCGCTGGTAGCCGCGGTCCACGCAGATGCGGGCCAGTTCGGTGAGCAGGGCCTTGCCGTGGCCGGCGCCGCGGGCGGTGGGGCGGACGTAGAGGTCTTCGAGGTAGATGCCGTGGACCCCGCGCCAGGTGGAGAAGTTCAGGAACCACAGGGCGAAGCCGACGGCTTCGCCGTTGGTGTCGTCGACGGCCATGTGGGCGTAGGCGGCGGGACGGTTGCCGAAGAGCGCCTCGTGCAGCTGCTCCTCGGTCGCCTTCGCCTCGTCCGGGGCCTTCTCGTACTCGGCCAGCTCGCGGACGAGGGTGTGGATGACGGGGATGTCGGCGGGGGTCGCGTTGCGGATCATGGGGTGAGGCTAACCCCGGCGGGCGCGCAGCCGTTCGGCGATGTCCAGTTGTTCCGGAACGGGAGAGTTGCCCTCCTCGACCTGCCACACCGCGTTCTGGAGCACCCGGCCCAGCGTCCAGGCAAGGGCCCGGTTCCGGTCCAGGCCCAGGACCTCCGTCATCGCGTCGAAGCGCCAGAGGACTTCGTCGGCGTCGAAGCGGTTCCACAGGGCGGGGAGCAGTTCGAAGCCGGGGTCGCCCGCGAGCGGTTTGGGGTCGATGGCCAGCCAAGGGGCGCGGTCGGCGGCCAGGACGTTCTCGAAGTGCAGGTCCCAGTGGAGGAGCCGGTCGCCTGGCTCGTCCGCCACCTCGCGGACGGCCGCGGCGCAGTCCGCCAGCAGGGGCCACTCCTTCACCTGGGCGGCCTCGGCGCGGTCCAGGAGACGCGGGGCGAGGTCGCCGAGGCGGCGGAGTTCCGGCGGGGCGGGGGTGGCGGTCAGGTGGGCCAGCAGCCCGGCGACGACCAGGGTGGCCTCGCGGGTGTCGTCCAGGTCGTCCAACGGGCGTTCCGCGTCGAGCCGTTCGAGGAGCAGCGTGCCGTTGTCGGCGGCCAGGAGTCGTACGGCACTGTCGCCGTTCCAGGCCTGTAGCGCGACCGGTTCTCCTACGGTCTCGTCGTCGACGTCCTGGAGTTTGAGCACGGCGGGTGTTCCGTCGGCCCGGAGCACGGGGAGGACGTGCGCGCAGCGGCCTCGCATGGGCGGGCCGTCGCGGCGCAGCTCCCACTGCTGGAGGTAGTGCACGGCGCGTTCCGTCAGCTCGTCCGGAAGGTCGGTCACGAGCCGACCGTAGCGGTGCTCCCGGGTCGCTCACCACGCGATATCGACGAAATCCGAAGGAGACAGTGGCCGTCGGCGCAGGTTAACGTCCCGGCCATGAGCAGCTCGGTCAGCGATGTCGTCAACGGCGGCGTCTCCTTCTGGTACGCGGACGACGGTCTCCCTGCGGTGCGGGAGCCGCTGTCCGGGGACGCCTCGGCGGATGTGGTGATCGTCGGTGGGGGATACACGGGGCTCTGGACCGCGTACTACCTGAAGAAGGCGGCGCCTTTTCTGCGGATCACCGTTCTTGAGCAGAAGTTCTGTGGGTACGGCGCCTCGGGGCGCAACGGCGGCTGGCTGTACAACGGCATCGCGGGGCGTGACCGGTACGCCAGGCTGCACGGGCAGGACGCCGCCGTGCGGTTGCAGCGGGCCATGAACGACACCGTCGACGAGGTCCTCGCCGTCGCGGCGGCGGAGGGCATCGAGGCGGATGCGCACAAGGGTGGGGTGCTCGAAGTGACCCGTACGCCCGCGCAGTTGGCTCGGCTGCGGGCCTTCCACGAGGCGGAGCCGGCCTTCGGGGAGCGGGATCGGGAGCTGTACGGCGCCAAGGAGACCGCGGAGCGGATCCGGGTCGCGGACGCGGTCGGCTCGACGTGGACGCCGCACGGGGCCCGGGTGCATCCGGTGAAGCTGGTGAAGGGGCTCGCGGCGGCCGTCGAGGCGCTCGGGGTCGCCATTCATGAGCAGACACCGGTGACCGAGATCCGGCCCAAGCACGCGGTGACGCCCTACGGTACCGTCCGGGCGCCCTATGTCCTGCGCTGCACCGAGGGGTTCACCGCCGCGCTCAAGGGGGAGCGGCGGACCTGGCTGCCGATGAACTCCTCGATGATCGTCACCGAGCCGCTGAGCGACGAGCAGTGGGAGTCGGTCGGGTGGGACGGGCGGGAGACGCTCGGCGACATGGCGCACGCCTATATGTACGCCCAGCGCACGGCCGACGGGCGGATCGCGCTCGGCGGGCGCGGGGTGCCGTACCGCTTCGGCTCGAAGACCGACAACGACGGGCGTACGCAGGAGGCGACCGTCTCGGCGCTGCGGGAGATTCTGGTCGGGTTCTTCCCCTCCCTCGCGGGTGTGCGGGTGGCGCACGCCTGGTCCGGGGTGCTGGGGGTGCCCCGGGACTGGTGCGCGACGGTGACCCTGGACCGCTCGACGGGGCTCGGCTGGGCGGGCGGGTACGTCGGCTCGGGCGTCGCCACGGCGAATCTCGCGGCGCGCACCCTGCGCGACCTGGTCCAGCAGGACTCGGGGCAGGGTGGGCGCACGGAGCTGACGGATCTGCCGTGGGTGGGGCACAAGGTCCGCAAGTGGGAGCCGGAGCCGCTGCGTTGGCTGGGGGTGCAGGGCATGTATGCCGTGTATCGGGCTGCGGATCGGCGGGAGGCGGTGACTCAGGGGGCGGAGTCGTCGCGGTTGGCTCGGGTGGCGGACCGGGTGGCGGGGCGGAGCTGAGCGGCACTTCTCCGAGGGGTGCGGCTCACGGCTCCAGTACGACCTTCCCCACCGTCCCCCGCCCCTCCAGCGCCCGATGTGCCGCGGCCGCTTCCGTGAGGGGGAAGCGGGTGACCGCCGGTGTCAGGTGGCCCTCTGCCGCTTCCACCAGGGCCCGGAGTTCCAGGGTGCGGACCGGGTTGGGGCCGCCTGCCTTGGCGAGCATGGAGGGGCCGAGGACTTGCTCGGACAGGCCCTCGACCAGGTACGGCTCGCCTTCGTGGATGCCCTCGCCGGACCAGCCGAAGACGATGTGTCGGCCCTCGGGGCCGAGGAGGGCGACGGACTCGCGGGCCACGTCGCCGCCCACGCCGTCGAAGACGACCGTGGCCGTCCGGCCGCCGAGCCATGCGCGCACCTTCGCCGGCCAGTCGGGGTCCTTGTAGTCGACGGCGAGGTCGGCGCCGTTCGCCTGCACGCGGGCGACCTTCTCCGCACCGCCGGCCAGGCCGATGACGGTGGCCCCCGCGCCCTTGGCGTACTGCACGAGCAGGGTGCCGATGCCCCCGGCCGCCGCCGGGACGACGGCCACGGAGTCCGGGCCCAGGTCGGTGAACTGGAGGATCCCCATCGTCGTACGACCCGTGCCGATCATGGCGACCGCCTCGGCGAAGTCCAGGTTGGCCGGGATCTCGTGCAGCCGTTCGACCTCGGTGACGGTCAGTTCGGCGTAACCGCCGGGCGCGAAGCCGATGTGGGCCACCACCCGCTTGCCGAGCCAGAGTTCGGCCACTCCCTCGCCGAGGGACTCGACCACCCCCGCGACCTCCCGGCCCGGGATCGTCGGCAGCGATGTCGGGGCCGGGCCGGGGCCCTGGTGGCCCTCGCGCAGGGCGGTGTCGAGGAGATGGACACCGGCCGCGGCGACCGCGATACGGACCTGGCCGGGGCCGGGCCGAGGGTCCTCGACCTGCTCGTAGGTGAGGTTCTCGGCCGGGCCGAAGGCGTGCAGACGGATGGCGTGCATGAAGGACCCCCATCGAGGTGCGTGCGCCTGTCGCCAGGCGACGTACGGCTGTCTCAGGTCCCCAACTCTTCAACCTCAAGCATGCTTGAGGTCAAGGGTCTTCTGGCCGAGCGCCAGCGACACCGCGGTGAGGGCGCTGTTGAAGGACACCTCGGAGAGCACGCCCGGCGCGGCCACCTGGTCGCCCGCGAGGTAGACGCCGTTACCGCGGTCGATGGCCGGCCGGTCCCGCCAGCTCGTGCCCGGCAGGTCCACGGCGCCGGTACGGCCGTTCGCGAGGGCCTCCCGCCGCCAGGTGACCCGGTCCCGCCAGCCCTCGAAGGCGAGGTCCAGCAGCTCTTCGGCACGGGCGGTCCCGGCCGCCTTCGACTCGTCCGGGCCGAGCGGGATCTGCCCCTGGATCAACGACTCACCGGCCGGCGCGAGCGTCCGGTCCTGCGCCGTGAACCGCTCGATCCACCCCGTGCGGTCCAGGTCGGACACGGCGAATGCGTCCCCGCGCCGGGTGCGTACGGCGAGGTCGATCAGTGCCGTACGGCCGCTCGTCCAGGTCAGGCTGTCGTCCTTGAGCAGCCGCCGGGCGGCGTCCAGCGAGGTGGCGACGACGACCGGGGCGTCGGTCGGCAGGGTGTCGACACGGGACAGGGTCTCCATCCGGACCCCGAGGTTCCAGGCGTGGTCGGCCATCCGCCCGATGACACTGCCCCAGCCACCGCGCGGGTAGTGCGCCTCCGGAGGCAGCTTGGTGGCCCGCCGCAGCCGCTCCTGCACGAAGGCGGCGGACAGTGACCCCGGATCGTGGTGGAAGAGGGCGACGGCGGAGTAATGGGCCGCCGCTCGGGCGCCCTCCTCGCCCGCGATATCGGTCGCCCAGGTCAGGAAGTCGACGTCGACCGGCGCCTGGGGCAGACCGCGGCGCAGCAGCTTGAGCATGCCGAAGGGCGGGGTGCGGCGCAGCACGCCGTGGTGCCGCAGCCGCAGCCGGGCGGCCTCCAGGGGCGGGAGCTGGGCGAGCGGCCCGATGAGACCGCGCTGCTTGAGCCAGGACCAGTGCGGGCCGCCGTTGTAGAGGGCGTGCGGTCCCTCGTTGGTGCGGTACGGCCCCTCGGCGGTCCGCGCCCGTCCGCCCAGGGTGTGGTGGGCCTCGTAGACGGTGACGTGGGCGCCCGATTCGGCGGCGGTGATGGCCGCGGCGAGTCCGGCGAAGCCGCCGCCGATGACGGTGATGCGGTGCATAGGGGTCTCCCTCTGCTCGGGTGGCCTTCTGCTCGGTGGCCTTTCTGCAAGTACGACGCGGCGACCGCCTCCAAATGTGACATCGCCCAGGTTTTCCCAGGTCAGGGTCATTGTCAGTGGTGGGGTGCAGCATGGGGGTCATGGCGAGTACGGGTGGCAGTGGTACGAGGGTGAAGGCGGCCCGGCGCCCCGAGGTGCGGCTGCCGGCGCTGGCGGAGTTCACCGAGGGGGAGCTGGAGCCGGACGGCGACTACGACGGTCTGGAGTTCCGGGAGGCGGATCTCGCGGGGCAGGACGGGGGCGGGGCGCGCTTCATGGACTGCGCGCTCAACGCGTGCGTGCTGGACGAGACGCGGCTCACCCGCGCCCGCTTCCTGGACTCGGTGCTCAGCGCCCCGCGCGGGGTCGGTACGGACCTGGCGGAGGCGACGCTGCGGGACGTGGAGCTGCTCGACGCCCGCCTCGGCGGGGTCCAGCTGCACGGCGCCGCCCTGGAGCGGGTCCTGATCCGCGGCGGCAAGATCGACTACCTGAACCTGCGCGCGGCCCGCCTGAGAGACGTGGTCTTCGAGAACTGTGTCCTGGTGGAGCCGGACTTCGGCGGCGCCGGGCTGGAGCGGGTCTCGTTCCCGGGGTGCGTGCTGAAGGGTGCGGACCTCGCAGGGGCGACTCTGACGGACGTGGACCTCAGGGAGGCGGCGTCCGTGGAGATCGCGCGGGGCGTGGACCGGCTGGCGGGGGCGGTGATCAGCACGGGGCAACTGCTGGATCTGGCGCCGGTGTTGGCGGCCGCCTTGGGAATCCGGGTGGAGTGAGGCTCAGGGCAGGCGGGGGAAGCGGGCCTGGAGGGTCCAGATCGCCGGGTTCTCCGCCAGGTCCTCGTGCAGATCGCACAGGTCGGCGATCAGGTCGTGCAGGAAGTCCCGTGCCTCGCGCCTGAGTTCGGCGTGCGAGAAGGTCAGCGGGGCCTCCTCCGCGGGCATCCAGTCCGACTCCACGTCGACCCAGCCGAAGCGGCGCTCGAAGAGCATCCGGTCGGTGGACTCGGTGAAGTCCAGTTCCGCCCGCTGCGGGCGGGAGGCCCGGGAACCCGCCGGGTCCTGGTCGATGCGCTCCACGATGTCGCACAGCGCCCACGCGAAGTCCAGCACCGGCACCCATCCCCAGGCTGTGGACAGCTCCCGGTCCGCCTTGGTGTCCGCGAGATAGACATCACCGCAGAACAGGTCGTGCCGCAGCGCGCGGACGTCCGCGCGGCGGTAGTCCGTCTGCGGCGGGTCCGGGAAGCGGTTGGAGAGGGCATAACCGATGTCGAGCACGTAGGTGATGGTGTCACGGCCTCGTAGGATCACGGTCGTGTCCCGGTTCGTGCGGCTACGCCTGGTTCCCGCCCTGCTCCTGCTGACGGCCTGCGGAGGTGGGGCGGACGGCTCCCCCGGCGCCCCCGGCCTGGGCGACCCGTACTTCCCGAAGGCCGGCAACGGCGGCTACGACGTCAGCCACTACGCCCTGGTCCTCGACTACGAGCCCGACACCCGCCGCCTCTCCGGCACGGCGACCGTCACCGCCCGCGCCACCCAGGACCTCTCCTCCTTCAACCTGGACCTGAAGGGGCTCACCGTCGACGGCGTCACCGTCGAGGGCGAGAGCGCCGACTGGGACCGCGACGGCCACGAGCTGACGGTCCGCCCGTCCGAGGGCCTCGACGACGGCGAGACCTTCGCCGTCCGGGTCCGCTACTCCGGCACCCCGAAGACGATCACCGACCCGGACGGCTCCCAGGAGGGCTGGCTGCGCACCCCCGACGGCGCCCTCGCCCTCGGCGAGCCCACCGGCTCCATGGCCTGGTTCCCCGGTAACCACCACCCCGCCGACAAGGCGTCGTACGCCATCACGATCACCGTCCCCAAGGGCGTCGAGGCCGTCTCCAACGGGGAGCTGACCGGCGAGCGCACCGCCGAGGGCCGTACGACCTACGACTGGCGCGTCACCGAGCCGATGGCGAGTTACGTCGCCACGCTCGCGATCGGGGAGTACGACATCCGCCGGGGCACGGCCGGGGACGTGCCGGTGTACACGGCCGTCGACCCCGATGTACCGGAGGTCGCTGACGAGCTGCGCGGCGCACTGGAGTGGGCGGAGTACAACTTCGGCCCGTACCCCTTCTCCTCCACCGGCATGATCATCGCCCGTGCGGAAGCCTCCGACTACGCGCTGGAGACCCAGAACCGGCCCGTCTTCCCCGGCGCCCCCGAAACCGAGCTGCTCGTCCACGAGCTGGCCCACCAGTGGTTCGGCAACTCCGTGACGCCCCGCACCTGGCGGGACATGTGGCTCAACGAGGGCTTCGCCACCTACGCCGAGTGGCTGTGGGAGGAGGACCAGGGCGGCGACAGCGCCGAGGAGACCTTCGAGGCGCTGTACGACTCCGACGACACCGACCTGTGGGCCTTCCCGCCCGCCGAGCCGCCCGGCGCCGCGGACATCTCCGACCGGCCGGTCTACGACCGCGGCGCCATGGTCGTCCACCGGATCCGCGAGACGGTCGGCGACGAGGCGTTCTACGACCTCGTCCAGGGCTGGACGGCCGCCCACCGCCACGGCAACGCGGACACCGACGACTTCACGCGCTACGTCGAACGGCACGCCCCGGACGAGGACTTCGACGCCGTCTGGGAGGACTGGCTGTACGGCGAGGGCAAGCCGGACCGCCCGTGACGGTCCGGCTTCGGAGCGAGGACGGGGTCAGTTGACGTTGACCGCCTTCCAGGCCGCCGCCACCGCGTTGTACTCCGCGCCTCCCGAGCCGTACAGGTCGGCCGCCGCTTGGAGCGTCGCGGTGCGGGCGCCCGCGTAGTTGGTGGAGGAGGTCATGTACGTCGTCAGCGCCCGGTACCAGATCAGATAGGCCTTGGTGCGGCCGATGCCGGTGAGCGTGGAACCGTCGTAGGTCGGGGAGTCGTAGGAGACCCCGTTGATGGTCTTCGCGCCGCTGCCTTCGCTGAGCAGGTAGAAGAAGTGGTTGGCGACGCCCGAGGAGTAGTGCACATCGAGGCGGGCGACCGTGCGGGACCAGTAGTCGGCGGAGTTGCCGTCCTTGCTGGGCTTGTCCATGTAACGCAGCGGGGTGCCGTTGCCGCGGATGTCGATCTTCTCGCCGATGAGGTAGTCGCCGGTGTCGGAGGAGTTGTTCGCGAAGAACTCCACCGAGGTGCCGAGGATGTCGGAGGTGGCCTCGTTCAGGCCGCCGGACTCCCGGCTGTAGCGCAGGCCCGCGGTGGCCGAGGTCAGACCGTGGGTCATCTCGTGGCCGGCGACGTCGAGCGAGGTCAGCGGCTTGAGGTTGCCCGCGCCATCGCCGTACGTCATGCAGAAGCACTGGTCCGACCAGAAGGCGTTGACGTAGGCGTTGCCGTAGTGGACGCGCGAGTAGGCGGCCGCGCCGTCGCCGCGGATGCCGTTGCGGCCCAGCTCGTTCTTGTAGAAGTCCCAGGTCACGGCGGCGCCGTAGTGCGCGTCCACGGCCGCGGTCTGACGGTTCGTCGGGGTGCCGTCGCCCCAGACGTCGTCCGCGTCGTGGAAGAGGGTGCCGGTGCCGTTGGTGGCGCCGTTCAGGTCGTACGTCTTGTGGCCGCCGCGGCCGGCGTCGGTCAGGTCGTAGCCGCCGGAGGCGGCGGTGGTGCCGAGCGGGACCGTGCCGCTGTACTGGCTGGTGCCCGAGCCGGTCTCGATGGCCTCGAAGGAATGCAGGCGCTTGCCGGTGGCGGCGTCGGTGACGATGTGCAGTTCGCTCGGGGTGCCGTCGTGCTGGACGCCCTTGACGACGGTCTCGTAGGCCAGGACCGGCTTGCCGTCGGCGGCCCAGACGACCTTGCGGGGGGTCGTGGCGGTGCCCTCGGCAGCCGTCTTGAGGGCGGACTTCTTCGCGGTGGCGGCGGATATCGCGGCGTCGGTGGACGCCACGGCTATCCGGGCCTTGGTCGCCTTGCTGACGCTCTTGAGGTCGCCGGCCTTGGTGACATGCGTGACCAGGTCGCCGCCGAGGACGGGCAGTCCGGCGTACGTCCGCTCATAGCGGGTGTGGACCGTGCCGTTCGCGTCCTTGACGACGTCCCGGACGACGAGCTTCTCCTGCGCGCCGAGCCCGAGTTCACGGGCGGTCGAACCGGCATCCGCCTGAGCCGACTTGATGGCGGCGGCCCGCGCGGAGGCGCTGAGGGGGAGGGTCGTGGCGCCGGGTTCGGGTGCCGCGCCGGCCGGGTTGTTCCCCAGCGCGAGCACGACCATCGCGGCCGACCCGATCAGGGCGATGGCGCGGGGGGCCGTCTTACGGGTGTGCTGACTCACTCGGTCTCCTTCGTCGCTGGCCTCATGGTTGGGGCACAGGTGGGGCACAGAGTTGCGGCGAGCCAGGAGAGGGTGACACTTGAACCACCCTGTTTGACAGGGTGCGGTCAAGATTTTACGGCTTCGTATCCGAAACCCGATTCTGACGATCCGTTATGCGGACGTCTCCCACTTCGTCAGAAGCCGGGCGAGATCGGGCGGCCAGACCGGTTCCGGTTCGGCGGCCAACTCCTCGCGGGTCCACCAGCGCCAGGTGAGGATGCCGTCCTCGGCGTGGGCGGCGGCGAGTTGGGGGCCGGTCGGTTCGCGGCGCGGGCCGTGGGTGACGTAGATGTGCTCGTGCTGGTGGACGGGGCCCACGGCGTGGGTGAAGTCGTGCTCCCAGGTGCACAGCAGCGGCCCCGGCTCCAGATCCGTCCAGCCGGTCTCCTCGCGCAGCTCACGCAGGGCGCACTCGCGCGGGACCTCGCCGGACTCGAGACCGCCGCCGGGCGGCGCCCAGTGGACACCGACCTCGACGTTGTCGTACCGGAACAGGAGGACCGCACCCTCCGGGTCGACCACGACCACCCGGGCGGCGCGGCGCGGGATGCGCAGCGGCTTGCGCAGGACCGAGCAGAGGCGGCCCATGCCCCGGTCCTCGCGCTCGTCGATGACCTCGTATCCGAGCGCGGTCCAGAAGGCGAGACCCTTGGGGTTGTCGGCGAGCACGGCGAGCCGTACGGCGGTCCGCCCGGCCGCGCGGAACCGCTCCTCCACGGCCTGCGCGATCCGCCGCCCGAACCCCCGCCCCTGCACGCTCGCGTCCACCATGAGCAGCCCGATCCACGGATCCGGATCGGCCGGGTCGGGGTGCCGGGCGAGGGTGATCACGACCCCGACGAGCCGCCCCTCGCTCCGGGCGAGCAACACCTCGGCGTCCGGACGCGCCAACTCATCCGCCAGCGCCGCCGCCACCTGCTCCGGCCGTACGTCGTCCGGATCCGGGAAGTCCCCGCTGAGAGCGTGGAATTCACGGTTGGCGGCGTAGAGAGCGGTGAGCTCGGTCAGCAGGGGGGCGGGGATGTCGTGGTCGGCGGTGAGGGGCAGGGGCTCGATCAGCATGCCGGGGAGGGTACTGCCCTACGACCGAACCCCCGGCCGGAGCCGGGGGTTCGGGTGCGTCGGTGTCCGCGATCGGACGCCGATCAGACGTTGACGCCGAAGTCCTGCGCGATGCCCACCAGGCCCGAGGCGTAGCCCTGGCCGACGGCGCGGAACTTCCACTCGGCGCCGTTGCGGTAGAGCTCGCCGAAGACCATGGCCGTCTCGGTGGCCGCGTCCTCGGAGAGGTCGTAGCGGGCGATCTCGGCGCCGCCGGCCTGGTTGAGGATGCGGATGTAGGCGTTGCGGACCTGGCCGAAGTTCTGCGAGCGGCCCTCGGCCTCGTAGATCGAGACCGGGAAGACGATCTTCTCGATGTCGGCGGGGAGGCCCGCCAGGTTGACGTTGATCGCCTCGTCGTCGCCCGCGCCCTCGCCCGTGCGGTTGTCGCCGGTGTGGACGATGGTCTGGTCCGGGGTCTGCTTGTTGTTGAAGAACACGAAGTGGGCGTCGGAGTAGACCTTGCCCTGCGTGTTGACCGCGATCGCGGAGGCGTCGAGGTCGAAGTCCGTGCCGGTGGTGGTGCGGACGTCCCAGCCGAGGCCCACGGTGACGGCGGTCAGGCCCGGAGCCTCCTTGGTGAGCGAGACGTTGCCACCCTTGGACAGGCTTACAGCCATTGTTGGGAGTCCCTTCCCTCGTTTGCGTACGGCAGTACGGCCTTGAAGCTACAGCTACCCCTAAGAACGCGGAGAGGGGTGGCGAAGGTTCCAGGTGTCTTTACTTTCTTTACCAAGCACCATTCGAACGGCTCACCGCAATATTGGGGTGACGTGGACCGGACAGAGCGGGGAACATGGACGGCATGTCCGGTCCTCACGTCATCCGCGGCTCCGTCTCCCTTCCCGAGGCCGAGCTCATGTGGCGTTTCTCGCGTTCCTCCGGGCCCGGCGGACAGCACGTCAACACCAGTGACTCGCAGGTCGAACTCCGCTTCGACCTCGCCCGTACCGAGGCGCTGCCCGAGGTGTGGAAGCAGCGGGCCCTGGAGCGGCTCGCGGGACGTCTCGTCGACGGCGTCGTCACCGTACGGGCCTCCGAGCACCGCTCCCAGTGGCGCAACCGCGAGACCGCGGCCGTACGACTCGCCTCGCTCCTGGCGGAGGCCACCGCGCCGCCGCCGAAGCCCCGCAAGCCGACCCGCATCCCGCGCGGCATCAACGAGCGCCGCCTCCGGGAGAAGAAGCAGCGCTCGCAGACCAAGCGGGGGCGGACCGGGCAGGACTGGGGCTAGAACCGCTCGCTGTCAGCTGTCAGCTGTCACATCCTTCTCCTCCCCTCCGTCATGCCAGTGGAGTGACCACCGCGGTCACCGCGAGAGGGCGTGACGGACCTGATGACCACCGACGACGACTTCCTCGCCGAGCGCTTCGAGGCGCACCGGCCCCATCTGCGTGCCGTGGCTCATCGCATGCTCGGCTCCTCCGCCGAGGCCGAGGACGCCGTGCAGGAGGCCTGGTTCCGGCTCAGCCGGTCCGGGGCTGCCGGGATCGACAACCTCGGCGGCTGGCTGACCACCGTCGTCGGCCGGGTCTGCCTCGACCTGCTGCGTTCCCGTGGCTCACGCGCCGAGCGGCCGCTGGACGCCGTAGGGCCGGAGCCCGCCGACACCGCGGGACCCGAGCAGGACGCGCTGCTCGCCGACTCGGTGGGCGTCGCCCTGCTGGTGGTGCTGGAGGCCCTGACGCCCGCCGAGCGGCTGGCGTTCGTGCTGCACGACCTGTTCGGGGTGTCCTTCGAGGAGATCGCGGCCGTGGTCGGCCGTACCCCCGCCGCCGCGCGGCAGCTCGCCAGCCGGGCCCGGCGCCGGGTGCGCGGGGCGGAACCGGCGGGCGGCGATCCGGCGCGGCAGCGGGCGGTCGTGGACGCCTTCCTGGCCGCCGCGCGGGAGGGCGACTTCGACGCGCTGGTCGAGGTCCTCGATCCGGACGTCGTGGCTCGCACCGAGGCCGGGATCACCACCGGCGCCCTCGCCGTGGCCAAGGGCGCGTCCGGGTTCGCGGCTCTCGCCCGGCTCTCCCGGCCCGCTCTCGTCGACGGCCGTCCGGGCCTCGCGACGCTGGTCGACGGGCGACTGGACCGGGTCCTGGGCTTCACCGTCGTACGGGACCGGATCGCTGTCGTCGACATCATCACGGACCCGGGGCGACTGGCTTCACTGGACGTGCGACTCGTTTAGGAGAGTCCCAGGAGATGCCTAGGAGAGCTTCAGGACCCCCACCGTCTGGCCCCCGCTCGTCTCCCCGTTCGGCTCGAAGCCGAGGCCCAGGTAGAAGCCCTCGGGGCCGTCCGGGCCCGGATGCCAGGTGACGTACAGCTCCTTCGTGCCCCGGGTGCGGAGTTCCGCCGCGACCGACTCGACCGCGAAGCGGCCGTAGCCGCGGCCCTGTTCGTCCGCCGCGATGTTGAGGCGCCACAGGCCGGAGCGGTGGACGGTGCCGTCGCCGTGCCAGTCGATGTCGAGGAAGGCCATCAGGAAGCCGACCGGACGGCCGTCGTCGACGATCAGGCGCGGCCAGGCGACCCCGGGCCACACGTAGGCCTCGGCGAGCGAGTGCGCCACCGGCTCGACCGCGTGTTCCTGGTCCGGGCGTATCCGGATGCCGAGCGCGGCCTCGATATTTTTCGGCGTCAGCGTTTCGAGGCGGGGGCCAGTGGCGGTGATCGTCATGCGCGCACCCTAGGAGGCGAGTTCACCGTCCGTCACTTGAATTCCCGCTCAGCCCAATTGGCGATAGCGACCGCGGAAATACATCAGTGGACCGCCCTCCGCGCTCGGCACCCTCGCCGTCAGGACACGGCCGACGACCAGCGTGTGGTCGCCCGCCACCATGCGCTGCTCGGTCCGGCACTCCAACTGCGCCAGCGCGCCGCCCACCAGCGCGGCGCCGGTCGCCTCGCCGCGGACGTACGGGATGTCCTCGAAGAGGAGGCGGTCGCTGATGCGGCCCTTCATGGCGAAGCGGCCGGCGATGTGCCGCTGGCTCTCGGACAGCACCGAGACCGCCCACAGGGGCTGCTCGTCGAGCAGGTCGTCCATGCGTGCGCCGTTGCGCAGGCTGACCAGCACCAGGGGCGGGTCCAGGGAGACCGACAGGAACGCCGTCGCCGTCATGCCCACGTCCTCGCCCTTGGGGCCGTCCGGGGCGAGCGGGGGTTCGAAGGCGGTCACCAGGACCACGCCCGCGGCCAGCCGGGACATGGCGGCACGGAACTCGTCGTTGCTCACCCCCTCAGCATGCCCGGCGCGAGGCGGGGCGGTGATCGGGGCGGGCGGGGCGGAGGGAGTCTTCGGCACGCCGGAAACGCTAATCTCCGGTGCGTGGGGGTCGCATCGGGCCCGGGGCCGAGTACGGTCCTAGGACCTTCGACGGAGCGTTGCCGTCACATCTGCGGACATCGAAACTTTGCGTTCAGTAAACGCATAGGAGAAACACAGAAATCCCACTCAATTGTTCATCTTTAGCTGTGACTTGAGTCACAAGGGCCGATAATTGTTGACCCTGTGTACCGAGTGAGCAGCGCGCTGTGATTCAGTGGCGGGGAAGCTGACGCAATCGATACGCCGATGAGAACCCTTGATTCGCTGCGAGGTCTCGGGGGGAGGGCGAGCATGGAGACCGAGTCGGAGCCGTACGTCCGTCTTGCGACTCTGCGGCAACTGCACCAGGTCATGGCGGACATGAACACCGCGCGCAGCCTGGCGGACACGCTTCAGACCGTCGCCGACGGCGTCGTCACCGGCCTCGGCTACGAGCTGGCCGCCGTCAACCTGGTCCGGCAGGACGGCGACCTCGTCGTCGCCGCGCTCGCCGGCAACCCCGCCGCGGAGGCGTTGATCACCGGCCGGACCGGCTCGCGCGAGTCCTGGGAGCGCCGGCTGAGCATGGGCGAGGCCTGGGGCGACCTCAGATTCATCCCGCACACCGAGGGCTGGGTCCTCGACGACGACGACGTCCCGCAGTGGTACACCGACGGTCCCGCGCCCCGCTTCGAGGACGAGTGGCACCCGTCGGACCGCCTCTTCGCCCCCATGTACACGCCGGGCGTGCACGGCGGCGGGAGCGGCGAGCTGATCGGCGTCCTGTCCGTGGACCGGCCGCGCAACGGCCGGCTGCCGGGCGCGTGGGGGCGCGAGGCCCTCCAGATGTACGCGTTCCAGGCCGCCATCGCGATCAGCAACGCCCGCCTGCGCGCCAACATGCAGCGCGCCCTGGTCCGCCTGGAGCGCGAGCAGCAGGCGCTGCGGGCCAGCGAGGAGAGCTTCAGGCAGGCCTTCGAGTACGCCCCCTCCGGTATGGCAATCGCCGAGATGGGCGGCGACCAGCACGGCCGCATCCTGCGCACCAACGACGCCCTGTGCCGACTGCTCGGCCGCCCCGCCTCCGCGATGCGCCGCTACTCCTTCTCCGACCTCGTCCACCCCGAGGACATCGGCACCCTGCTGCGGACGTCGGCGGAGGGCGGCCGCGCGGAGCTCAGGCTCGGCCGCCGGGACGGCACCTACGTCTGGGTGTCCCTGCGTAACAGCGTGGTCGCCGACGCCGCCGACGGCCCCCGTTTTCTCCTCACCCACGTCGAGGACATAGAGGAGCGCAAGCGGCGTGAGCTCCAGCTCGCCCACCGCGCCTCCCACGACTCCCTGACCGGTCTGCCGAACTCCGCCGAGCTGCGCGCCCGGCTCTCCTCCCGGCTCTGTACGCGCCCCACCGCCGGCGCCCTGGAGTCCCTGGACGCGGCCTACGGCCACCCCGCCTACGACGTCAACGGCCACGGCTTCGACTTTCGCCCCGGCACCGACAGCCTCGACGGCTACGACCACCATGTGCACACCGTCGCCCCTGAGAGTGAGCGTGACGACGGCACCAAGGGGCTCGCGGTGCTCTTCTGCGACCTCGACGGCTTCAAGTCGATCAACGACCGGTTCGGGCACAACGCGGGCGACGCGGTCCTCATCGAGGTGGCCCGCCGGCTCACCCGGGGCGTCCGGGACGGCGACACGGTGGCCCGGCTCGGCGGCGACGAGTTCGTGGTGCTGGCCGACGGGCTCGGCCGGGCCGACGCCCAGGACCTCGCCGTACGGCTGCGCAACGAGATCATCCAGCCGATCCGGGTCGACGGACGGGCCATGCGGGTGGGCGCCAGTTTCGGCATCGGGTGGGCGCACTGCGGCATGACCGCGGACGAGGTGCTGAAGTCGGCCGACGAGCGGATGTACGTAGAGAAACGATCTCGTCCCAAACAGCACAGACGTGCGGGTTGATCCCCAGGTCAGCGAGCTGATGCGGTCCGAGTCACCCGTTCGGGCGTGCCAGAGCGGGTAGGCTCGCCCTTCGTCACACGTACCGAATCCGCCCGCACCTGGTGAGGAGACCAAGGGATGACGTCCGGCAACAACGGCGCCAATACGCCCGAGGACGACGACCCGTTCGGCTACCTCTACGCCGACGGGCAGGCCAATGGCGCCCAGCCGCCGTCCGGGGGCTACGGCTACCCGAACTCGGTGAACCGGGTGCGCTCGGTCGGTCAGCGGCAGTACGGCCAGCAGGCGCCGACGGCGGCCTACGGCCAGGTGCCGCAGCAGCAGGGCACCTACGGCCAGCCGAGCGCCCACTACGCGGCTCCGGAGACCCTCCCGGGCGGCGCTCCGTCCACCCAGCAGGCTCCGGCGTACGGCGGTGGCAACGGCCGTGGGCGCGGGCCCAACACCAAGGGGCTGCTGATCGGGGCCATCGCGGTGGTCGCGGCGGTCGTGATCGGCATCGCCGTGGCGATGGCGGGCGGCGACGACGGCAAGGGCGACAAGGACGACCAGGCCGGCTCGACGCCGACCCAGGGCGAGAAAAAGGATCCGACGCCTTCGCAGGACAGCAGCGCCGACGAGGAGGAGAAGGAGCTCCCGGCGGCGGACGCGAAGGCGCTGCGGCTCGGCGGTACGGCCGCGCTGGCCACGGACATCCAGGGTGCCCAGTCGAGCGGGGGCGTGTACGTCGGCGGCCTCAACGCGGTCGGCAGCTCGGTCACCTGGACGGTGGACGGCATTCCCGAGGACGGCGCCTACACGGTGTTCACGCGCTTCAGCGTCCCAGGCAAGGACCAGTCGATGACGCTCACCGTCAACGGCAAGGAGTTCGGCAGCAAGCTCAGCCTGGAGAACTACGCGCGTGCCCCGGAGGGCGACTTCGCCAAGGGCTGGACGACCACTTACGCGTGGCCGACCCTCAACAAGGGCACCAACACCATCGCGATCTCCTGCGCCAACGGCGACAAGTGCGATGTCCTGCTCGACCAGCTGTGGATCAAGGCAGGCCAGGTCAAGGAGTAGTCAGGCCGCGCTGACCTCCCCCGTCACCGCCACCCGCCCCAGCAGCTCCTCGTACACCCGCCGGTCGAACTCCCCCGCCACCGGCGCCAGGACGCTCGCCGCCGACAGGGCTGCCGCGCGGGCCAGGCGGGCCGGCCAGGGCAGGTTTTCGATCAGGCCCGACAGCAGGCCCGCGACCGCCGCGTCGCCGGCGCCGGTCGGGTTGCCGCGCAGGGTGCGGGGCGGGGCGGCGCGCCAGCGGCCCTCCGGGGTGTGCGCCAGCAGGCCCTCGGCGCCCAGGGAGGCGACCACCGTGTGCGCCCCGCGCCGGCGCGCGTCCTGGGTGGCCCGCAACGGCTCGTGGGAGCCCGTGAGTTCGGCCAGCTCGTCGGCGTTGGGCTTGACGAGGTCGGGGCGGGCCGCGATGGCGCGGCGCAGGGGTTCGCCGCTGGTGTCCAGCAGGACGGGGACGCCCGCGGTGCGTGCCGCGCGGACCAGCCCGGCGTACGCGCCCACCGGGACACCCGGCGGGAGGCTGCCGCACAGGGCGACCGCGTCGGCGGACGGGAGCAGGGCGGCGTAGGACTCCTGGAAGGCGGCCCACTCGGTGGGGGTGACCAGCGGGCCCGGTTCGTTGAGCTGGGTCGTGTCGCCGGTGAGGTCGTCGACGACCGCGATCGTGCGGCGGGTGGCGCCGGTGCCGAGCGGGACGAGGGCGTCCCGCACCCCGTCGGTGGCGGTGAGCAGATCGCGTACGACCCGGCCCGTGGCGCCGCCCGCGAAGCCGGTGGTGGTCACCTCGTGGCCGAGGGCTGCCAGGACCCGGGCCACGTTCAGGCCCTTGCCGCCGGGGCGTTCGAGGACCTCGGAGACCCGGTGGGAGGCGTGCGGGCTGAGCGCCCGTACGCGATAGGTGATGTCGAGAGCGGTGTTCAGCGTGACCGTGAGGATCACCTGGACCGACCTCCCCCCGAAAAGTGGTGCCTTCTCTTCCGGTCCTGATCATGCCAAACAGACGGCGGCCGTCCCAGCCCTGGGATCGGCCGCCGTCGCGCTATGGCCGGACGGATCAGCCCAGTTGGGGATCGACCACCCATTCCCCCCGGCGCAGCACGCCCTTGAGGTCGAAGGCGGAGTCCAGAAGCACCAGGTCGGCGTACTTGCCGGGCTCCAGGGAACCGATCGTGTCGGACATCCCCAACAGCCGGGCCGGGTTGGCGGACAGGGCCGTCACCGCGTCCGAGACGGACAGCCCGTCGATGGTCACCGCGCGCTTGAAGGCGCGGTCCAGGGTGAGGGTGGAGCCCGCGATCGAGCCGCCCTCCACCAGGCGGGCGACGCCGTCGGCGACCTCGACCTCCAGCGGGCCGAGCATGTAGCGGCCGTCACCGAAGCCGGCCGCGTCCATCGCGTCGGTGATGAACGCGACCCTCTCGGCGCCCGCGTGATGGAACGCCAGCTGGAGGGAGGCGGGGTGCAGATGGGTGCCGTCGTTGATCAGCTCGACGGTGATCCGGTCGTCCTCCAGCAGCGCCGCGATCGGTCCCGGGGCGCGGTGGCCGAGCGTGGGCATCGCGTTGAACAGGTGCGTCGCCACGGTGGCGCCCGCGTCGATCGCCTCGACGGTCTGCTCGTACGTCGCGTCCGTGTGCCCGATCGCCGCGATGACGCCGTGTTCGGCGAGCAGCCGTACGGAGTCGATGCCGCCGGGGAGTTCGGTGGCCAGCGTGACCATCCGGGCCTGGCCGCGGGCGGCGTCGATCAGCTTGCGGACGTCGGCGGGGTCGGGGTCGCGCAGCAGCTCCTCGGAGTGCGCGCCCTTGCGGCAGGGGGAGATGAACGGGCCCTCGAAGTGGATCCCGGCGATGTCGCCCTGTTCGGCGAGTTCGGAGAGCAGGCCGGCGCGCTGGGCGAGGAAGTCCATGTCGCCGGTGACGGTGGAGGCGACGAGGGTTGTCGTGCCGTGCCGGCGGTGGGTGTCGATGCCGCGGAGTACTTCGTCGACGGTGCCCGAGGTGAAGGAGGCTCCGCCGCCGCCGTGGTTGTGGATGTCCACGAAGCCGGGTACTACGTAGTGGCCGGTTACGTCGATGACCTGGGCGTTCTCGTGAGCGCTCGCGATGATGCGGTCGCCCTCGAAGACCACTTGGCCTTCGTCCACGACTCCTGTGGGAAGTGCTACGCGAGCGCCCTTGAGGACCGTCTGCGGGCCGGTGGGGGCTGGTCGCGCAGTTCCCCGCGCCCCTGAGGGAGTTGCCATCAGGTCGTTTCCTCCTGGATCCGAGTTGTAGTGGTCAGCAGGTCCCAGGCCAGTAGGCCCGCTCCCAGACAGCCCGCCGCGTCCCCCAGCACCGCCGGAACGATCGTCGGCAGCTTCTGGAACGTGACCCTCTGCCGGACGGCGTCCCGCAGTGGTGTGAACAAGGTTTCCCCCGCCTCGGCGAGGCCGCCACCGATGATCAGGGTGCGCGGGTCCAGCAGGGTGAGGGCCGTGACCAGGCCGTCGGCGAGGGCGTCGATGGCGTGCTGCCAGACTCGTACGGCGTTCGGGTCGCCGGACGTGACGGCCTTCGCGCAGTCCGCGGCGTCCGCCGAAGGGTCGCCGCTCGCCGCCGCCCACGCCTCGCTGACCGCCGCCGCGGACGCCAGCCGCTCCAGGCAGCCGCGCTGGCCGCAGGGGCAGGGCGGGCCGCCGGGGCGTACGACGACATGGCCGATCTCGCCCGCGAAACCGTGCGCCCCGGCCTCCACCCGGCCGTCCACCCCGATCGCGCCCGCGATGCCGGTGCCCAGCGCCACGAACAGGAACCGGTCCGCGCCCTTGCCCGCGCCGACCCGGCCCTCGGCGAGGCCGCCGGTGCGCACGTCGTGGCCGAGGGCGGCCGGGATGCCCAGCTCGGTGCGGATCAGCTCGCGCAGGGGTACGTCGCGCCAGCCCAGGTTGGCGGAGTAGGCGGCGATGCCGGCCGCCTCGTCGACGATGCCGGGGACGGCGACGCCGGCCGCGGCGGCGGGTTCGCCCAGGGTCTTCGTGCCGTGGGCGCTCAGCTCGGCGGCGAAGTCGAGGATGTTCGCGACGACCGCGTCGGGGCCGCGCTCGCGTCCGGTCGGCCGTCGGGCCTGGTGCAGCAGCGCGCCGTCCGCCCCGACCAGGGCGGCCTTCATACCGGTGCCGCCCACGTCGAGGGCGATGACATGTCTCACGGGGGACAGTGTGACCCTTATACCTGTGAGAGGTCTAGTCCACTACGTGGTGTAGACCTTATGGTTTGCTTCGAAAATTTTCGCGACGGGTCAATGGGGCTGGGATTTATGCGGCGGCGTAGGACGGGAACGATTGCGGTGGTGTCCGCACTGGGCATGACAGCGGTCCTGGGCGGCTGCGGGCTGACCGGGGGATCGGACGAGGTCACGCTGCGACTCGTCGCCGCGGACTACGGCGACAGCGCGGCGAACAGCTCCGAGAAGTACTGGAACTCCCTGGTCGAGGAGTACGAGAAGGACCACCCGGACGTCACCGTCGAGGTCAGCGTCTACTCCTGGACCGACGTCGACCGCAAGGTCAAGGAGCTGGTCGACGCGGGTGAGGCGCCCGACCTGGCGCAGATCGGGGCATACGCCGACTACGCGAAGGCGGACAAGCTGTACTCCGCCAGCGAGCTGCTCTCCATCACCACCCAGGCCGACTTCCTCCCGCAGCTCGCCGCCGCGGGCGCGGTGAACGGGGCGCAGTACGGGCTGCCCTTCGCCTCCTCCACGCGGCTGCTCTTCTACAACAAGTCCCTCTTCGCCGAGGCCGGCTTCGAGGCCCCGCAGACCTGGCAGGAACTGGTCGCGGCCGCCGAGGCGCTGAAGGCGAACGGGGTGAAGTTCCCCTACGCCCTGCCGCTCGGTCCCGAGGAGGCGCAGGCCGAGACCATGCAGTGGCTGCTCAGCGGCCGGGGCGGCTACACCGACCCCAACACGGGCACCTACGTCCTGGACTCCGACGAGAACGTCGAGACGTTCGACTGGCTGAAGTCCGAGCTGGTCGGCGAGGACCTCGTCGGGCCGGTCGCGCCCAAGTCGCTCAACCGCGCGGACGCCTTCGAGGCGTTCACCGACGGCGACGTCGGCATGCTCAACGGGCACCCCACGCTGATGAAGGCGGCCGCCGCGAAGGGCGTGAAGTTCGGCATGGTGCCGATGCCGGGCATCGAGGGGCCGAGCCGGATCTCCATGGGCGTCGCCGACTGGATGATGGCGTTCAAGCAGAACGGCCACGCCGAGGAGATCGGCGACTTCCTGGACTTCGTCTACGACGACGAGAACGTGCTCGCCTTCTCCCGCGAGTACGACCTGCTGCCCGTGACGAGTCCGGTCTGGGACACCATGAGCGTGGCGAAGGAGGACGCGGACCTGAAGCCCTTCCTGGACGCGCTCCCCACCTCCGAGCTCTATCCGGTGGGCCGCACCTCCTGGGCCGCGGTCAACGCGGCGATCAAGCAGAAGATCGGCCGGGCGGTCTCGTACGGCGGTGACCCGGCCACGGTGCTGCGCGAGCTCCAGGCGACGGCGGCGACCGAGGAGAGCGCGGAGTAGCCCCGACTGTCAGTGCCGGGAGCTACGGTGCTCGCATGGAACAGGAACCGCTGAACCCCGGGGAACAGGCCGTCCTGGCCCTGGAGCGCCGCGGCTTCCCGGGCCCCGGAGCGAAGGAGCGGGCGATACGCGAGGAGCTGGGCCTGGCCCCCGTCCGCTACTACCAGCTCCTCAACGCCCTCCTCGACGACCAGCGGGCCCTCGCCCACGACCCGGTGACAGTGAACAGACTGCGCCGGATACGCGAGTCCCGGAGGGCGGAGAGATGACGCCCGGCCAACCCGCGGGCGCAGCTTTCCCGCCCTGCTGACCGGCGGGGCTGTAGCTGGATAAGGTCCGTCGTATGGGCAGCCACACGGACTCGACCCCCTTGCCGGACCCTGCCACCCCCGCCGGGCGGGCCGGACTCGACGCGATTCTCGCCGACCCCGCGCGCGCGGTGATCGCGCTCGACTTCGACGGGACGCTCGCACCGATCGTCCCGGACCCCGAGCAGGCCCGCGCCCACCCGGACGCGGTGCCCGCGCTCGCCGCGCTCGCGCCGAAGGTGGCCGCCGTCGCGGTGGTCACCGGACGCCCGGCCGGCGTCGCGGTCCGCTACGGCGGATTCGCCGGTGTCCCCGGCCTGGAGCACCTCGTCGTCCTCGGCCACTACGGCGCCGAGCGCTGGGACGCCGTCACCGGCACGGTCTCCGCGCCCGCGCCCGACCCCGGGGTCGCCGCGGTCCGCGCCGAGCTGCCCGGCGTCCTCGACGGCGTCGGCGCCTGGCACGGCACCTGGATCGAGGAGAAGGGCCGGGCGGTCGCCGTGCACACCAGGCGCGCCGCCGATCCGCAGGCCGCGTTCGAGGCGCTGCGGGCACCGCTCGGCGAACTCGCCGCCCGCCACGGCCTGATCGTCGAACCGGGACGCATGGTCCTTGAGCTGCGCCCGCCCGGCATGGACAAGGGCGTCGCCCTGCTGGACTACATCCGCGAGATCGACGCCGGCTCGGTCCTCTACGCCGGTGACGACCTCGGCGACCTCCCCGCCTACGCGGCCGTGGAGAAGCTCCGCCTGGACGGCACCCCCGGCCTGCTGGTGTGCAGCGGCAGCGACGAGGTCCCGGAACTGGCCGAGAAGTCGGATGTGGTGGTGGGGGGCCCACAGGGCGTGGCGGGCCTGCTCAGCGCGCTGGCGGACCGGCTGTAGCGGCGGGGTCAGGCGCCGGTCAGTGCCCTCAGCTGGTCCAGGAACCACTGGGACGGCGGGAGGGCCGTCGCCGCCGCCGACAGGCGCTTGGTGCGCTCCGCCCGCTCGTCGGGGGCCATGGTGAGCGCCTCGTGCAGGGCGTTCGCGGTCTCCAGCACGTCGTAGGGGTTCACCACGAGCGCGTCCTCGCCCAGCTCCTCGTACGCCCCCGCCTCCCGGGACAGCACCAGCGCGCACCCCTCGTCGGAGACGACCGGCACCTCCTTGGCGACCAGGTTCATCCCGTCCCGGACCGGGTTGACCAGGGCCACGTCGGCGAGCCGGTACGCGGCCAGGGACCGCGCGAAGTCGTCCTTGACGTGCAGCACGACCGGGGTCCAACCAGGCGTCCCGTACTGGGAGTTGATCTCGTCGGCGAGCCGCTGGACCTCGGCCGTGTAGTCCCGGTAGACGGCGAGGTCCTGCCGGGAGGGGTAGGCGAAGGCCACGTGCACGACCCGCTCGCGCCACTCGGGACGGTCGTCGAGGAGCTGCCGGTACGCCAGCAGTCCGCGCACGATGTTCTTCGACAGCTCGGTCCGGTCGACCCGGACGATCGTCTTCCGGGCCGCCCCGGAGGGCCCGGTCCCGATCTCCGCCCGCAGCCCGGTGATCCGCTCCTCGACGTCCGCCTCGTGCGAGCGGGCGCGCAGGAACTCGGCGTCGGCCCCGAGGCCGTGCACGCCGACCTCGGTGTCCCCGAGCCCGTCCGTCAGCTCGGTGCAGCAGGCGGTGAACGCGTCCGCCCAGCGCCGGGTGAGGAAGCCGAGCCGGTCGGCGCCGAGCATGCCCTCCAGCACCTCGCGCGCCACCTGGTCGGGCAGCAGGCGGAAGTAGTCCACCGGGGCCCACGGGGTGTGCGAGAAGTGGCCGATGCGCAGATCGGGGCGGAGCTTGCGGAGCAGGCCCGGCACCAGCGTCAGGTGGTAGTCCTGCACCAGGACCGCCGCACCCTCGGCCGCCTCGTCGGCCAGCGCCTCGGCGAAGGCCCGGTTGTAGCGGACGTAGTTCTCCCACTGCCGCCGGAAACCCGCGTCGAACACCGGCTCCAGCGGCGTCTGGTACAGCATGTGGTGCACGAACCACAGCACGGAGTTGGCGACGCCGTTGTACGCGTCCGCGTGCACCTCGGCCGGAATCGGCAGCATCCGCACGCCGTCCTCGCCGACCCCGCGCCGTACCGCCTCGCGGTCGCCGTCGGAGAGCGCCGAGCAGACCCACAGGGCGCCGGCGTCCGGGCCGATTGCCGAGAGACCCGAGACCAGTCCGCCGCCCCCGCGCTTGGCGCGCAGCGAACCGTCCTCCTCGACCTCGTAGGAGACGGGGCCGCGGTTCGACGCGACCAACACCTGGGCGGCACCGTAGGTGGAAGCCATGTGCTCCAACTTAGCCCGTGCCGTAAACGCTCAAACGTACGAGCGGCCGGACGGGACGTGGCTTACGCCACCTTGCGGGAGGCGTACTCCGAGATCTCCGCCATCGGCGGCCGCTCCTCGGTGTCCACCGAGTACGTCCGCGGCTCGAAACCGTCCTCGCCGCGCTCGAACTGGGTCAGCGCGGGGCGGACCAGATGCCCGCGGGCCAGCCGGAGCTGGGCCGTGCGGTAGATCGCGGCGGACATCCGGCCGAGCGCCTGCCCGTCCTGGTGCCGGTGCTTGCGCACCCCCACGTCCACCTGGGCCAGCGCGTCCAGGCCCACCAGGTGCAGCGCGTCGATCAGCATGCCGAGCTCCACGCCGTAGCCGACCGGGAAGGGGAGCTGTTCCAGCAGGGAGCGGCGGGCCGCGTACTCCCCGCCGAGCGGCTGGACGAACCCGGCCAGCTGCGGCCAGTGCATGTTCAGCAGCGGGCGGGCCATCAGCTCGGTGACCCGGCCGCCCTGCCCGGCCGCCCCGCCGAGCGGACGGTCGTACATCGCCTTGACCAGGTCCACCCCGGGGTCGGTGAGCAGCGGGCCGACGATGCCGGAGACGAAGTCCGAGGAGAACTCCTTCAGGTCCGCGTCGATGAAACAGACGATGTCGCCCCGGGTGACCAGCAGCGAGCGCCACAGCACCTCGCCCTTGCCGGGCACCGCAGGGATCCGCGGCAGGATCGCGTCCCGGTGCACCACCGTCGCCCCGGCCGCGGCGGCGACCTCGGAGGTCCGGTCGGTGGAACCGGAGTCGACGACCACGATCTCGTCGACCAGCGGCACCTGCTGCATCAGGTCGTGCCGGATCACCGCGACGATGTCCCCGACCGTCTCCTCCTCGTTGAGCGCGGGCAGCACGACGGAGACCGTCTGGCCGGTGCGCTGCTTGGCCGCCAGGATCTGGTGGAGCGGTCGGTCGGTCACCGACCAGGAGCGGGTGGTCAGCCAGCGCTCGACTTCGTTCAGCACAGTGCGCGGCTCCTCTGCGTGCCCGCCGCTGGAAGCGGCTATGGATACTGTCGTCTCGCGGTTCGGACGACTATCTCAACTGTCCAGGTCGTCGGTTACAGTCTTGAACAACGCGGATGACCATCGCATGTCCGGGATGGCCCGACGTTCACAACTTCATACCGCTCATCCAGAGGGGCAGAGGGATACGGCCCGATGAAGCCCCGGCAACCCTCCAGTCGGCTCTCGTTCACGCGAGGCTCCCGGCTAGGGAAGGTGCCAAATCCGTCTCACGGCGAGATGCGTCGTGAGGAAGATGAGGAGAAAGGGCCTCGCCTCACATGGCTGTGCAGACTGTCGCAAACACCGGAAATCCCACCATCGACCTGGGTCCCGCCGCCGCCCTGAGCTGCCGCGAATGCGGTCACCGCGTGCCTCTCGGCCCGGTCTTCGCGTGCGAGGAGTGTTTCGGCCCGCTGGAGATCGCCTACGACTTCTCGGCCTACGACACCGAGGAACTCCGTAAGCGCATCGAAGCGGGTCCCGCGAACATCTGGCGGTACGCGCCGCTGCTGCCCGTCCCCGCGGACGTGGCCGACAAGCCCAACATCAACCCCGGCTGGACCCAGCTCGTCAAGGCCGACAACCTGGCCCGCGAGCTCGGCGTGACCGGCGGTTTGTATGTGAAGGACGACTCCGGCAACCCGACGCACTCCTTCAAGGACCGGGTCGTCGCCCAGGCGATCGAGGCCGCGCGCGCCTTCGGCTTCACCACGCTCTCCTGCTCCTCCACGGGCAACCTGGCCGGTGCCGTCGGCGCCGCCGCCGCCCGCGCGGGCTTCCGCTCCTGCGTGTTCATCCCGCACGACCTGGAGCAGGGCAAGGTCGTCATGGCCGCGGTCTACGGCGGTGAGCTCGTCGGCATCGAGGGCAACTACGACGATGTGAACCGCTTCTGCTCCGAGCTGATCGGCGACCCGGCCGGCGAGGGCTGGGGCTTCGTCAACGTCAACCTGCGGCCGTACTACGCGGAGGGGTCCAAGACCCTGGCGTACGAGATCTGCGAGCAGCTCGGCTGGCAGCTCCCCGACCAGCTGGTCGTGCCGATCGCCTCCGGCTCGCAGCTCACGAAGATCGACAAGGGGCTCCAGGAGCTGATCAAGCTCGGGCTCGTCGAGGACAAGCCGTACAAGATCTTCGGTGCGCAGGCCGAGGGGTGCTCGCCGGTGTCGGTGGCCTTCAAGGAGGGCCACGACGTCGTCCGCCCGCAGAAGCCGAACACCATCGCCAAGTCGCTGGCCATCGGCAACCCGGCGGACGGGCCGTACGTCCTGGACATCGCCCGTCGTACGGGTGGTGCGGTGGAGGACGTGACGGACGAGCAGGTCGTCGACGCGATCAAGCTCCTCGCCCGGACCGAGGGCATCTTCGCGGAGACCGCCGGTGGTGTGACGGTGGGCGTCACGAAGAAGCTCATCGAGAACGGCGTCCTCGACCCCACGAAGACGACCGTCGTCCTGAACACGGGCGATGGGCTCAAGACCCTTGACGCGGTGGCCGGCACGGGGCTCACGGCCACGATTCGTCCTAGCCTGGATTCGTTCCGCGAGGCCGGGCTCGTTTAGCCGTCGTCGTCTGCGGGCCGGTGGGGGCCGGTCGCGCCCACGCGGCGGTAGCCGCAAATCGAACACAGCCCCGTGCCCCTAGGTTCGTTTCCCTTCCGGAGGTTTTCACTGTGAGCGTCACCGTCCGCATCCCCACCATCCTGCGCACCTACACCGGTGGTGCCGCCGAGGTCGCCGCCGAAGGCGGCACTCTCGCCGAGGTCATCGCTGACCTGGAGAAGAACCACACGGGTATCGCCGCCCGGGTTCTCGACGACCAGGGCAAGCTGCGGCGGTTCGTCAATGTCTACGTCAATGACGATGACGTCCGGTTCGAGCAGGGGCTGGAGACGGCGACGCCCGACGGGGCCGGCGTTTCCATCATTCCGGCCGTCGCCGGCGGCTGATCGTTACCTTCGGTAAGGTGCGTCACCGAGAGTTCACAGAATTGCCCTCTCCGTAAGACAAACGGAGGGGGCAATTCTGCATGGTTGAGCCCTGTAGAGTTGGGGAACGCGCTTCTCCCCGTATGCCGGAAGCATATGAGTACCGGCTCCTCATGCGACAAGAAGTAGCCAAAGTGTGCGTGCCTTTTGCGCCTTCTACGCCTTATGTGGGGCCCGACTTGCCCTGAATTCGGGCGAATTCTCACTACATTCCGGACCGGACACGTCCAGAATTCTCGTCCGATTGACCTGTTGCAGACGGCAGTTGGACAGATACATTCAGCCGCGGTCGACGCGTTCCGGCGCACGCCCCCAAACCGTGGGGGGTGAGGTCTGACCCGGATCCGCGAAGTGTGGATCTGTGCAAGGGCCAGTAATAGGGGAGTTAGGCATGGCTCAGGGCACCGTCAAGTGGTTCAACGCGGAGAAGGGGTACGGCTTCATCGCGGTCGACGGTGGTGCGGATGTTTTCGTCCACTACAGCGCGATCCAGATGGACGGGTACCGCACCCTGGAAGAGGGCCAGCGGGTCGAGTTCGAGATCTCGCAGGGCCAGAAAGGCCCGCAGGCCGACATGGTTCGCGTCACTGCCTGAACGCGCGACCAACGAACCGCAAGCGACGTCTTCTGCTGAAGGGCTCGCACCAAGGGGACCCAACCCCCCTCGGTGCGAGCCCTTCCGCGTGCCCGGGGGCCCCATGGCGCGCGCCCGATCCCCGAGAGCCGCTTGCACTCGCATGGGCCGAGTGCTAATCATTGGGCGTTAGCACTCTGAAGGTGAGAGTGACAAAGAAGGACCGGGTCGGTGAGGCCCGCAGGCCGGGTGGGGCAAGGAACCACGAGGCAGGCAGGCCGTCCGTCGCGGGCGCGGGCGCGGTCCGAAGGAATCACCCCCAGTCCTGGAGGGACCACTTCACATGGCCAAGATCATCGCGTTCGACGAGGAGGCGCGGCGCGGCCTCGAGCGCGGCATGAACCAGCTCGCGGACGCCGTGAAGGTGACGCTCGGCCCCAAGGGCCGCAACGTCGTCCTCGAGAAGAAGTGGGGCGCCCCCACGATCACCAACGATGGTGTGTCCATCGCCAAGGAGATCGAGCTGGAGGACCCGTACGAGAAGATCGGCGCCGAGCTGGTCAAGGAAGTCGCCAAGAAGACGGACGACGTCGCCGGTGACGGTACGACCACCGCGACCGTGCTCGCCCAGGCGCTGGTCCGCGAGGGCCTGCGCAACGTCGCCGCCGGTGCCAACCCGATGGCCCTGAAGCGCGGTATCGAGAAGGCCGTCGAGGCCGTCTCCGCCGCCCTGCTGGAGCAGGCGAAGGACGTCGAGACCAAGGAGCAGATCGCCTCCACGGCCTCCATCTCCGCCGCCGACACCCAGATCGGCGAGCTGATCGCCGAGGCCATGGACAAGGTCGGCAAGGAAGGCGTCATCACCGTCGAGGAGTCCCAGACCTTCGGTCTGGAGCTGGAGCTCACCGAGGGTATGCGCTTCGACAAGGGCTACATCTCGGCGTACTTCGCCACCGACATGGAGCGTATGGAGGCGTCCCTGGACGACCCGTACATCCTGATCGCCAACTCCAAGATCGGCTCCGTCAAGGACCTGCTCCCGCTGCTGGAGAAGGTCATGCAGTCGGGCAAGCCGCTGCTGATCATCGCCGAGGACGTCGAGGGCGAGGCCCTGTCGACCCTGGTCGTGAACAAGATCCGCGGCACCTTCAAGTCCGTCGCCGTCAAGGCCCCGGGCTTCGGCGACCGCCGCAAGGCGATGCTGAACGACATCGCCATCCTCACCGGCGGCGAGGTCATCTCCGAGGAGGTCGGTCTCAAGCTCGAGAACACGACCCTCGACCTCCTGGGCAAGGCCCGCAAGGTCGTCATCACCAAGGACGAGACCACGATCGTCGACGGCGCCGGCTCCTCGGAGCAGGTCCAGGGCCGGGTCAACCAGATCCGCGCCGAGATCGAGAACAGCGACTCGGACTACGACCGCGAGAAGCTCCAGGAGCGCCTGGCCAAGCTCGCCGGTGGTGTCGCGGTCATCAAGGCCGGTGCCGCCACCGAGGTGGAGCTCAAGGAGCGCAAGCACCGCATCGAGGACGCCGTGCGCAACGCCAAGGCGGCCGTCGAGGAGGGCATCGTCGCCGGTGGTGGCGTGGCCCTGCTCCAGGCCTCCCAGGTGTTCGAGAAGCTGGAGCTCGAGGGTGACGAGGCGACCGGCGCCAACGCCGTGAAGCTCGCGCTGGAGGCCCCGCTCAAGCAGATCGCCGTCAACGGTGGTCTCGAGGGTGGCGTCGTCGTGGAGAAGGTCCGCGGTCTCCAGGTCGGCCACGGCCTGAACGCCGCGACCGGCGAGTACGTCGACATGATCGCCGAGGGCATCATCGACCCGGCGAAGGTGACCCGTTCCGCGCTTCAGAACGCCGCCTCCATCGCCGCGCTGTTCCTCACCACCGAGGCCGTCATCGCCGACAAGCCGGAGAAGGCCGCCGCGGCCGCTCCGGGCGGCATGCCGGGCGGTGACATGGACTTCTGATCAACTCCGGTTGATCAGCGTCCTTGCCGAGGGCGGCACTTCCTGTTCGATCCTTTCGATCAGGGGGTGCCGCCCTCGGGCGTGTTCGGGGCCGGGTGTTGCCGGGGTCACGTCGGTGATTCGGATGCGGGGGAATGGGCCGCGGGGGCGTCGGGGTTGACGCTGAGGTGCGTTCAATGCGCGCGCACATACCATCCGGTACCCCCAAGGAGCCCCCACGTGACCGTCGCCGCATCCGAGGCCGCCTCGCGCGCCGCCGAGATCCTCTCCCGCCCGACCTCGATCAACGGCCTGACCGTCCCCAACCGCATCGCCATGGCGCCGATGACCCGGATGTTCTCCCCGGGCGGCGTCCCGGGCGAGGACGTGGTGTCGTACTACGCCCGCCGCGCCGCGGCCGGTGTCGGTCTGATCGTCACCGAGGGCACGTACGTCGGACACGACTCGGCCGGTCAGAGCGACCGGGTGCCCCGCTTCCACGGCGCGGACCAGCTCGCCGGGTGGACGAAGGTCGCCGACGCGGTGCATGCCGCGGGCGGCACGATCGTCCCGCAGCTGTGGCACATCGGAATGGTGCGCGAGCAGGGCCAGCCCCCGTTCGCCGACGCCCCCGCCGTCGGCCCCTCGGGTCTGCGCATCGGCGCCGACGAGCCCACCGGCAAGGCCATGACCCGGCAGGACCTGGACGAGGTCATCGCCGCGTTCGCCGAGTCGGCCGCCGCCGCGGAGCGCATCGGCTTCGACGGCGTCGAGATCCACGGCGCCCACGGCTACCTCGTCGACCAGTTCCTGTGGGCGGGCACCAACCGCCGCACCGACGCCTACGGCGGCGACCCGGTCGCCCGCACCCAGTTCGGCGCGGAGATCGTGGCCGCCGTGCGCGAGAAGGTCTCCGCCGACTTCCCCGTCATCTTCCGCTACTCCCAGTGGAAGCAGGAGGCCTACGACGCCCGCCTCGCCGAGACCCCGGAAGAGCTGGACGCCATCCTCGCCCCGCTCGCCGCGGCCGGTGTCGACGCCTTCCACGCCTCCACCCGCCGCTACTGGGTCCCCGAGTTCGACGGCTCCGACCTGAACCTCGCCGGCTGGACGAAGAAGCTGACCGGCAAGCCCGCCATCACCGTCGGCTCGGTCGGTCTGGACGGCGACTTCATCAAGGCGTTCCAGGGCGAGGGTGCCGCGGTCGGCAGCCTGGACAACCTCCTGGACCGCATGGAGCGCGACGAGTTCGACCTGGTCGCCGTCGGCCGCGCCCTGCTCCAGGACCCGCAGTGGGCGGAGAAGGTCCTGGCCGGCCGGGTGTCCGAGCTGGCCCCGTACGACGCGTCCTCGCTGACCTCCCTCAGCTGACGCACGCTCCAGGGGTCCGGGGTCGTCCCCGGACCCCTGATCTGCACCCTTTATGTAAGTCAATCAACTGACTTAAGGTTGCCTCGGTCAAGCTCTTCTGTGCCGACGAGGCCCTTTCCATGTCCGACACCCTTGCTCAGCCCGCCTCCGAGACGGCCGCCGCGAACAGCCTCAACACCCTGATGCGGTCCATCGGCACCTCCTCGGCGAGCGCCGTCGCCGGTGTCGTCCTCGCCCAGATGACCACCGACTTCTGTGGCTACGCCCTGCCCTCCGAGGGCGGCTTCAAGGTGGTCCTGGCCGTCGGCGCCGGAGCGGCCCTCCTCGCCTTCGCGGTAGCCTCCTTCATCCCGCGCCGGAGCCCGGCCCCCACTCCGGCCGCAGCGGGCGAAGGCACCTCGGCACCGGCCGAGGCGGCCGCCAAGTCCTGAGCGTCCGGCCTCGGTTCGGCCCGCTGATCGTCCTCCCGCGACGGTCGGCGGGCCGTTGTCATTGCGCCCAGTAGTCGCGCTCCGGCAACTCGACCCAGTGGTCCGGCGGGCCGAGGACCGCGCGGGCGTCGGTCGGGCGCAGACCGGCGTACGCGAGGCAGTAGGCGACCGCGTTGCTGGTGTAGACGTACGAGAACAGGACATCGTCGGGGCTGTCCTCCGGGTTGGGCCCGCCGCCCGGGTGCAGGTCCCAGCCCTCGCCCTCGCCGTCGCGGCAGACGCACCCCTGGTTGCCGCTCTTGGGGTTGGCGTACAGGCCGTAGGCCAGGGTGCCCTCGGACAGCTGCCGCATGACGACCGGCTGCTGGGGTGCGTATCCCCACGGCTGGGAGACGACACAGCCGCCCGGCACGGTCGTCACGCCGACGATGCGCAGGCTCTCGTCCATGTCGAAGTCGAGCGGGTCCGCCAGCAGTTCGTCCAGGAACTCCGGGTCCGCAGGGGTCGCCGACAGCCGCCGTATCGCCTCCTCGGCGTCGATCCCGGCGACGCAGGCCAGCCCCAGGCCGTCGTAGTAGAACTCCCCGAGGGCCGATATCAGCCGTCGGCCCTCCTCCGCCACGGCGCGCTCGGCGTCCGTCAGCGCGCCCCGAACATCGGGGAACAGGTCCGGTTCGGGTCCTGCGAGGCTGAGCCGGGCCGGTGTCCAGCCGCCGTACCCGACCCACTCCGGGTCCGCCCCGGCGGCGAGCAGGGCACGCGCATGTTCCGTACGGCGGCCGACGACCGCCTCCCACAGCGCGGTCACCCCATGCTCCAGCGCGTCCACGTCGGCCACCCGCCCGGCCAGCTCCGCTACGACCTCCGGGGAACCGAAATCCACCGCCCGGTGCAGCGGCCGGGACTCCCCGACGCCCCACCGCTCCGGATCGGCGCCCGCGTCGAGGCGGCGCCGTACGTCGTCGATGTCCTGCCAGCCCTCGTAGCTCATGCCGTCCCAGCCATGCGCCGTCCGCCCTGTCACGGTGCCCCCTTCGGTCCAGGTACGGACACCCTCGCAGACACCACTGACAGTCGGCCCTCACTCAGCAGGCGACGGGGACGGAAGACTCCTGAGGCCGAAGGCGTACGTCGTCACGAAGCCCACCGCGTAGCCCGTCAGCAGGCCGCCGGCGTAGATGGCGGCCGTCCACCACAGGCCGCCGTTCCCCGCGAGCAGCGGGAACAGGGCCCAGCCGGACGGGCCGATCGCCGTCGCGCCGACCTGGTCGCCCAGCATCGCGAAGCCGCCCACGAAGGCGCCGCCCGCAGCGCCGCCCACACAGGCCGTCAGGAAGGGGCGGCCCAGGGGGAGGGAGACGCCGTAGATCAGCGGCTCGCCCACTCCCAGCAGCCCGGCCGGGAGCGCGGACCTGATCGTCGTACGCAACGAGGTGTCGTGGCGCAGCCGGACGTACACCGCCAGCGCCGCGCCCACCTGGCCCGCGCCCGCCATCGCGAGGATGGGGAGCAGGACGGTGTGGCCCTGCTGTTCGATCAAGGTGGTGTGGATGGGGATCAGGGCCTGGTGCAGGCCCAGCATCACCAGGGGGAGGAAGAGCCCGCCGAGGACGAGGCCCGCGAAGGCGCCGGTCGTGGAGAGCAGCCAGTTCGCTGCGGTGCCGATGGCGGCGGAGATCTCACCGGCCGCGTACATCAGGCCGTAGAGCGTGGCGAGGCCCGCGATCAGGACGGTGAGCGTGGGGGTCAGCAGGACGTCCAGCGTGCCCGGCATCCGGCGGCGGCAGTACTTCTCCACGTACGTCCCCAGCAGCGCCGCCGTCAGTGCGCCGAGCACCCCGCCCTGGCCGGGGGCGAGGGTCACCCCGAACGCCGTCACCTTCGCCACCCCCGGATACACCACGACCGCCGCGACGGCCCCGCCCAGCACGGGGGTGCCGCCGAACTCCTTGGCCGTGTTGTGGCCGACGAACACCGCGATCAGGGACATGAAGGCGGCGGCGAGGGTGGTGAGGGCGGGGGTCAGGCCGGGGAGCCATCCGAGGTTCAGCAGCAGGCCGTTGACCCCGGCCAGGATGCCGCAGCCGATCAGGGCCGGGATGAGCGGTACGAAGATGTTGGCGAGGCGGCGCAGGAGCAGCTTGCCCGGGGTGGCGTTGCGCGCCTTGCGGGCCGCCTTCAACTCGGCGCCCTTCACCGTCAGTTGCCCCGCCGACGTCAGCAGCGCCTCGAAGTCCGATGTCACGCGTGCGACCACCCCCGGCCCCAGCACGATCTGATACGTGTCGTCGTCGACCACCCCGAGCACCCCGGGCACCGCCCGCAGCGCCTCCTCGTCCACGAGGGAGCGGTCGGCCAGGCCCAGGCGCAGCCGGGTCATGCAATGCGCGACGGAGGTGATGTTCGCGGGGCCGCCGACCAGGGGGAGGATCGCGGCCGCGGTGTCGTACGAGGTGGTCACTCCCCGAGCGTGCGGTCAGCCGCCCGCCGCCGCCAGCGCGGCGCGCAGATGGCCGCCGGACTCCTCCAGAAGGCGGGCGGCCGTCGGGCCGTCGACACCGGTGACGATCACCAGGATGGCGTTCTTCACCTCGCCGTCCGTGGCCGCGAGCGCCCGCTCGATCTCCTCGTCGTCCGCGCCCGTGGCCAGCGCCACGATCCGGCGGGAGCGGGCCCGCAGCTTCTCGTTGGAGGCGCGGACGTCGACCATCAGGTTCCCGTAGGTCTTCCCGAGCCGGATCATCGTGATCGTCGAGATCATGTTGAGCACCAGCTTCTGCGCCGTGCCGGACTTCAGCCGGGTGGAGCCGGTGAGCAGTTCGGGGCCGACCACGATCTCGATGCCGTGCTCGGCGGCGGCCGCGAGGGCGCTGCCCGCGTTGCAGGCCAGGCCGATGGTCAACGCGCCCTGCGCGCGGGCGTGTTCGACCGCCCCGATCGCGTACGGCGTACGGCCGGAGGCGGAGACGCCGACCACGGTGTCCAGCGGGGTGAGCTTGAGCTCGTCGAGGTCGGCGCGGGCCAGCTCCTTGGAGTCCTCGGCGCTCTCGACGGAGGTCACCATGGCCGCAGGGCCGCCCGCGATCAGCCCGACGACCTGCGTCGGGTCGGTGTTGAAGGTGGGCGGGCACTCGGAGGCGTCGAGCACCCCGAGCCGCCCCGCGGTGCCCGCGCCCGCGTACACGAGCCGCCCGTCGCGCGCCATGCGCTCCGCCACGGCGTCGATCGCGGCGGCGATCACCGGCAGCCGCTCGGCCACGGCGGACGGTACGGAGCTGTCCTCGCCGTTCATCAGGCGGGCCAGGTCGAGAGTGGGCAGCCGGTCGATGTCGGCGCGGTCGGGCCGGAACGCCTCGGTGGTGAGGGACTCCAACTCGGCGCGCAGATCACGGGGGTCGGACGTGGAGGTCATGAGCTCATTCCCCGTACGGGTGTCATGTCACTGGTCTCTATCGCCGGTGCCGGTGGGCCAGGGCCTCGTAGGACGCCGACAGGGCGGGTGCCGCGGACTCGTAGGTGCGCTGGGCGACGCCCACGAACAGACAGTCCACGACGAGCAGTTGGCCGGTCCGGGACGACATGGCCGCGGGGCGCAGCTCGCTCTCGCGGGCGGTGGACGTGGTCAGTACGTGGTCGGCGTACTGGGCGATGGGCCCGTCCGGCCGTCCGGTGACGGCCACGGTGGTGGCGCCGTGCTCGAAGGCCACCCGCAGCGGCTCGATCACGTCCCCGGTCGAGCCGGAGTGGGTGATCGCGATGGCCACGTCGCCGCCGCGCAGCTGCACGGCGTTGGTCACGGCGAGGTGCGGGTCGCTGTGCGCGTGGGCTATCAGCCCTATGCGCAGCAGCTTCTGGGTGAGGTCCTGGGCGACCAGGCCGGACGCGCCGACGCCGTACACATCGACCCTGCGGGCGCCCGCGAGCGCGGTGACGGCGGCGCCGAGCTGGGCGGTGTCGAGTCCGGCGGCGGTGTCGGCGAGGGTCTGCTGCTCGTCGTAGGCGAGTTTGGCGACGACGTCGGCGATCGGGTCGTCGACCGCGATGTCGGTGGTGATGGCGGGCGCGCGGCCGGACTGCTGCTGGGCGGCGAGTCCGGCGAGGGCGAGCCTGAGGTCGCGGTAGCCGGGGTAGCCGAGCAGGCGGGCGGTGCGTACGACGGTCGCCTCGCTGGTGCCGGTCAGTTCGGCGAGCCCGGTGACGGTGAGCGCCGCGCAGCCGGCCGGGTCACCGGCCACGGCCTCGGCGACGCGCTGCATGGACCGGGTCATGGACGGTGCCAGCGTGCGCACCTTCGCCGCGAGGGCGGCGGGGGCGGGAGGCGGGCCGCCGGGGTGCGCGAAAGTTTCCTTCATTTGCTGGGTCACGGTTGAAAGATATTTTCGCTTCGGGGTTGTGGTCAAGAGTGCGCACAATGGGGGCATGGATCCCTCCGGCCTCCCCATCAGCCCCCTGGAGCAGGCGTTGCACGCGGCGCGCGCCCTCGTGCTCGCCGATCTCGTCGCCGGCCAGGTCGCCGAGGCGGACGTGGTGTCGCTGGTCGAGGAGTCCGTCGTGCAGCGGCGGTGGTGGGTGGAGCAGTGGCCGGAAGGTGTCTCCTACGTCGCTGGTCTGATCGCGCAGGACGTCCAGGACGCCCTGCTGGAGCGGTACGGCCGCTGGCCGCTGTGCCCGGTCTGCGGCTCCGGCGACCCGCACGCGCTGGACGTGGAACCGGAGCTGGGCCCCGATCCGCACTGGGTCTGCCACCAGGCGGGCGTGAAGGTGGCGTCGGTGGGCTCCCTGGGCAGGGCGACGGGCTCGGCCTCGTGACGGTGTACATCGACCCTCCCACCTGGCCGGGGCACGGCCGGATGTGGTCCCACCTGATCAGCGACGTCTCTTTCGCCGAGCTGCATGAGTTCGCCGGGCGGCTGGGTGTGCCGCAGCGCGCGTTCGAGCGGGACCACTACGACATACCCTCCCACCGGTATGCGGATGTGGTGGCCGCGGGGGCGGTCGAGGTGAGCAGCCGGGAGGTCGTACGGCTGTTGACGGCAACGGGGTTGAGGCGGCCGAAGGGCCGCGCCTAAGCGGTCCGCACGTACACGTGCAGCGGGCCGTCCGACTCCCGTCGCTCGCCCATCGCCCGCTCCTCTTCCACGGTCGCCCTGGCGAAGCCCGCCCTGTTCACCACTGCCTGTGACTTCAGGTTGTCGTGGTCGATCGTCGCGAACAGGGTCCGTACGTCGTCCCTGGCCAGCGCCCACTCGGACAGTGCGCGGAGCGCCTCCGTGAGGTAGCCGTTGCCGCGGGCCGACTCCGCCAGGTCGTAGCCGATCTCGACGCGGCCGTCCTCGTCGGGGGCGCCGTGGAAGCCGAGGGCGCCCACCGCGCGGTCGTCCTCGTGGCGGACCAGGACGAAGACGCCGAACTCGGGGCGGTGCACGCCCGCTTCGTATGCCTTGAGCAGCATCCCGGAGGCCTCACGGGTGCCGTCGTAGGGGCCGTCGGTGACCCAGTCGAAGCCGCCGTCGCCGCCCGCGGCGAGGTCGGCGGCGGCCGCGGGGGTCAGGCTCTCCAGGGCGAGGCGCTCGGCGGGGATGACCAGGGGGTTGATCCAGTACCAGTTGGTGACCGGCGCCCGGCCGGGCAGTTCGCCGCGGCCGGTGGCCCACAGCAGGGTGCTCCAGGGGGTGGGTCCGGGCTGGATGTGCGGCAGGAGCCGGGTCAGGGCGAACTCGGCCAGCTCGGTGGGGGGTTCGTAGCTCAGGCCGAGCGCCTCGGCGATGTCGTACGTGTGCAGCAGCACCTCGCCGACACCCAGGGCGGCGAAGCCCTCGGGGTTCGCGGTGAAGAAGGGGCGGGGGTGGTGGGCGCGTATGTGGCGGGGGGTGGTGTTGATGGTGGCGGTGAGCAGGGTGCCGGTGGTCTCGATGATCTGGAGGATGCCCTCGTTGCCCGCGTTGTCGTCGGGGGCGATCTTCAGGGGGACGTGGCTGGTGCTGCCCCGCCCGGCCAGCCGGCTCGCGTAGACGATGAGGTCGTAGGCGATGTGCAGGGCCGCTTCCCGGCAACTCCACTGCGAGCGCGCGGCCTTGACCGCGTCCCAGTCCCTGTCGGTCGCCGTCCGCAGCAGGGCCACCGAGCCCGCCACCGCCTCCGCCACGCGTTCCCCGCCCATGTGTCGCATGGGGGCAGGTTATGCGGACGGGGTAGATGGCAGCGACAGCATTTCCAGTTCGGACGTGAGGTTGTAACGGGCCGTGGCCTCCCACTTCTCGCTGCCGTACGGCGTCCTGAACAGCCGGGGCAGATCCAGGAGTTGGCGCAGAATCGCGGCCCGGCCCGCGCGGAAGGCGTCGCTCGGGACGAAGTGGTACTCCTCGCGGACGGCGGCGGTGTAGGCGGCGTACGCGGAGGGCGACGCGGCCAGGATCGCGAGGTCGGCGTCGCACAGGACTTGCCCGTCGCGGTCGCTGTCGGCGGGGTCATGGGTGACGGTGAGCCGGACCAGCCGTACCACCTGCACGACCTTCTCCTCCGGAACCCCGGCCTCGGCGAGGGCCCGCTCGGCGAGCCGCGCGGACCGCTCCTCGTTCTCGGAGCGGTCCGGGAGGTAGACGGCGTCATGGAACCAGGCGGCCAGGCGTACCACGTCCGGGTCGTCGGCGTACTCCTGGAGCTCGTCGATCCGGTCGAGGACCGCGGTCAGGTGCTCGACCGTGTGGTACCGCCGCTGCGGCTCCCGCCAGCGGTCGAGCAGGTTCTCGGCATACGCCGCGGCGTCGGGCCCGCCGGGGTCTCGGGCGCCGTCGAGGGCGTGGACGAAACGGGAGCGCAGTGCATCGAGATCGGCCATGCGCCCATTGTCCCCGCCCGTCGCGTTCGCCCACGGCCTAGCGTGGAGCCATGACTGACGTACGCGTACGGGATCCGGAACTGCCGGGACATCTGCTGACGGTTGAGCGGGACGCGCTGGTGCCGCTGCTGCGGGGGCGCTCCGAGGGGGACTTCGGGGTGGCGGTGGAGGCGTGTCCGGGCTGGTCGGTGCGGGATGTGCTGGCGCACTGTTCGGCCGCGCTGTTGCGGGTGGTGGAGAGGCGGCTCGAGGAGGGGGTGTTCTCGCCCGAGTCCAATGACCGGGACATCGCCGAGCGGGCCGAGTGGCCGGTCGGGCGGATCGTCGACGAGCTGGAACGCGGGATGACCGAGGCCGGTCCGGTGCTGGCGAAGGGGCGCGGGGTGCTGGACGCGGTCGCGCTCGGGGAGTGGGTGCACGCCGGGGACGTGCGGGAGGCGTGGGGCGAGCCGGAGGCGTACAGAGGGCCCGGTCTGCCGTACGCGCTTCCGCTGCTGGCCTTCGTGACCCGTTCCCGAGGGCACCTGGCTCTTCACGCAGACCTGGATGACGTTGACGAGCCGCTGCGTCTCGGGGCCGATTCCGGGGATCGGACCCCGGCCCGCTTCATCGGGGACGCGGCGACTCTCGTACGGCTGTACTCCGGGCGGCGGCTCGCGAGCGGGGTGTCGTACGAGCTGGCCGGGGCGGATGTGGGGGAGCTGAACATCTTCGGGTGAGGGGTGCCTGGGGGCCTCCAGATCATGAGGGCCGGTGTAGCAGGCGTAGTCTTGGACAGAATTGGACTAGACCTGTAGAGCTTTGATCTGTAGAGCTGTAGCCGACCTCTGGTCGCAGACGAATGGGGCCCCATGAGCAAGCGTGCAGTCCTGGAGGTGATCGCCCTCGACGCCGAGGACGCGACCGCCGCCCAGGCCGGAGGCGCGGACCGCCTCGAACTGGTCACCGAGATCGCGGCCGACGGACTGACTCCGTCGGCCGCGACCGTGGCCGGGATCCGTGCCGCGGTGGACATCCCGGCGCGGGTGATGTTGCGGCTGGCGGACGGGTTCGAGGCCGGGGACGTGGACCGGCTGGTGGCGGCCGCGGAAGAGATGCGGGGGGCTGGGGCGGAGGAGTTCGTGCTCGGGTTCCTGGACGCGGAGGGGGCGGTGGACCTGGACGCGGTGGAGCGAGTTGTGGGCGCCCTTGCCGGTGCCTCTTGGACCTTCCACCGGGCGATCGACCGAGCGGCGGACCGCGACGCGCTGCGCAAGTCGCTGGACGGCCTCCCTGGCCTGGACGCGTACCTCACGGCGGGCTCGTCGACGGGAGTGGACGAGGGCCTGCCGACCCTGCTCGCGGAGGCGGCGCGGGGCGGCGAACCCGGCTACGAGCCCCAGATCCTGGTAGGCGGCGGCCTGCGCCTGGACCACGTCCCCTACCTGCTGTCAGCAGGCATCGACGCCTTCCACATCGGCGGCGCGGCCCGGCCGGGGGGCTGGTCCGCGCCGGTGTCGGAGGCGGCGGTGGCGGAGTGGCGGCGCGTGCTGGACGGCGGCTGACCGTCCATTGGGGCTGAGGTGGGGTGGGTGCGCTCACCCGCGCTAGCGGGGTGCCTCCCCCAGAGGGGGGACCCCCAGCCCACCCGTGCCGCCCCAGCGGCACGACTGCCCGCAGCTACGGCGGTTCGGCAGGACCGGCTTTCGTCAGGACGTCAGCTGCTCCGGCAGCGGTGCTCCATGCGTCACGATCAACCCCGACACCGCTCGGGTCAGGGTGACGTACAGGCGGCGCAGGCCCGTGCGTTCGTCCGGTTCGGCGTCGATGACCGCCTGGGGTTCGTCCAGGACCACGTAGTCGTACTCCAGGCCCTTCGCCAGGGATGCCGGGACCAGGGTCAGGCGGGTTTCCGCGGTGGTCTCCTCGCCGGGGGAGAGGCAGCCGATGCCCGCCTCCGTCAGAGCCTCCGCCAGCGTGGGGATCTTCGCGTCCGCCGCGATCAGGCCCGTGGAGCCCTCGTTGCGCAGCAGCTCCTCGCATGCCTGGACCACATCCGCCGTCCCCGACACCGGCCGCACCTCGAACGTGCCGGGGTTCTCGCGCACCGACTCCACCGGCGTCAGGTCCGGTGCGATGTGCGGGAGCAGCCGGGACGCGTAGGTGATGACGTCGGTCGGGACGCGGAAGCCCGCCGTCAGCTCCTCCACCACGCCGTCCGACTTGCCGAGGTGGGACAGCGCCTCCGCCCAACTCCGCGTCGCCCACGGCGTCGTACCCTGCGCCAGATCTCCCAGCACCGTCGCCGAACCCGTCGTACAGCGCCGCCCCACCGCCCGGTACTGCATCGGCGACAGATCCTGCGCCTCGTCCAGCACCACGTGCCCCAAGGACTGCGTCCGCTGGATCAGATCCGTCGCCTCGTCGATGAGCACCGCGTCCGCCGCCGACCACTTCGCCGACTTCACCGACCGCACCGGCCTTGCCCACAGGATCGTCTTCCGCTCGTCCTCGCTCAGCACGCCCTCCGCGTGCTCGGCGAGATACTCCGCGTCCGTCAGCAGCCGCAGCACCAGCTTCGCCGGTTCCACCGCCGGCCAGATCGCCTTCACGGCCGCCTTCACGGCAGTGTTCCGCGCCACCGCGTCCTGCACCCGGTCGTCCGGCGCCTCACCCGAACGCTCCATCTGCACCAGCACCGCATGCGCGATCCGCTGCGGAAGAGCCTCCCGGGCGGCGCCGTAACGGATCTCGCGGTCCAGCAACTCCCGCACGATGTCCGTGAGTTCGTACGACGGCACCCGCCACCGACGCGACCCGCGCACCACTACGACCGGCTCCGTCGGCAGCGTCACATGCGCGTACAGCGCCCGCCGCAACACCTCCGCCATCCGAGCGTCGCCCTTGACGATCGCCGCCGCCGCGTCATCGGTACCGCGCACCTCCACGTGCCCGACCAGGTCGTCGACCGTGGCCTGCCGCACCGCCAGCTCGCCGAGCGCGGGCAGGACCTGCTCGATGTAGTGCAGGAAGGACCGGTTCGGCCCGATGACCAGCGTCCCGGTCCGGGCGAGCCGCTCGCGATGGGCGTACAGCAGATACGCCACCCGGTGCAGGCCCACCGCCGTCTTCCCGGTCCCCGGACCTCCCTGCACACACACCGTGCCGCCCAGCCCGGACCGTACGATCTCGTCCTGCTCGGGCTGGATCGTGGCGACGATGTCCCGCATCGGGCCCACACGCGGCCGCTCGATCTCCTGCTGGAGCAGCTTGCTCGTCCGCGCCGCCTCCGCCGGGTCCGAGAGGTGCTCGTCCTCGTACGCCGTCAGATCCCCGCCGGTGTAGCCGAACCGCCGGCGCAGGCCCACGTCCTGCGGGTCCTTCTTGGACGCCCGGTAGAACGGCTGCGACACCGGCGCCCGCCAGTCGATCACCATCGGATCGCCGACCGCGTCGTGCACATGCCGACGCCCGATGTAGAAGCGCTCCCCTTCGGCACCCTCGGACCGCTCCGCGCCGGGCGCGTGCAGATAGTCGAGGCGGCCGAAGAACAGCGGGGTGTCGCTCAGATCGGCCAGAGCCTTGATCCGCTCGTCGATCTGGTGGGCCAGCACCTCGGCGTTGACCCAGTTCGCGGTGACGTCCTTGATGTCGAGTGCCTCCACGTCCTCGCGCATGGCACGCAGCGCGGCACGGGAGGAGGCGAGGTGGGAACGCTCCCGGGAGAGGGGATCGTCGGCGGACGTGGACAAGGGGGTGCCTCCGGTTGGCCTACGTGTCGGGCGCGCGCGGTCCGGCGCTGCGAGAAGCCGTCCGGTTTCCGTCCGGACGACGGCGCTCCGTGAAGGGAGGCGGGCAAGAGCGGAGATTCTAGGTGAGCCGGGGAGGAAGAAGCCAACGGTTTTAGCCGACCCTCGTCATCCCCTAGGGGACGAGCCCCTCCTCCCCGGGGGGTACGCGTCGGCCCACAGACGTACGACGGCCTCCCGCCGATTCGCCCAGGGGACCGATGCCCTCCTTACCCCCCGCGAGCAACCATGGAGACATGAGTGCAGCAACCATCACCCCAGCTCCCGGCCGCCCCCCGGCCTCCGGAGCCAGTCCGGTCCTCGGCAGCCACCACCACCGCATCGGCGACGCCCTGCGAGCCGTGAAGGTCTTCGTGGGCGCCGCCTTCGACGTGGTCATCCTCGGCGAGTACGGCGAGGAAGCCGGCGTCCGCCGCAAGTAGCTCCCCAGGGCCTGCTTTAGCCCTCCGCCAGCAGCTCGTCCGCGTCGACGATCCGGTACGCGTAGCCCTGCTCGGCGAGGAACCGCTGACGGTGGGCGGCGAAGTCCTGGTCGATCGTGTCGCGGGCGACGACCGAGTAGAAGTGCGCCTGATGCCCGTCGGCCTTCGGCCGCAGTACCCGGCCGAGCCGCTGAGCCTCCTCCTGCCGCGACCCGAAGGTGCCCGAGACCTGGATGGCGACCGTGGCCTCCGGCAGGTCGATCGAGAAGTTCGCCACCTTGGACACCACCAGCACGCTGATCTCGCCCTCCCGGAAGGCGTCGAAGAGCTTCTCGCGCTGGGCGTTGGACGTCTCGCCCTTGATGACCGGGGCGTTCAGATGCTCCCCGAGTTCGTCGAGCTGGTCGATGTACTGGCCGATCACCAGGATCTGCTGTCCCGCGAACCGCCGTACCAGCGCCTCCGTCACCTTCCGCTTGGTCGCGGTCGTGGCGCAGAAGCGGTACTTCTCCTCCTGCTCGGCGGTCGCGTAGGCGAGCCGCTCGGAGTCCGTGAGGTTCACCCGCACCTCGACACAGTCCGCGGGCGCGATGTAGCCCTGCGCCTCGATCTCCTTCCACGGAGCGTCGAACCGCTTCGGGCCGATGAGCGAGAACACGTCCGACTCACGCCCGTCCTCCCGCACCAGCGTCGCCGTCAGCCCCAGCCGCCGCCGCGCCTGAAGATCCGCCGTGAACTTGAAGACCGGCGCGGGCAGCAGATGCACCTCGTCGTAGACGATCAGACCCCAGTCCCGGGAGTCGAACAGCTCAAGGTGCGGGTAGACGCCCTTACGCCGCGTCGTCAGCACCTGATACGTGGCGATGGTGACCGGCCGGATCTCCTTCCTCGTCCCGCTGTACTCACCGATCTCGTCCTCGGTCAGCGAGGTCCGCTTCACCAGCTCGTGCTTCCACTGCCGGGCGGAGACGGTGTTGGTGACGAGGATCAGGGTGGTCGACTTGGCCTGCGCCATGGACCCGGCGCCGACGAGGGTCTTCCCCGCGCCACAGGGCAGGACGACCACTCCGCTCCCGCCGTGCCAGAAGTTCTCCACGGCCTGCTTCTGGTACGGGCGCAGCGCCCAGCCGTCCTCGGCCAGCTCGATGGGATGCGCCTCGCCGTCGACGTACCCGGCGAGGTCCTCGGCCGGCCAGCCCAGCTTCAGCAGCGTCTGCTTGATCTGCCCGCGCTCGGAGGGATGGACGACGACCGTGTCCGGGTCGAGCCGGGCCCCGACCAGCGGCGCGATCCGCTTGGACCGCAGCACCTCCTCCAGCACCGGCCGGTCGGTGGTGGTGAGGACGAGCCCGTGCGCGGGGTGCTTGGAGAGCGTCAGCCTGCCGTACCGGTCCATGGTCTCGGCGACGTCGACGAGCAGCGCGTGCGGCACCGGGTACCGGCTGAACTGCACGAGCGCGTCCACGACCTGCTCGGCGTCATGCCCGGCGGCACGCGCGTTCCACAGCCCGAGCGGGGTCACCCGGTAGGTGTGGATGTGCTCCGGCGCCCGCTCCAGCTCGGCGAACGGCGCGATGGCCCGACGGCATGCGTCGGCCTGCTCGTGGTCGACTTCCAGGAGCAGGGTCTTGTCGGACTGGACGATCAACGGTCCGTTCACGTACGCATCCCTCCGGACTGGTCCAAACGTCCAGTGTGCCTGAAGGGCGGCCGATCACGGGCGGGCGTGGATCACACCACCCCCGTCAATCGTCCGCCAGCTCCGCCACCCCGGTCACCCTGTGCAAGGGATACGTCCGGACCTCGTCCGCGGTGTGGTCGTACGCCGTCACGAAGCCGCCCTCGACGCGGATCGGGGCGATGACGCGCTGGCTGGCGGCGCCCTCGGCGTTGACGTAGCCGATCCACAGGGCCTCGCCGGTGAGGACGGCGGCCTGCATGGTGGCGAGGGTCTCGGCGGAGCTGGTGCGGGGGAGTTCGCCGCCGGCCGGCGGGGATGACTTGCGGGGCGTCGTGGAGGCCATGTCGCCCGCGCGGATCGCGCGGATCGCGGCCGAGAGGAGGGTCGCGTCCGGCATCGGCGGGCCGTCGGGGACCGGTTCGGGTGCGGTGCGCGGCGGGGTGCGGTGGGCCAGGGCCCGGGTGATCAGCACGTCGCCCTCGGCGGACTCGGCTGCCGGGGCGAAGCCCATCCCGCGCAGGCCGTCCAGCAGGGTCGCCGGATCGGCCTGCGCGGCCAGCACGGTCGGCGCGAGGCGGCGCAGGCGCAGGCCCGCGGCGCGCTTGTCGGCGAGGATCTCGTTGAGGACCGCTTCGTCGTCGCAGCGGACGTAGGAGGAGGCCGCGCCCACCCGCAGGTGCCCGTGCTTACGGGCCACGTCGTCGATCAGGTACGTCAGCGGCTGTGGCACCGGCGTGCGGGAGTGCGCCGTGAGGAAGGCGTGCAGGTCGGAGGCGGCCTGGCCGGAGTCAAGGGCGCGGCGCACCGAGCCGGGCGTGAAGCGGTAGACCGTGGCGCCGCCCTTGGACTCCACGTCCGCGAGCACCCCGAGCATCTCGGCGAGGGGCCGCCGGAGCGGTCCGGGGGCCACCGCGGTCAGGTCCGCCTGGAGCAGCACGTGGTCCAGCGGCTCGGGGAGCAGCGGGGCGAGCAGCCGGGCGGCCGCGGCGGAGGCGGTGGCCTGCTCGGGCGGGGAGAGGGGCGCGGCGGCGGGGGTGCGGTGGTGGTGGACGGGGAGCTTGTCGCCGGGGCCGGTGGGCTCCGCCTCGCGCGCGTGGCCCTTCGTCTCCGGCAGGCCCAGCAGCGCGCGGCCGTGCGCCGACAGGGCGCCGCGCCCGGTCACCCCGAGCCGCTCGGCCTCCGCCAGCGTCCACTCGGCGAGCTGTCCGCGCGGATCGTCGCCCGCCTCCTTCTGCGGCCCGCGCAACGGGCGCTCCCAGCGCAGCCGGGCCAGCACCGACTCCGGGCTCGGGGCGGCGCCCTCCGGCAGCCCGGCCAGCAGGGTCAGCACCCGGTGCCGTACCTCGGGGGCGGCGGAGCGGTCCAGGCCGGGGCCGAGGGCGGAGAGGGTGCGGTCCTTGGCGTCCCGGCCGCCGACCACGCCCGCGGTCCGGGTCGCGGTCAGCCAGGCCTGGGCCAGCTGGGCCCAGCGCAGGTCCGGGGCCTGCTCCAGCCACTCGTCGTAGGCGGGGGTCGCGGCGTAGCGCTCGTCCGCCTCGCCGTCGGAGGCGAGCAGTCCGGCGGCGTAGGCGAGCTCCACCCAGAACGCGGCGACCGGTTCGGCGACGTCCAGGGCCACCGCGGTGCGCTTGAGGTCACGGACGCTGAGCCCGCCCGCCCGCAGCACCGCCGGGCCGCCCTCGTCCCAGTCCTTCAGCAGCTCCTCCACCGTCGCCAGCGCCGTGTAGGCCTCCGCGGCCGCCGTCGCGTCCACAACCTGTGGACGGTGCGCGGCCGCGGCCTCCACGGCGGGTGGCAGCGGCTCGGTGGCCCGGTGCGCACGGCCCGCGCGCAGATGCAGCGCCACCTCGCGGGGGAGTACGACCGTCCCCGGCGTCGTCGGCAGCAGCAGTCCGCGGTCCAGCAGCCAGCGCAGCCGGGGCGCCGGATCGGCGGTGACCTGCCCGTACGGTGGGCCCCACACGAGGCGGTTGAGGACGTCCAGTGACTCCGCGGGGGCCCCGGCGAGCAGCGCGGACATCCGCCGCCGGTCGCCGAACAGGCCGGTGAGCGCGGTCACCGCGGAGACGGCGTCGTGGGTGGAGGGCAGCCCGGCGGCGGCGACGATCTCCTGGATACGGCCCGGGGACATGCCCGCGGTGGCCTCCCGCACCGTCGGACCGAGGCCGGTCGGGGACGGGTGCTGCGGGGTGGGCGTGAGCAGCTCGCGGGCCGTGCGGACGAGGCGGAGCCGGTCGTCGTCGCCCCAGATCAGGGCCTGCTCGCGCAGCAGCGCGACCGCGCGGGGCAGGGCGCCCTCGACCGCCGGGTCACCGCCGTCGCCAGCCATCAGCCCGAGCAGCTCGCCGTACGGCGCCGGGTCGGCGGCCACGGCCAGGGCCTCGGCGGTCTGGAGCGCGAACCGGTCGAGCCGCTCCAGCGCACGTACGACGGAGGCCCGGGTCCCGGCCCTCGTCGCGAGCTGCGTGAGGTCCGTCGGCACCGGGGTGATGAGGTCGGGTCGGCTGCGCAGGAGTACGGCCAGGGAGGCGTCGTCCCGCGCGCGGAGCGCTTCCGCGAGGGAACGGGGCGAGGGTGCCGGATCGCTCATCCGGCCCACGTTAGCGGTTGGGCACGTCTGCGGGCGCGGCTGCGCGGGACCGGGATGCCCGCTTCGGCGCGGTACCGTCGTGCCGACGGGGTTTCAACATTCCGACCCCGGAGGGGACTTCGTGGGTATTGAGAGCGATCAGGTCGTCTACGAGTATCTGAGCCGCGTCGGTGACGTGGCCCAGCAGCGGCAGTTGCCATCGGCGACCCGGATGCGGCTCGTGTCCGAGCTGCGCAACGAGATTGACCGGCGCCGCGCCAAGGTCCCCGTCGACAGTCCCGCCGCCGTCCGCCGCATCATCGACCGCCTGGGCACCCCGGACGAGGTCGTCACCGCCGCCGGGGCCACCGGGGGCGCGCCGCAGGCACCGGCCGCCGCCGTGCCCGTACAGCCGGACGGGGAGGAGAAGCGGCCGCGGCGGATCGTGCCGAGGCCCAGGCGCGCGGAGACCGACTCCCCGGCCGCCGACGTGCCCTCGCCGCCTCACCTCGCCAGAGCGGACGAGCTGGGCGACAGCACCCTTCAGCCCGACTGGTGGCGGGTGGAGTCCAGTCCGTTCGGAGGCGGGGACGAGGTCCCGGGGTTCGTCGGAGGGGTCGAGATCCCCGAGCTGCTGCGGCCGCCACCGCCGAAGGAGGAGAAGAAGCGCGAGCAGGCGCCCGCCGTCGTCGAGCGGGCCGACGAGGAGGAGGCCGAGGAGGCCCCCGCGCGGCGACGCCTGCTCGGGCTGGCCCTGCCCGCCCGCAAGAGCTGGCAGAACCCCCTCCTGCTGCTCGCCGCCGTGCTCCTGCTCACCGGCGCCGTCATCGGCAACCTGATCGTGCTGATCCTCGGCTGGCTCCTCGCCTACGGCTCGCGCAGACTCACCGACGCCGAGAAGAAGGGCGCCGTCCTGGTGCTCCCCGGGCTCGCGGCCACCGCCGGCATCGTGTGGCTGTGGGGCCGCACCGAAGGCCGCTGGGGCGAGCCCATCGTCGACGGCGGGATGAACGACGCGATCGCCGAGACCTGGCCCTGGGTGGTGCGGGGCGCCGCGGTCGCCTCGGCGCTGTATCTGGTGTGGCGGTCACAGAGGCAGAAGTAGGCCCGCCGCACGAGGTGGGCACAATGGCCCATATGGCCTCCACCGCGAACCCCGTGCCCGCACTCACCGTCGGCTTCGACCTCGACATGACCCTGATCGACTCCCGGCCCGGCATCCACGCCACCTACACCGCGCTCGCCGAGCGCACCGGGACCCACGTCGACGCCGACCTCGCGATCACCCGGCTCGGGCCGCCGCTGGAGGAGGAGCTGGCCAACTGGTTCCCGGCGGACCGGCTCACCGAGATCGCCGAGCTGTACCGGGCCATGTACCCGGAGTTCGCCATCGCCGCGACGCCCGCGCTGCCCGGCGCCGCCGAGGCCGTCACCGCCGTACAGGAGGCCGGTGGGCGGGCGATCGTGGTCACCGCGAAGTACGAGCCGAACGCCAAGCTGCACCTGGAGCACCTCGGCATCCGGCCCGACGCGGTGATCGGCGACCTGTGGGCGGAGCGGAAGGCGGAGGCGCTGCGCGAGTACGACGCCGGGGTCTACGTCGGTGACCACCTGGGCGACATACGCGGCGCCCGCACCGCCGAGGCACTCGCGCTCGCCGTCGCCACCGGCCCCTACGACGCCGACGCCCTGCGCGCGGCCGGCGCCGACGTCGTCCTCGCCGACCTCACGCACTTCCCGGCGTGGCTCGCGGACTACTGGCCCGCCCGCGCCTGACGGCGTCCCGCCGCGATCGACCGGAAGACGCCCGCGCCCGCGATCAGGAATCCGACGCCCATCAGCATGCTCAGCCCGAACATGTACGTCGGAAAAGGCGTCGATCCGAGCAGCAGCGGGGCCACCGTGACCACTGTGGCCACGGCACCGATGATGAACACGACCCCGCCGACTCGGATCAGTCGGTCACCGGGCGCGGCGGAATTCGTTTGGGTTTTGTCACGCACCGGACCAGGGTAGTTCCCTGCCCGAAGGAACAACCGGGGGACGTCTTGTCACCCGCCCGAAGACCATTAGCCTTGGTACCGGCGGGTCGAGGTCGACCCGCCCGAGTGCTATCAAGAGGCGTTTTCCGAAGCAGTTTTCCGACGAGTACGAGGACGAGGACAGACGTGCCTACCGGCAAGGTCAAGTGGTTCAACAGCGAGAAGGGCTTCGGCTTTCTCTCCCGCGACGACGGCGGTGACGTCTTCGTTCATTCCTCGGTCCTCCCCGCCGGAGTCGAGACGCTCAAGCCGGGCCAGCGAGTGGAGTTCGGGGTCGTCGCCGGTCAGCGCGGCGACCAGGCGCTGTCCGTCACGATTCTCGACCCGACGCCCTCGGTCGCGGCGGCACAGCGCAAGAAGCCCGACGAGCTGGCCTCGATCGTGCAGGATCTGACGACCCTGCTGGAGAACATCACCCCGATGCTGGAGAAGGGCCGCTACCCCGACAAGACCTCCGGCAAGCAGATCGCCGGCCTGCTGCGCGCGGTCGCCGACCAACTCGACGTATAGGCGCGCCTCTCAGGCTCTCAGGGGAAGTCGAGCGCGCCAGGGCCGAGGGGCGGCAGCAGTCCCTCGGCCGCCGCGCGGGTGAGCAGGCCGCGGACCGCCGCGTAGCCGTCCTCGCCGAGACCCGCGGTGAACTCGTTGACGTACAGCCCGATGTGCTGGTCGGCGACGGCCGGGTCCATCTCCTGGGCGTGCTCCATGACATAGGGCCGGGACGCCTCGGGGTCGTCCCAAGCGGCCAGCACCGAGGCGCGGATCGACTCCGCGAGCCGGGTCAGCCGCTCGGTGCCCAGGGAGCGCTTGGCGATGATCGCGCCGAGCGGGATGGGCAGCCCGGTGGTGTGCTCCCAGTGCTCGCCCATGTCGGCGAGCTTGTGCAGACCGTAGTTCTGGTACGTGAACCGCGCCTCGTGGATGACCAGTCCGGCGTCCACCTTCCCGTCCCGCACGGCCGGCATGATCTCGTGGAACGGCATCACCACGATCCGCCCGACGCCGCCCGGCAAAGTGTCCGCGGCCCAGAGGCGGAACAGCAGATACGCCGTCGACCGCTCGCTCGGCACCGCGACCGTACGGCCGGTGAGGTCCATCCCCGCCTCCCGCGTCAGCACCAGCGGCCCGCAGCCCCGGCCGAGCGCTCCGCCGCAGGGCAGCAGCGTGTACCGGTCCAGGACGTAGGGCAGCACCGCGTACGACACCTTCAGCACGTCGAACTCACCGCGCTCGGCCATGCCGTTGGTGATGTCGATGTCCGCGAACGTCACGTCCAGCTCGGGCGCGCCGGGGACGCGGCCGTGGGCCAGGGCGTCGAAGACGAAGGTGTCGTTCGGGCAGGGGGAGTAGGCGATCTTCAGGCTCATACCGACTTCCAACTCTCCAGTACGGGCGTGAGCTTCCCGAAGCCCTCCGTCAGCGCCGCCAGCGCGTCCGCGATGCGCCAGGAGGCACGGTCGCGGGGGCCGACCGGGTTGGAGACCGCCCGGATCTCCAGCACGGGCACGCCGTGCGCGGCGGCGGCCTCGGCGGCACCGAAGCCCTCCATGGCCTCGGCGAGGGCGGTGGGATGGCGCTCGCGCAGCGCTGCGGCGCGGGTGGCGGTGCCGGTCACGGTGGAGACCGTGAGCACGGCGCCGGCCGGGGCGCCGGTCGCGGTCGCGATCTCCCGTACGAGATCGGCGGGCGGGCGGTGGGTGACGGTGCCGAAGCCGAGCTCGGTGACCGGCACGAAGCCGTCGGGGGTCTCGGCGCCCAGGTCGGCGGCGGTGATCTCGTCGGCGACGACGAGGGAACCGACGGGGGCGTACGGGGCGAAGCCGCCGGCGATCCCGGCGGAGATCACCAGGTCGTACGGGGCTTGCGCGAGGGCCGTGGCGGTGCCGGCGGCGGCGCGGGCCGGGCCCACTCCCACGGCGAGCACGTCACCCGGGAACGCCCGTGCCACCGCGTCCCGTTCGGCGGGTACCGCGGTGGCCACGAGGATGCGTGCCAGGGGCGCGATCAGTCGTCCTTCTTCAGCTTGAAGGACCACAGACCGGTGACCGTCTGGCTCTGCTTCTTGCCGTCGCCGGCCTTGATGGAGACGAGGGTCGAGCTGCCCTGCGCGCCGTACTGGGCGTTGAAGAACACGCTGCCCGGGATCGTGACGTAGGTCTTGTCGAAGTCGTCGCTGATCGGCTGGCCGTTCATCAGGATCGTCCAACGCTTGTCGGCGATGTCCGGGTCGACACCGATGCGCACGGTCTCGTCCGGGTCGACGGTGATGGACTTGATGTCGGTGTCCTTCAGGCACTCCGTCAGGTCCGCGGTCTTGAGGGCCTTGCCCTCGCCACCGCAGGTGGCCTCCTCGCTGACCGAGGACGAACCGACCGTGACTGTGGCCATCGGCGTCGGCTTGTCGCAGGCCGACAGAACGAGCAGTCCGGCGGAAACGGCGCCGGCGGCGGCGACGGCGCGGCGGCGTCGCAGTGCGGATTGCAGCGTGGTCATGGGCGAAGGCTATCGGGCGCGTCCTGCGCTCTCTTTACGTGGGGGTACGGCGTGCCGCGCGTTATGCCACCCTCGCGCGCGGGGTGCCGCTGTGCCGGGCCGAGCTGATCAGGCCGCGGACCGTGGTGAGCCAGCCGGCGGCGACGATGGCGGCGCCCACGGACAGGCCCAGGGCGCCGTTCAGGGGCAGCACGATGCCGATGGCGCCGCCGAGCACCCAGGACATCTGGAGCAGCGTCTCGGAGCGGGCGAAGGCGGACGTGCGGACCAGCTCCGGCACGTCCCGCTGGATCAGCGCGTCCAGGGACAGCTTGGACAGCGCCTGGGAGAACCCGGCGACCGCGGTGAGGACGGCCACCAGGGCGGCGCTGAAGAAGGCCGCGGCGATGATCGCGGCGGCCAGCACACAGGCCACGACGACCACGATGATGATCTCCGGGGCGCGTGATCTCAGCCAGGCCCCGACCGCCGTACCGCAGGCGTTGCCCACTCCGGCCGAGACGGCCACTATCCCCAGCGACACGGCGGCGCTCTGCCCGGCCAGCGGATGCTCGCGCAGCAGGAAGGCGAGGAAGAAGATCAGGAAGCCGGACAGACAGCGCAGCGCGGCGTTGGCGCCGAGGGCGTGGGTGACGGCGGTGCCGACCGTGCGCAGCCCCGGCCGCTTGACCGGCTTCAGATGCGGTCCGTGCAGATGCTGGGCGTCCGCCGCCAGCAGCGCGGTGTCCTCGCCCTTGGCCGAGTCGACCTTGGGCGGGAGCGTGAACGACAGGAACGTCCCCACCATGAAGATCACGAAGGCGCCGTAGAGCGGCCATCTCGCTCCGATGGCCTGGAGCCCGGCGCCGATCGGCGCGGCCACCGCGGTGGCGAGCAGCCCGCCGAGGGTGACCCGGGAGTTCGCCTTGACCAGCGAGAAGCGGGGCGGCAGCAGCCGGGGCACGACCGCGCTGCGGACCACGCCGTACGCCTTCGACGCCACCAGGACGCCGAGGGCGGCCGGGTACAGGCCGAGGCTGCCGGTGATCACCGCGCCGGACAGGATCAGCGCCAGGAAGGCGCGGGCCAGCATCGCGCTCGCCATCGCCGCCCGGCGCCCGTGCGGCACCCGGTCCAGCAGCGGCCCGATCACCGGGGCCAGCAGCGTGAACGGCGCCATCGTGATGCCGAGGTACAGGGCGACCCGGCCCCGGGCCTCGTCGGTCGGGACGGAGAAGAAGACGGTGGAGGCCAGGGCGACGGTGATCATCATGTCCCCGGCGCCGTTCACCCCGTGCAGCTCGATCAGCTTGCCGAGGCCCGACTCGCCGGCGCCCTGGGCGTGGGTCGCCTTGCGGATGCCGCGGGCGGTGCCGGTGACCGGAAGATGCAGGGCACGTCCGACGGAGCGGACGGCACCGCCGACTCGGCCCGAACCGCCGCCTCGACTGCGGCCCCTGTCCCCACCGACCCCGGTGGCTCCTTGAGGCGTCCGCGCGGCTGCCACGACGTCATAGTGCCCCGAGATGGGCCTGCGTAGTGCGGTTACCGCGCGTATGGGCGCGGCTTTGTCAGTGGTTTGCGACCGTCGGTGTAGGCCGAGCGCCGGTGAGCAGGTAGCGTGCGTATCTCGGCCATCCCGCAGAATGGATGGTGACAGGTGCGCCCGAGTGCGAGGGGGCGCGGACGTCGACGCGGTCCCACGGTCCGCTCCGTCCGCCCGCCCCGCCGCCTTCAGGCAGCCGCACCAGAGAGACGGCGTAGGAGAGAAGCGATACCTGTGAGCGCAGCGACCACGCGAAGCCGCACCCCCGACCGCCTGTGCGCCGAGGCGATCGACCTCGCCCGCACCGCCGCCGAGGAGGCCGCCGCTCCCGGCGTCGTAGGGGAGCACGCGGGGCTGGTCTCCGAGGGCGACCGGGTCGTCACGCACTTCTTCGAGTGCAAGGAACTCGGCTACCGCGGCTGGCGCTGGGCCGTCACCGTGGCCCGGGCCTCCCGCGCGAAGATCGTCACCCTGGACGAGGTCGTGCTCCTCCCAGGACCGGACGCCCTCCTCGCGCCCGAGTGGGTGCCCTGGAGCGAGCGGCTGCGCCCCGGCGACATGGGCCCCGGCGACCTCCTGCCCACCGACGCCGAGGACCTCCGCCTGGAGCCCGGCTACTCCGGCGAGGACGAGCCGGTACCCAGCTCGCCCGTCTCGCACGAGATGGCCGAACTGGTCGAGGCGGAGGACGCCGAGGTCACCGGCGGGGCCCCCGCGAACCTCCCGGTCGCCCCGACCCGTGGCTCGATCGCCGCGGTCGCCGAGGAGCTCGGCATGCGCCGGGCCCGGGTCCTGTCCCGCTACGGCCTCCATGTCGCCGCCGACCGCTGGGAGGAGTCGTTCGGCGCCAAGACCCCGATGGCGCAGGCCGCCCCCGCCGCGTGTGTCAGCTGCGGCTTCCTGATGCCGCTGGGCGGCTCCCTGGGCCAGGCCTTCGGCGTCTGCGCCAACGAGTTCGCCCCCGCGGACGGCCGCGTGGTCTCCCTGACCTACGGCTGCGGCGGCCACTCCGAGGCGGCCGTCATGCCCAAGCCCCCGCAGCCGGCGGCACCGGTGATCGACGAGACGACGGTGGACCCCTTCCCGCTGCGCCCGGCGTCGGATTCCGGTTCGGTACCGGCGGTGTCGGACGAGGACGCGGCGGATCTCGGCCACTCGTAGGTTTGCCCGGGGCCGGACTCGGGTCACTCGCAGGGCGCGGCAGGTAAATTTCAGCCTGCCCGGCGCCAACCAACCCGCACCGGACACAGCGGCGGCCGGCGATGAGTGGAGTGAACGTGAGCAAGTTCGTGCGGCCGGCCGTCGAGGGTGCGGATCCGTTCGGGACGGCCCGGCTGCGGCGTGGGGTGCTGGACGCCTGGGCCACCAGCCCGGCCCGGTTCCGGGAGGACGCCAACGCCGAGGAGGACCTCGTCCTCGGCGGCTACCGGGACCGCCTCGTCGTGGAGCTCGCGCAGAACGCCGCCGACGCCGCCGCCCGCGCGGGCGTGCCCGGACGGCTCCGGCTCACCCTGCGCGACGGCGTCCTCGTCGCCGCCAACACCGGCGCCCCGCTGGACGCCGCCGGTGTCGAGTCGCTCTCCACGCTCCGCGCCTCCGCCAAACGCGACACGCCGTCCATCGGCCGCTTCGGCGTCGGTTTCGCCGCCGTTCTCTCCGTCACCGACGAGCCCGCCGTGGTCGGCCGGCACGGCGGCGTCCGCTGGTCCCTGGCCGAGGCCCGGGAGTTCGCCGCCGACACCGCCCGGCACAGCCCCGGCCTCGGCGACGAGATCCGGCGCCGCGACGGACACGTCCCGCTGCTGAGGCTCCCGTTCGCCGCCGAGGGCACCGCCCCCGCCCCCTACGACACGGCCGTCATCCTGCCGCTGCGCGACACGGCCGCCGCCGACCTCGCCGAACGGCTCCTGAACGCCGTCGACGACGCCCTCCTGCTCGCCCTGCCCGGGCTCACCGAGGTCGTCATCGAGACCGACAGCGTGCGCACGGTCAGCCGTCGCACCGACGGCGTCTTCACCGTCGTGGAGGACTCGCGGGACGGCATCACCCACTGGCGCACCGCCGTCGCGCACGGTCCGCTCACCCCCGAGCTGCTGGCCGACCGGCCGGTGGAGGAGCGGCTGCGGCCGCACTGGTCGGTCACCTGGGCCGTGCCCGCCGACGCGGAGGGGGCGCCCATCCGGCCGCGCATCAGTCCCGTCGTGCACGCCCCGACGCCCAGCGACGAGGCCCTCGGGGTGCCCGCGCTGCTCATCGCGTCCTTCCCGCTGGACACCACCCGGCGGCACGCGGCGCCCGGCCCGCTGACCGACTTCCTGGTGGAGCGCGCCGCCGACGCCTACGCCGGGATGCTCGCCGAGTGGCGGCCGGTGACCGCCGGGATCATCGACCTGGTGCCGGGGCCGCTCGGCAAGGGCGAGCTGGACGGGGCGCTGCGGGCGGCGATCCTGGAGCGGCTGCCGCGCACCGCGTTCCTCCCGCCGGCCGCCGAGGCCACCGACGATCTCCCCGAGTCGCTGCGGCCCCGGGAGGCGGAGGTGGTGGAAGGCGCGGGCGCGGAGACCGTACAGGTCCTCGCCGAGGTGCTGCCCACCCTGCTGCCCGCCGGTCTGGAACGGCGCGTGGAGCTGCGCACGCTCGGCGTGGCCCGGGTGCCGTTGACCGACGCCGTCGACCGGCTGGCCGGTCTGGAGAAGGACCCCGGCTGGTGGCGGCGGCTCTACGACAGCCTCGCCGGCGTCGACCCCGACCGGCTCACCGGGCTGCCCGTGCCGCTGGCCGACGGGCGGACCACGATCGGCCCCCGCCAGATCCTGCTGCCCTCCGTCGAAGGCGCCGGGATCGAACCGGAGGTGCTGGCCCGGCTCGGTCTGAAGGTCGCTCACCCGGACGCCGCCCACCCGCTGCTGGAGAAGCTCGGCGCGCTGCCCGCCACCCCGCGCGCCGTGCTGACCACCCCGCAGGTGCGGGCCGCGGTCGCCGCCTCCCTGGACGACGAGGGCGGACTGGACTGGGAGCAGGACACGCTGGATGCCGAGGAGCTGGCCGACACCGTGCTGGCCCTGGTCCGGGACGCCGACCTCGAACCCGGCGACGAGCCCTGGCTCGGCGCGCTCGCCCTGCCCGACGAGGAGGGGGAGTTGGCCCCCGCGGGCGAACTGGTCCTGCCCGGCAGCCCCTTCCACCAGGTCATGCGCGAGGGCGAACTCGCCGCCGTGGACGCCGAACTGGCCGACAAGTGGGGCGAACAGCCCCTGGCGGCCTGCGGAGTGCTGGCCGGCTTCGCGCTCGTCCGGGCCACGGACGTCGTCCTCGACCCCGACGAACTGGAGCCCCGCGAAGGCGACTTCGCCGAGCCCGACGACGCCGGACTGCTGGACGCCGTGGACGTCTGGAGCGAGGACATCCTCGACCGCTTCCCGGACACCCCGGTGCCGCCGGTGGCCACCGAACTGATCGCCGTACGCGACCTGGATCTGGTCGACGACGACAAGTGGCCCCAGGCCCTCGCTCTCCTGGCCCAGCCCCCGCTCCGGGACGCCCTCACCCAGCAGGTCCGCATCCTCCTCCCGGATGGCACGCACGAGGTCGTACGGCCCTACACCGCCTGGTGGCTGCGCGGGCACCCGGTGCTCGACGGCCGCCGCCCCGCAGGTCTCCTCGCCGCCGGCGGCGACCCGCTGCTGCGCGGCCTGTACGACGAGGCCGACGCGACCGGGTTCGACGACGAACAGGTGCTGCGGGCGCTGGGCGTGCGGACATCGGTGGCGGCCCTGCTCGACGAACCCGGCGGTGCCGCGGAACTCCTTGACCGGCTCGCCGACCCCGAACGCCAGGTGACCGGCGCCCAACTGCACGCCCTGTACGGCTCCCTGGCCGACCTCGACCCCGAGCAGGTGACGCTGCCGGACGAGCTGCGGGCCGTGGTCGACGGCCGGGTCGAGGTGGTGGACGCGGCGGACGCCGTGGTCGTCGACTCGCCCGACCTGCTCCCCTTCACCGAGGGCGTCCCGCTGCTCCCGGTACGGCCGGCGCGCGCCGCCGAGCTGGCCGAGCTGTTCCAGGTGCGGCGGCTGAGCGAGTCCGTCACGGGCGAGGTCGACTCGGAGGGCACCGAGCACGACGTACCGGAGTCGGTGGCGGTGCTGCTGGGTCCGCGGACGCCGTCCTCGTACGTCGAGCACGAGGAACTCGTCGTGGACGGCGTGGAGATCGACTGGCGGCTCACCGACGACGGCGTCCTGCACGCCGCGACCCTGGAGGGCGTCGCCGCGGGCCTCGCCTGGGCGGCCGGGCAGTGGCCGCGCCGCTTCGAGGTGGCGGCGCTGCTGGAGGACCCGTCCCGGACCCGGGAACTGGCCCGGGACCGCTGGTTCGACTGAGGGCCTCACCCGGCCTCAAGAATTTCCGCACAAAATCTTCGTACGACGTACAACCATTCGCATGCGTCACAGATCTGATCATGCGAGCCAACAGGCTCCACGATCACTTGGGCCCCGACCGGACGACGAGCCGTAGGGAACGACCACCGTCGGGGCCCCTCTCCACGTGGGGAAAACATGCGTATGCGAGCCACTGTGGTCGCCGTCTCCGGCGCCCTGGCCCTGTCCGCCCTCGCTGTCCCGGCCGCGCAGGCCGACTCGCGGGACGCCGCGAGCATCGACAAGCCGAGCGTCGCCGAGCGCTTCGGCGCCTCGTCCGCCAAGTCGGCGTTCAGCACGGCCGCCGACGTGCCCACCGTCTCCAACGTGACGGTGAACGCGGGCAAGAACCTCGTCTTCGGCACCACCACCGTCAAGACCTTCAACGTGTCCCTCACCGCCACGCACGCGAGCGGCATCGCGGACGCGTACATCGACCTGTGGCACGGCACCGACCCGGTGAACGACATCGACGGCTACTTCCCGCCGAACGAGGAAGCCGCCACCTGCACCGCGGTCAGCGCCACCACGTCGAACTGCAAGCTGACCATCACGGCCAGCACGTACGACAACCTGCTGTTCAACTCGCTGGCCGGCAACTGGCACGTCACCGCGGCCGCGCTGTCCAACGACGGCGAGATCTACCTGAACGACTTCTACAAGACCCACAAGGTCCAGCGCGCGGCGAAGCTGACGGTCAACGCCTCCCCGGAGCCGGTGGCGAAGGGCAAGACCATCACGGTCTCCGGCAAGCTGACCCGCGCCAACTGGGAGACCCTCGGCTACTCGGGCATGCCCAGCGGCCAGAGCGTCGTGCTTCAGTTCCGTAAGAAGGACAGCACCACCTACAGCAACGTCAAGGGCATCAAGACCCTCTCGGGTGGCGCCCTGAAGACCACGGTCACCGCCTCCACGGACGGCTACTACCGCTTCACGTACGCGGGCATCACGAGCACCGCGGCGGTCAACGCCACGGGTGACTTCGTCGACGTGCAGTAAGCACCGCTCGATCGCTCGACGTCCGGCCCCGGAAGCCATCCGGGGCCGGACGTCCGCGTTTTGGGGGTGTGCGGGGCAACCGAACGCCCCTCGCGCCCCTCTGATCATGTGGAGCATCCAGGCTCCCTTCACGACCATTTGGGGAACGCATGCGTATTCGCGCCACTGTGGCCGCCGTCTCCGGCGCCCTGGCCCTGTCCGCCTTCGCCGTGCCGGCCGCGCAGGCCGACGACTCCGGCTCCGCCTACCGCGCCGACGTCGCGAAGGTCCGTGCGGCCCACGCCAAGAGCGCCTTCGGCACCCGCGCGGACGCCCCGTACGACATGGACGTCACCTTCTCCAACTTCAAGATCGCCAAGACGGTCAAGGTCGGCGCGAGCGAGCGGGTCTCGACGACGGTCACCTACACGATGACCCACGCCGCGGACATCGACATCAAGGCCGCGGACTTCGCCACCGGCCCCTACATCTACAAGGGTTCCTTCACGGCCCCCGACAACATGCTGTTCGGCAACAACCCGGCCACCTGCACCGCCACCTCGGACACCGTCGCCAACTGCACCGGCAAGATCGACATCTACCCGTCCGAGGGCGAGCTGGTGAACTCCGACGCCGGCACCTGGAAGGGCGCGGCCCTCGCGCTCGCGCAGAACGGCCAGGACCCGCTCGGCGAGAACTACGACATCACCAAGGTCGGTTACGCCGACCAGGGCGACCTCGGCAGCACGCTGGTCCAGCGCGTGTCCAGGCTGACGGTCAACGCCTCGCCGGAGCCGGTGCAGAAGGGCAAGACCATCACGGTCACCGGCAAGCTGACCCGCGCCAGCTGGGACAGCAACAAGTACGTGGGCATGCCCAGCGGCCAGAAGGTGACCCTCCAGTTCCGCAAGGCGGGCACCTCGGCGTACACCAACGTCAAGGGCATCCAGACCACCACGGACGGCGCCCTGAAGACGACGGTCACGGCGGTCGAGGACGGCTACTACCGCTTCACGTACGCGGGCATCACGAGCACGGCGGGCGTGAGCGCCAAGGGCGACTTCATAGACGTCCAGTAAGAGGAACTCGCCAAGGGGCGCGGGGAACTGCGCGACAAGCCCCACCGGGCCCGCAGCCAACAACGCGCCCCCCAGCTCAGCTCACGCGGGGAACCGGCGGTCGACCCACTTCCACACGAACTCCAGGGCGGCCGCCGCCACCACCGAGATCCCCACCGCGATCCACGGCATCGTCACCCCCACCAGCTTCAGCGCGAAGAACTCCTGGAGCCAGGGCACCGCCAGCACCAGCACGAACCCCAGCCCCATGGACGCGACCAGAGCCACCCGCCACCACGTGTACGGCCGCGCGATGATCGCCAGCACCCACATGGAGATCAGGAACAACGTCAGCGTCGCCGCACTGGTCTCCGCGTCCAGCGCGCCCTCACCCACGTAAGAGTGACGGGCGATCAAGTACGTCAGGAACGTCGCGACCGCCGCCACCACGCCCCCCGGGATCGAGTACCGCATCACCCGCCGTACGAAGTGCGGTTTCGCCCGCTCCTTGTTGGGTGCGAGAGCGAGGAAGAACGCCGGGACACCGATGGTCAGCGTGGACAGCAGCGTCAAGTGCCGGGGCAGGAACGGGTAGTCCACCTGCCAGCACACCACCAGCACCGCCAGCAGCACCGAGTACACGGTCTTCACCAGGAACAGCGTGGCGACCCGGGTGATGTTCCCGATGACCCGCCGCCCCTCGGCGACCACCGAAGGAAGCGTCGCGAAGCTGTTGTTGAGCAGCACGATCTGCGCCACCGCGCGGGTGGCCTCCGAACCCGAGCCCATGGCCACGCCGATGTCGGCGTCCTTCAGGGCCAGGACGTCGTTCACGCCGTCGCCGGTCATGGCGACGTTGTGCCCGTGGGACTGGAGCGCGCCCACCATGTCCCGCTTCTGCTGCGGGGTGACGCGCCCGAACATCGTGGCCTCGTCGAGGGCCGTCGCCATCGCGTCCCGGTCGCGCGGCAGGGAGCGGGCGTCGACGGTCGTCCCCATCAGCCCGAGCTTGTTCGCGACCGCGCCCACGGAGACGGCGTTGTCGCCGGAGATGACCTTGGCCCGGACGTTCTGCTCGGCGAAGTAGCGCAGGGTGTCGGCGGCGTCGGGCCGCAGCCGCTGCTCCAGGACGACGAGCGCGGCCGGCTTGGCGTCCACGGCGGGCTCGGAGTCGTCCAGGTCGCGTGCGGTGCGGGCGAGGAGCAGGACGCGCAGGCCCTGTTCGTTGAGCCGCTCGGTCTCGGCGAGGGCGCCGTCGTCGGGGGCGAGCAGCACATCGGGCGCCCCCAGCAGCCACGTACTGGACTCGCCGTTGCCCTCGCTGAAGGTGGCGCCGCTGTACTTGCGGGCGGAGGAGAAGGGCAGCGACTCGGTGCAGCGCCAGTCCTCGGTGTCGGGGTAGGCGTCGATGATGGCCTGGAGGGAGGCGTTGGGGCGGGGGTCGGACTCGCCGAGGGCGCCGAGCACCCTGCGTATGTACTCCTCGTCCTGGCCGCCGAGCGGCCTCAGCTCGGTGACGTCCATGCCGCCCTCGGTGAGGGTGCCGGTCTTGTCGAGGCAGACGGTGTCGACGCGGGCGAGCCCCTCGATGGCGGGGAGTTCCTGGACGAGGCACTGTTTTCGGCCAAGTCGGATGACGCCGATGGCGAAGGCGACGGAGGTGAGCAGGACCAGGCCCTCGGGGACCATGGGGACGATGCCGCCGACGGTACGGGCGATGGAGTCGTCGAGGTCCTTGTCCTTCACGACGAGCTGGGTGACCACCAGGCCGAGCGCGGCCGGGATCATCATCCAGGTCACGTACTTGAGGATGGTGGAGATGCCGGAGCGCAGCTCGGAGTGGACCAGGGTGAAGCGGCTGGCCTCCTCGGCGAGCTGGGCGGCGTAGGCCTCGCGGCCCACCTTGGTGGCCTGGAAGGCGCCGCCGCCCGCGACCACGAAGCTACCGGAGAGGATCTGGTCCCCGGGCCGCTTGACGACCGGGTCGGCCTCCCCGGTGAGCAGCGACTCGTCGATCTCCAGACCGTCGGCCTCGACGCACACCCCGTCCACGACGGCCTTGTCGCCCGGCCCGATCTCGATCAGGTCGTCCAGCACGATCTCGGCGGTGGTCACCTCGGCGGCCACCCCGTCGCGTCGCACGGTGGGCCGGGCCTCGCCGATCACGGCGAGCGAGTCCAGGGTCTTCTTGGCGCGCCACTCCTGGATGATGCCGATGCCGGTGTTGGCGAGGATGACGAAGCCGAACAGGCTGTCCTGGATCGGCGCGACGAACAGCATGATCAGCCAGAGCACGCCGATGATCGCGTTGAACCGGGTGAAGACATTGGCCCGGACGATCTCGACCATGGACCGGCTGCTGCGCACCGGGATGTCGTTGACCTGCCCCCGCGCGACCCGTTCGGCCACCTCGGCGGCGGTGAGTCCGCCCGTACCCACCAAAGCGGGCAGCGCGCGTTCGGAATCGACTTCGGTGCCCGCGTCGATGTGCGTCATGCATTCGACGGTACGTGCGGATTTACGGCTTCACCCGCCGAGTGCGCGGAAGATCCGACCTGGGGAGGACGGGCAACGGGGCGAAATGGTGCCGTGGTTGTACGCCGTGGGCCACTGAGACGCCGTGGCTACTGCGCCGCCGCGGCGGCGGCCCGCTTGATGGCGGCGTCCCGCTTGCGGACGTACCAGATGCCGATCAGGCCGAGCCCGGCGCCGGCCAGGCAGGTCCACAGCCACCAGGTGTGCCCGTGGTCGTCGAACCAGCCGTAGAACGGCAGCTGGACCAGGAAGAGGACGAACCAGATGATCGTGCCGCCGACGATGGTGGGGACGACGGGCCCCTCCAGGGGCTCGGGCGCCTCGTGCTTGATGGGTCCCGTGAAGAATCCGGCCATGCGGGACAGCTTACGAGGCTTTCCGGTCTACGCGCGGAGATGGCTGTTCGCGGCTTTATATGTTCATACTGAAACGATTTGTGTCTGACCACTTCTCTTCGTAGGAACCACCAAGCACATGCCCGCATCCGGCGCCCTCGACCGCTACTTCAAGATCTCCGAACGCGGCAGCACCCTGCCCCGTGAGATCCGTGGCGGCTTCGCCACCTTCTTCGCGATGGCCTACATCATCGTGCTGAACCCGATCATCCTGGGCAGCGCGAAGGACATGTACGGCCACCAGCTCGACAACGGCCAGCTGGTCACCGCCACCGCGCTGACGGCGGCCTTCACCACCCTCCTGATGGGTGTCATCGGCAATGTGCCGATCGCGCTGGCCGCGGGCCTGGGGGTGAACTCGGTGGTCGCGCTCCAGCTCGCGCCCCGGATGTCCTGGCCGGATGCCATGGGCATGGTGGTCCTGGCGGGCTTCGTGGTGATGCTGCTGGTCGCCACGGGGCTGCGCGAGCGGGTGATGAACGCGGTGCCGTTCGGGCTGCGCAAGGCCATCTCGATCGGTATCGGCCTGTTCATCATGCTGATCGGTCTGGTGGACTCCGGCTTCGTCTCCCGCATCCCGGACGCCGCCCAGACCACCGTCCCGCTCCAGCTCGGCAGCGACGGTCACCTCAACGGCTGGCCGGTGCTGGTCTTCGTCCTGGGCGCGCTGCTGACGCTCGCGCTCATCGTGCGCAAGGTCTCCGGCGCCATCCTGATCTCGATCGTCACCATGACCGTCGTCGCGGTGATCATCGAGATGGTCGCGGACATCCCCTCCTGGGGTCTGACCACCCCGAAGTGGCCCGGCAACCCGGTCGCCACCCCCGACTTCGGCCTGGTCGGCGAGGTCAGCCTGTTCGGCGGCTTCGACAAGGTCGGGATGCTGACCGGCATCCTGTTCGTCTTCACGGTCCTGCTGTCGTGTTTCTTCGACGCGATGGGCACGATCATGGGCGTCTCCGACGAGGCCAAGCTGACCGACGCCCAGGGCCAGATGCCCGGTATCAACAAGGTCCTCTTCGTCGACGGCCTCGCGGTCGCGGCGGGCGGTGCCAGCTCCTCCTCGGCCACCACGGCCTTCGTGGAGTCCACGGCCGGCGTCGGCGAGGGCGCCCGCACCGGCTTCGCCAACCTCGTCACCGGCGGCCTGTTCACCGCGGCGCTGTTCCTGACGCCGGTCGCCACCATGGTCCCGTCGCAGGCGGCCACGCCGGCGCTGCTCGCGGTCGGCTTCCTGATCCTCGCGAACTCCGTCAAGGAGATCGACTGGGCCGACTACACGATCGGGATCCCGGCCTTCATCACCATGGTGATGATGCCGTTCACCTACTCGATCACCAATGGCATCGGCATGGGCTTCATCACCTTCGTGGTGCTGCGGCTCGCGGCCGGGCGGGGCAAGGAGATCCCCGCCGCGATGTATGTCGTGGCCGCCGTCTTCACCTTCTACTACCTGATGCCGGCGCTGGGCCTGACCTGAGCCGCGGGCGTCGTCCGACCTGAGCCGCGGGCGTCAGGTGACGCCGTAGAACTTCTCCGTCTCCTCGACGGCGGTCTGGAACCGCTCGTCGAAGTCGTCCCGAATGAGCGTCCGGACCACATAGTCCTGGACGCTCATTCCTCTTTTGGCCGCATGGTGCCGGAGCCGTTCGAGCAGCTCCCCGTCGATCCGCAGGCTGAGCACGCTGGTCCCCATGCGTCGAGGGTCACCTCAGGCGGCCGGGCCGCGGGTCGCTTTCCGGACGTGGCTCACTCATATGGGTGATGGCAGGGTTCAGTGGTCAGGGTCACGGGCATCCGGGCGCGCCCCGAGTGGTCTTTAGTCAGGGTAATGAGTTAACCTAAACAACATGCCGGACCTTACCCATGGCGACGACGCTGCCGCCGTGAACTCCCTGCGATCCGCTGTCATGCGGCTCTCCCGTCGACTCAAGCACCAGCGGGTCGACGAGTCGCTGAGCCCCACCGAGATGTCGGTGCTCGGCACCCTGTCCAACTGCGGCCAGGCCACCCCGGGCGAGCTCGCCCGCAAGGAGCATGTCCAGCCGCCGTCGATGACCCGCATCGTGGCGTTGCTGGAGGGCAAGGGTCTGGTCCGCCTGGAGCCGCACCCCGAGGACCGGCGCCAGAAGGTCGTCACGAAGACGGAACAGGCCGAGGCGATGCTCGCCGAGAGCCGCGCCAAGCGCAACGCCTTCCTGGCCGCCCTGGTCGACGGCCTGGACGAGGACGAGTGGGCGAAACTCCGCGCCGCCGCCCCCGTGCTGGAGAAGCTCGCGCACCTGTAAGCAAGGTCTACGAAGGAGGCGACCCCCTTTGAGTACGGGACCCGGAGCAGCTTCCGCCCCCGCACCACACCCCCCTACTACGAAGTCCTCTACTGCGAAGTCCTCGATGTTCAGCTCGCTGAGCGTCCGCAACTACCGCCTGTACTTCATCGGGCAGGTCGTCTCCAACACCGGCACCTGGATGCAGCGCATCGCCCAGGACTGGCTGGTGCTCAGCCTCACCGGCTCCGCGACGGCCGTCGGCATCACGACGGCCCTCCAGTTCCTCCCGATGCTGCTCTTCGGCCTCTACGGCGGCGTCCTGGTCGACCGCCTGCCCAAGCGCCCCACGCTGCTGGTGACCCAGACGGCCATGGCGCTGACGGGCCTGGCCCTGGCCTTCCTGACCCTCACCGGACACGTCGAGGTCTGGCACGTCTACGTCGCCGCCTTCGCCGTGGGCCTCGCGACGGTCATCGACAACCCCGCCCGGCAGACCTTCGTCACCGAGATGGTCGGACGTGACCAGCTCCAGAACGCGGTCAGTCTGAACTCGGCGAACTTCCAGTCCGCGCGGCTGGTCGGCCCTGCGGTGGCCGGCCTGATGATCACGGGCGTGGGCACGGGCTGGGCCTTCCTCTTCAACGGCCTGTCGTTCGTCGCGCCGATCGCCGGGCTGCTGCTGATGCGCGCCCGTGACCTGCACGTCGTCGAGCGCTCCCCGCGCGCCAAGGGCCAGCTGCGGGAGGGCCTTCAGTACGTCGCCGGGCGCCCGGAGCTGATCTGGACCATCGTCCTGGTCGGGTTCGTCAGCACCTTCGGCTTCAACTTCCCCGTCTACCTCTCCGCCTTCGCCGACGACGTCTTCCACGCGGGCGCCGGCTCCTACAGCCTCTTCAACACCCTGATGGCGGTGGGCTCGCTCTCAGGCGCCCTACTGGCAGCCCGCCGCGGCACCGCCAGGTTCCGGGTCCTGGTTGCGGGCGCGGTGGCCTTCGGCACCCTGGAGATAGTGGCGGCCCTGGCCCCCTCCCTGTGGCTGTTCGCCCTGCTCATGGCCCCGATCGGCATGTTCGGCATGACGGTCAACGTCACCGCCAACAGCAGCGTCCAACTCAGCACCGACCCGGCGATGCGGGGCCGCGTGATGTCCCTCTACATGATGGTCTTCATGGGCGGCGCCCCTCTGGGAGCCCCCATCGCAGGCTGGATCACCGACGCGTACGGCGTCCGAGCGGGCCTGGCAGCGGGCGGCGCGATCGCCGCGCTCGCGGCGGCCGTGATCGGCCTGGTCCTGGCCCGAGTCGGCAACCTCCGCCTGACGGTGGGCTGGAACCGGGGGCATCCGGTGGTCCGCTTCGTACCGAGGGAGCGGGAGCAACTGGCGACGGTGGCGTAGGGGTGTGGCGGTGAGACTGAGGGCATGAGACTTTTCGCCGCGCTGCTCCTGCCGGAGGACGTTTCGCGCGAGCTGGCCGCTGAGGTGGACCGGCTGAAGACGCTGCCCGGTGCGGATGCGCTGCGCTGGACCGGCCGCCCCGGGTGGCACTTCACCCTCGCCTTCTACGGCGAGGTCGACGACGACGCCGTACCGGACCTGTCGGACCGGCTCGCGCGCGTCGCGCACCGTACCGAGGCCTTTCCGCTGGCCCTTCGCGGGGGCGGGCAGTTCGGGCATGGGCGGGCGCTGTGGGTGGGCGCGGACGGTGCGGCGGCGACCATGCGGCTGCTGGCCGACCGGGCGGAGGCCGCGGGGCGGAAGGCGGGGGTGGCGATGGGGGAGCATCGGCGGTACAAGGCGCATCTGACGGTGGCGCGGAGTCGGCACGCGGTGGATGTGCGGGAGTATCTGGCGACCCTGGACGACTTCAGCGGGCGCAGCTGGACGGTGGCGGAGCTGGTGCTGATGCGCAGCAGCCTGCCGAGGTCCGGGGTGCCGGGGGAGCAGCCCCGGTACGAGGCGGTCGCCCGCTGGCCGCTCGGGGCGGCCGGTTAGGCTCGTTGTGTGGACCCGAAAACCCGGAACCGGATCATGGCCGGTGTGCTTGTGCTGATGTTCGTCGTCGTGGCTTTGGCGGCGGCCCTCGGTAAGTAGTGCGAGGAGTGAGTGGGGCGCCCCGCACCGGGGCGCCCCCTCCACGCCTCCCGCTACCAGGCGAAGGCCTCCGGGGACGGCCCCGGGCCCGGGAAGATCTCGTCCAGGCCCGTCAGCAGTTCCTCGCTCAGCTCCAGCTCTGCTGCCCGCAGCGCCGAGGCGAGCTGGTCTGCCGTACGCGGGCCGACGATCGGGCCCGTGACGCCGGGGCGGGTCAGGAGCCAGGCCAGGGCCGCCTCGCCGGGCTCGACGCCGTGCTTGTCCAGCAGGTCCTCGTACGACTGGAGCCGGGCGCGGGCCGCCGGGTCCGCGAGGGTGTCGGCGGCTCGGCCGGAGGCGCGGCGCCCGCCCTCCGCCTCCTTCTTGATGATGCCGCCGAGCAGCCCCCCGTGCAGCGGTGACCAGGGGATCACTCCGAGCCCGTAGTCCTGCGCGGCCGGGATGACCTCCATCTCGGCGCGCCGCTCGTACAGGTTGTACAGGCACTGCTCGCTGACCAGCCCGTACGAGCCGCGGCGGGCGGCGGTCTCGTTGGCCTGGGCGATCTTGTAACCGGGGAAGTTGGAGGACCCGGCGTAGAGGATCTTCCCCTGTTGCACCAGGACGTCGATGGCCTGCCAGATCTCCTCGAACGGGGTGTCCCGGTCGATGTGGTGGAACTGGTAGACGTCGATGTGATCCGTACCGAGCCGCTTCAGCGAGGCGTCCACGGCCCGGCGGATGTTCAGCGCCGAGAGTTTGTCGTGGTTGGGCCAGGCCGGGCCGTCGGCGCCCATGTTGCCGTACACCTTGGTGGCGAGGACCACCTTGTCGCGGCGGTCGCCGCCCTTGGCGAACCAGCTGCCGATGATCGACTCGGTACGGCCCTTGTTCTCGCCCCAGCCGTACACATTGGCCGTGTCGAAGAAGTTGATCCCCGCGTCCAACGCCGCGTCCATGATCGCGTGGCTGTCCGCCTCGTCGGTCTGCGGTCCGAAGTTCATGGTGCCGAGGACGAGTCGGCTGACCTTGAGTCCCGTACGTCCGAGCTGCGTGTACTCCATGGTTCACCAGCCAACGGCGTGGAGTGGACTCTAGGCAAGGGAGCCGGGCCGCAGGACGACGAACACGGCACGGGCCGGGGTGCCGTCCGCCGCGGTCCAGTGCCCGGAGACATGCCCGAGCGCGTCGGAGGGCGGGAGGTCGGTCCCGCCGAGCCGCCGGTGCAGACGGAGGACGGAACCGTCGGCGGTGGTCAGGTCGGTGCCGGTCTCGTCGTCCGCGGCCGGTCCGTGGGCCCGGAGTTCGCCGGTGGCCGTGCAGGAGCGGGCGATCTCATGGTCCGGGGTGTTGTCGACGCTCTGCGCCTGCGCCTGGGCGCGGCCCTCGATCAGCGCGAGCAACTCGGCGACCAGCACGGGGTCGTGGGTGCCGTCGTAGGCCCAGCGCTTGCCCAGCACGCCGTGCTCCATGGTGCCGATGAGGGTGTCCTCGGCGCCGTCGAGTGGGGCGCCGCGGTAAGTGAGCGGGACGAGGTAGGCGACTCCGTCCCCATCCGCCGCCACCATGAACTCGATCCCGACCTCACCCGCCGGATCGTCCAGCCGAAAGCCACCGGCCTTCGTCAGCTCCGGGGTTCCGGTGCCGACATACCAGGGGCGGGTGGGCAGCCACTCGGCGAGCAGTTCGACCTTGGAGGGCTTGAGGGTGGTGTGATGAATGATCGCCATGCGGCGGATTCTGTCAGTCAGTCGCGGGGGAACTCATCGGTTTTCAGGGTGAGGCCGAGGGGGGTGGTGGTCATGTCGAGGTCCGAGCCGAAGCTGATGGAGAGTCGGGCGATGTACTCGCCGTCCTTGGGCAGGGTGTAGAGGTGGCACTTGCGCTGGTAGGGGTCGACGATGAGGTAGACAGGGACTTCGGCGACGGCGTAGGCGGTCTTCTTCGGTTCGTAGTCGTTGTGTGCTGTCCCTTTCGAGATGACCTCGGCCACGAACTCGACGTCCTCGCAGTTCCACAGACCCCTGGGGTCCTTCTCGGCGTCCTCCTTGACGAGTGTCACGTCGGAGGCGAAGCCGTTGAGATGGCCCGGGTAGTCGACGCGGACGTCCGACTTCACGCGCCTGCGTGGGTACTTGGTGCGCAGTTGCTCGACGATGTCCAGGATGATCTCCCAGTGCGTGTCCCGCTGCGGCGACATGAAGATGGCCCCCTCGACGATCTCAACCTTGTATCCCTCGGGGACGGGCATTTTCTCGAGCCGCTCGAACATCTCGTCGAGCCAGACCCTGTCGTCGCTCTCGGCCATCGCGATCCTGTCTTGAAGGACGGTCATCGTGGCGCTCCTCCCCGGCCACCCCTCACGCAGGTGCAGCCGCGCAGTACAACGATAGGCACAACACTCAGGAGACGCCGGATTTCGGTCAACCTGTTCAGGCCGCGTACGCCTGTCCGATTCCCCACCCCTGCCACATCGCCTCCGCAAACGCCCCCGCGACCTTCTCCTCGCCGCTCGCGTTCGGGTGCGTTCCGTCATACGTGTCGAGGTTGATGTCGTACGACACCGGCGGCGACGCCAGCAGGAGCGGTGACCGGGGCTCGTCCAGGTCGGCCACCGACTTCGCCAGGAGTTCGTTGAAGAGGGTCACCTGCTCGCCGAAGTCCGGCTCGTCCACGGCGCGGATGTTCGGGATGACCGGCAACACCGCCATGCGGATGCGCGGGTTGGCCTCGCGGGCGTTCGAGATGAAGCGGCGTACGTTCTCCGCCGTCTGCTCGGCGTTCGTGTAGAAGCCCAGGTCGATCAGGCCCAGGGCGACCAGGAGGACATCCGCGCGGCAGGAACGGGTCGCCTCCCCGATCAGGGGCGCCATGTGGAGCCAGCCCTCGCCCCAGCCGGCCAGGTGGGAGCGGGGGAAGTCGGGGTCGGCGTACTCGTACGACGTCGCCGTGTCCGTCGCCTTGTCGTACAGCTCCTGGCGCGGGCCGACCAGCGTGAAGGGGCCGCCGTACGTATCGCGCAGGTGCTGCCACAGCCGGTAGCGCCAGGTGTGTTCGCCCGCGCTTCCGATCGTCTGGGAGTCACCGACGGGCATGAACCTGAGCATCCGCTCATGATGGACGATCGGTGGGGCGGGTGGGAGCCGGTGCGGTGTGAGGCCGGACACGCCCCGCCGAACTCCGGGCGGGATGGCAGGCTTGACGGCATGCGCCGACCCTTCGCCGTACTCGCCGCCGCCCTGCTGATGGGTGCGTTCGCCGTGCCCGCCGCCCATGCCGACGACGGCTTCACCATCGAGGACCCGCGCATCACCGAGTCCAGCGGCCTCGCCGCCTCCCGCCAGCACCCGGGCATCTACTGGACCCACAACGACAGCGACGACGGCGCCTATCTCTACGCCGTCGACAGCGCCACCGGCGAGACCGTCGCGACGATCACCCTGACCGGCGTCGGCACCCCGCGCGACGTCGAGGCCATCTCCGTCGGTCCGGACAACGAGCTCTGGGTCGGCGACATCGGCGACAACCTCGGCGGCACGTGGCCGCATGTCTGGATCTACCGGCTTCCCGAGCCCAAGGAGCTGCGGGACCAGACGATCCGGGCCACGCAGTACGTCGTGCAGTACCAGGGCGGGGCGCGGGACGCCGAGTCGCTCGTCGTGCATCCCAAGACCGGGCGCGTCTACATCGCCGACAAGAAGGAGGAGGGCGGGCAGCTCTTCGAGGGGCCCGCCGAGCTCTCCGCCTCGGGCACGAATGTCTTCAAGCCCATCGCCCGCATCGACAACCTCCAGGCCACCGACGCCACCCTCTCCCCGGACGGCCGCAAGCTCGTCGTCCGCAGCTACTTCGGCGCCTTCGCCTACGACTGGAACGGCGGCGACATCAAGAAGACCGGCCGGCTGAGCGTGCCGTTCCTCGGTCAGGGCGAGTCCGTCACCTACACCGCCGACGGCAGCAGGCTCATGTACGGCGCCGAGGGCTCGGAGAGTTCGGTGGAACCGGAGGACGCGCCGGACAGCGGCGGGTCGTCAGGCTCGGATTCGTCGTCGGGGGAGGGGAGTTCCGCGGCCGCCGGCAACGGCGGGTCCGGCGGGGGCGACGGCAATGTCAGGACGGGGGCCATCGCGGTCGCCGCCGTCCTGGCCGCCCTCTTCGGCGCCAGCCGCCTACGACGCCGTAGCCGCTAGTCCTGCGCGCGGCGCTCCGCGACCAGTACCTCCAGCCCGTCCAGGATCCGCTGCAAGCCGAACTCGAAGTGGTCGAAGCCGGGGCCCCACGTGTCCTCGTGCAGGGCGGACAGCAGCGGGTAGCGGTCGGGTGTCATGACCTTCTCCAGCATGGGTGTCTGCGCCTGCCAGAACTCCGTGTCGGTCAGGCCCGTCCGTCGCTCCGCCTCCTCCTGGTACAGCTGGGTGCGGGCGGCGCCCACGACGTAGCCGTCGATCATGATGATGGCCGAGACCGTCTCCGGGTCGCTCAGGCCCATCGGCTTGATCCGGGCGAGGATCTTCTCCATGCCGTCCAGGGCGCTCGGGCCGAGGAGCGGGCGGGACTGGTTGACGTGCAGCAGCCAGGGGTGGCGGCGGTAGAGCGCGAGGGTCGCGCGGGCCAGCGCCTCCAGGGCGGAGCGCCAGCTGCCGTCGCCGAGATCGGCCGGGTTCTCCGAGGGGCGCTGGACGCGGTCCAGCATCAGGTCCAGTAGCTCGCCCTTGCCGGGGACGTAGCGGTACAGCGACATGGTGCCGGTGCCGAGTTCGGCGGCGACCCGGCGCATGGAGAGCGCGTCCAGTCCTTCGCCGTCCGCCACTCGGACGGCGGCTTCCACGATCCGGTCGAGGCTCAGGGTCGGCTTGGGGCCGCGGCTGGGGCGCCGGCCGGTGTCCCACAGCAGCTCCATGGTGCGGGCGATGTCCCCGCTGCCACTGGTCTCCGTACCGTCCTTGCCGCTTGTCATGGTGCTGAGTTTAGGTCCTCGCCGAAAAACTGAGTACGCCGTACGCGCAATCGGGTACGGTGTACTCAGTTACCGAGAAGGGGGACCCATGAGCGACGGATACGCCGTACGGGCCGAGGCCCTGGAGAAGCGCTACGGCGACAAGCGCGCCCTCGACGGCTTCGACCTCGCCGTCCGCGAGGGCACCGTGCACGGACTGCTCGGCCCGAACGGCGCGGGCAAGACCACCGCCGTGCGCATCCTGTCCACGCTGCTGAGGCTGGACGGCGGACACGCCACCGTGGCCGGGCTCGACGTCGCCCGGCAGCCGAGGGAGGTCCGGGCCCGGATCGGGCTCACCGGGCAGTACGCCGCCGTGGACGAGGTGCTCACCGGGCGGCAGAACCTGGAGATGTTCGGCCGGCTGTTCCACCTCGGCGGCCGGCGCGCCAAGGCCCGCGCCGCCGAGCTGCTGGAGCAGTTCGACCTCACCGACGCCGCCGAGAAGGGCGTGGGCAAGTACAGCGGCGGTATGCGCCGTCGCCTGGACCTCGCCGCGTCGATGATCCTCGCCCCGTCCGTCCTCTTCCTCGACGAGCCGACGACCGGACTCGACCCCCGCAGCCGGGGCGAAGTCTGGGAATCGGTACGGGCGTTGGTGGCGAGCGGCACCACCGTGCTGCTGACCACGCAGTATCTGGAGGAGGCCGACAAGCTGGCCTCGCGCATCACCGTCATCGACCAGGGGCGGTCCATCGCCGACGACTCCCCGGACGGGCTGAAGAACCGCGTCGGCGGGGACCGGGTCGAGGTCGTCGTCGCCGAGCGGTCCGACATCCCCCGGGTGGTCAAGGTCGTCTCCCGGGTCTCCGACGGCGAACCCGAGGCGGACGAGGCCGAGTTGCGGGTGCACGCCCCCGTCACCGACCGGGTCGGCGCGCTCACCGAGGTGGCGCGCACCCTCCAGGACGAGGGCGTCCCGGTGGAGGACATCGGACTGCGCAGGCCGAGCCTCGACGACGTCTTCCTGCGCCTGACCGGACACCGCACCGAGCGCACCGAGAAGGAGACGGCGGCATGAGCACTGTGGAGTTCGACGCGGGGCACAGCAGGGCGTACTGGGTGCTCTCCGACGTCTGGAACATCGTCCGCCGCGGCCTCACCCACTACCAGCGCCAACCGATCAACATCGCCTGGCAGTTGGGCTTCCCCATCCTGTCCGTCCTGCTCTACGGCTATGTCTTCGGCAGCGCGATGACGGTGCCGGGCGGCGGGGACTACAAGGACTTCCTGATGCCGGGCATGTTCGTGATGACCATGGCCTTCGGCTTCATCAACACCGCGACCCTGGTCGTCTACGACGCCACCAAGGGCGTCATCGACCGGTTCCGCTCGATGCCGATGGCCTCCGCCGCGGTGGTCGCCGGACGCGGGGTGACCGATCTCCTCGCCGCCTGCGCCGAGTTGGCGATCATGATGCTCACCGCGGTCGCCATGGGCTGGCGCCCGGACGGCGGCTTCGGCTTCCTGGCCGCCTTCGGGCTGCTGCTGTGGCTGCGGTTCGCGCTGATCTGGATCGGGGTGTGGCTCGGTCTCCTGGTCCCCAACCCGGAGGCGGCGGGCGGCCTGTTCGCGGTCGCGTTCCCGCTGACGATGATCTCCAGCATCTTCGTCGCGCCGCAGCTGATGCCCGACTGGCTGGGCTGGGTCGCGGCCTGGAACCCGATCTCCTCCACCGCGGCGGCCACCCGCGACCTGTTCGGCACCCCGGTCGGCGGCGGCGACTCCTGGGTCGAGAACCACGCCCTGCTGATGGCGGGCGTCTGGCCGATCGTCCTGACGGCGATCTTCCTGCCGCTGGCGGTACGGAGGTTCCAGAAGCTCGGCCGGTGAGAGCCGGTGACAGCTGGTCGGACACAAAAGGGCGCCCACTTCGCGTGGGCGCCCTTCGTCGTCGTACGGAAGCTGCTTACAGCTTCTCGATCACGTAGTCGACGCACTTCGTCAGCGCCTCGACGTCCGCCGGGTCGATCGCCGGGAACATCGCGATGCGCAGCTGGTTGCGGCCGAGCTTGCGGTAGGGCTCGGTGTCGACGATGCCGTTGGCGCGCAGCGCCTTGGCGACGGCGGCGGCGTCGATCTCGTCCGAGAAGTCGATCGTGCCGATGACCTGCGAACGCTTGGCCGCGTCGGTGACGAACGGCGTCGCGTACTTGCTCTCCTCCGCCCAGCCGTACAGCCGGGTCGAGGAGTCCTTCGTCCGGGCCGTGGACCAGGCGAGCCCGCCCTGGCCGTTGATCCACTCCAGCTGCTGGTTGAGCAGGAAGAGGGTGGCGAGGGCCGGGGTGTTGTACGTCTGGTTCTTGCGGGAGTTGTCGATCGCCGTGGGCAGCGAGAAGAACTCCGGGACGTGACGGCCGGAGGCGTGCACCCGCTCGGCGCGCTCGATGGCGGCCGGGGAGAAGACGCCGATCCACAGGCCGCCGTCGGAGGCGAAGGACTTCTGCGGGGCGAAGTAGTAGACGTCCGTCTCGGCGATGTCCACGGGCAGACCGCCGGCGCCGGAGGTGGCGTCGACCAGGACCAGGGAGCCCTCGTCGGCACCGGCCACGCGCTTGATCGGCATGGCGACACCGGTGGAGGTCTCGTTGTGCGTGAACGCGTACACGTCCACGCCCGCCTCGGCCTGGGGCTCCGGGTGGGTGCCCGGGTCGCTGGCGATGACGGTCGGCTCGGCCAGCCACGGCGCGAGCTTGGACGCCTTGGCGAACTTCGAGCTGAACTCGCCGAAGTTCAGGTGCTGCGACTTGTTCTCGATCAGGCCGTGCGTCGCGACGTCCCAGAACGCGGTGGAGCCGCCGTTGCCGAGGACGACCTCGTACCCCTCGGGCAGGGAGAACAGCTCGGAGATGCCCTCGCGCACCTGACCGACCAGGTTCTTCACCGGAGCCTGGCGGTGGGAGGTACCGAGGAGGGACGTACCGGTCGCGGCCAGCGCGTCCAGCGCTTCCGTCCGCACCTTGGAGGGGCCCGCGCCGAAACGACCGTCGGCGGGCTTGATGTCAGCGGGAATCTGGATCTCAGCCACGGAGGTGAGATTAGCCGCTGGGGGAAACCTGGGCGAAATGTAGTCCGTCGGCTGAGACGCGGGTTTGGTTTGCTGGACGCATGACGAACCCGGGGACGGATCTAGAGGCTGATCTGCGCAAATCTGTTCGAGGTGACGTCGGTTTCGGCGCCACCGCGCGGGCGCTCGTCACCATGGACGCCTCCAACTACCGCCGTGTCCCCCTGGGTGTCGTCGCCCCGTGTGATGCCGACGACGTGGCCGCGGTGCTCCAGGTCTGCCGTACCCATGGCGTGCCGGTGGTCCCGCGCGGAGGCGGCACCTCGATCGCCGGGCAGGCGACAGGAACGGGTGTAGTCCTGGACTTCACCCGCCACATGAACCGTCTCCTCTCCCTCGACCCCTCGTCGCGCACCGCCGTCGTCCAGCCCGGCCTCGTGCTCGACCGGCTCCAGGAGGCCGCCGCCCCGCACGGACTCCGTTTCGGCCCCGACCCCTCCACCCACAGCCGCTGCACGCTCGGCGGGATGATCGGGAACAACTCCTGCGGCTCGCACTCGGTGGCCTGGGGGACGACCGCGGACAGCGTGCGTGAGCTGGACGTCGTCACCGCGCGGGGGCGTCGGCTGCGGCCGGGCAGGGGCTGGGCCGGGGCACCGGAGGGGCTGCGGGCGCTGGTGGAGGGCGAGCTGGCGCTGCTGCGGACCGGATATCCGGAACTGCCGCGCCGTATCTCCGGATACGCGCTGGACGCGCTGCTCCCGGAGAACGGCGCCGACGTGGCCCGCTCCTTCTGCGGCTCCGAGGGCACGCTCGGGGTGCTGACCGAGGCGGTCGTGGACCTGGTGGCCGCGCCACGCGCGCGTGCCCTCGCGGTCCTCGGCTACGTCGACGAGGGCGCCGCCGCCGAAGCCGCGGCCGGGCTGCTGCCGTACGGCCCGCTCACGGTGGAGGGCATGGCCGCCGACCTCGTGCCCTCGGCGGTCGCGCTGCCCGGGGGCGGTGCCTGGCTGTTCGTGGAGACGGGCGGGGAGTCGGCCGCGGAGGCACGCGCGCGTGCGGAGGAGATCGTGCGGGCCGCCGATGTCGTGGACGCTCTCGTCGTCACCGACCCGGCCGGACAGCGCGCCCTGTGGCGGATCCGCGAGGACGCCAGCGGTACGGCGACCCGGATGCCGGACGGCAGCGAGGCCTGGCCCGGCTGGGAGGACTGCGCGGTGCCGCCCGCCCGGCTCGGCCCGTATCTGCGGGACTTCCGCGCCCTGCTGACCGCACACGGGCTGCGCGGCACGCCGTACGGCCACTTCGGGGACGGCTGCATCCACGTCCGGATCGACTTCGACCTGCTCACGTCGGCGGGCGTCGGCCGCTTCCGGCGCTTCTCCGAGGAACTGGCCGATCTGGTCGTGGCCCACGGCGGCTCGCTGTCCGGGGAGCACGGGGACGGACAGGCACGGGCGGAGCTGCTCCCGAGGATGTACGGCTCGGAGTTGGTGGGCCTGTTCGAGCGGGCCAAGGCGGCATGGGACCCGGACGACCTGCTGAACCCGGGCATGCTGGTCCGCCCGGCCCCCCTCGACGCGAACCTCCGCTTCTCGGTCCTCCCGCGCGAGCCGGTGGACGTGGCCTTCGGCTACCCCGCGGACGGCGGCGACTTCTCCGCAGCCGTCCGCCGCTGCGTAGGCGTGGCCAAATGCCGTACGACCTCGGCGACCGGCCCCGCCGTCATGTGCCCCTCCTTCCGCGCGACGGGCGAGGAGGAGCACTCCACGCGCGGGCGCGCTCGTCTGCTGCACGAGATGCTCGCGGGCGAGGTGGTGACCGACGGCTGGCGCTCCCCGGAGGTCCGCGACGCGCTCGACCTGTGCCTGTCCTGCAAGGGCTGCCGCTCGGACTGCCCGGTCGGCGTCGACATGGCCACGTACAAGGCGGAGTTCCTGCACCACCACTACGCCGGACGCCGCCGCCCGGCCGCCCACTACTCGATGGGGTGGCTGCCGGTGTGGCTGCGGTGGGTTGCGGCGGCGAGGGCGGCGGGGATGGTCAACGCCCTTGCTTCCGTGAGGGTGTTGGCGTCCCTGGGCAAGCGGCTGGGCGGGATCGCGGCGGAGCGGGAGATCCCGCGGGTGGCGGGGGAGACGTTCAGCCGCTGGTGGCGGAGGAGGGCTCCGAGGGGTGCTGCCGATGGCCCTCTGGTGATCCTGTGGCCGGACACCTTCACCGAGCATCTCTCGCCCGCGGTGGGCCGTTCGGCGGTACGGGTGCTGGAGGCGGCGGGCTTGCGGGTGGCGTTGCCACCGACGCTGCGGCTGCGGGGGCGGCCGGTGGGGGACGGCCGTACGCGATCGGCGGCGTCCTTGCTCTTCGCGCGCCGGAGCCGGGTCTGTTGCGGCCTGACGTACGTCTCCACGGGCCAGTTGGACCGCGCCCGCACGGTCCTGCGCCGGACGCTGGACCTCCTGGAGCCGGTACTGGCAACGGATGCGTATGTGACGGTCCTGGAGCCGAGTTGCGCGGCAGCCCTGCGCATGGACCTGCCGGAGCTGCTGCACGACGACCCCCGCGCGGGTGCTCTGGCGGCAAGGGTTCTGACCTTCGCGGAGACGCTGGAGCGACTGGCCCCGGAGTGGAATCCACCCCTTCTGGACCGCCCGATCACCGGCCAGACCCACTGCCACCAGCACGCGGTCCTGGGCGACACCGCCGACCGCCGACTGCGTCAAGCCGCTCGCCTCTCCGGCGACCTGACGGGCGGCTGCTGCGGCCTCGCCGGGAACTTCGGCTTCGAGAAAGGGCACTTCGAGGTGTCGAAGGCGTGCGCCGAAGAGCAGTTGCTGCCCGCGGTGCGTGCGGCGGGCGAGGACGCGGTGGTCCTGGCGGACGGCTTCTCCTGCCGGACCCAGCTGGAGCAGTTGGCGGGGGTGCGGGGGCGGCATCTGGCGGAGGTGCTGGCGGAGGGGCTGGGGGATGGGGATGAGGCGGGGCGATTTTCAGCCCGTCCGGCGTTTGAGGACGAGGCCCCTTAAGGGCCGATCGGGGGTCTGGGGGCTGAGTCCCCAGGGATGGGACGGGTAAGGGCGGCGGGGGCGAAGAAGACTAGCCGGGGGCGGGCGGAGCTGACCGTCTAGCCTGAGCAAGATCAGCAACCCAAGGAGCCTCGACCATGCCCCTGCGCCTTCAGTCCATCAGCCGTGAGCAGCACCTGGCGTTCGTCGCGGCGCGGGCTTCCGCCAGCCATATGCAGGTCCCGTCCTGGGGCGATGTGAAGCCGGACTGGCGGGCGGAGAGCCTGGGCTGGATCGATGAGGAGGGGCGGCTGGTGGGCGCGGGCCTGGTGCTCTTCCGCCCGCTGCCGAAGCTGAAGAAGTACCTCGCCTATCTGCCCGAGGGCCCGGTGATCGACTGGGACGCTCCGGACCTGGCCGAGCGGTGGCTGGAGCCGATGCTCGGGTATCTGAAGACGCGGGGTGCCTTCTCGGTGAAGATGGGCCCGCCGGTGGTGCTGCGGCGCTGGAGCGCCGAGGCCGTGAAGGCGGCCATCGCCGACCCGGCGGCGCTGCGGCTGCGGGACGCGGAGGCGACGTCGTACGAGCCGCGGGCCTTCGACATCGCGGACCGGCTGCGCCGCATGGGCTGGCAGCAGACCGAGCCGGGCGGCGAGGACGGCTTCGCGGCCGGGCAGCCGCGCTACGTCTTCCAGGTGCCCTTCGCCGGACGGCCGCTGGAGGACATCCACCGCGGCCTGAACCAGCAGTGGCGGCGCAACATCAAGAAGGCCGAGAAGGCGGGCGTGAAGGTGGTGCGCGGAGGCTACGAGGACCTCTCGGCCTTCTACGACCTGTACGCGGAGACGGCCGAGCGGGACAGGTTCCTCCCGCGCCCGCTGCCGTACTTCCAGCGGATGTGGAGCGCGCTGAACGCCGAGGACCCCGACCGTATGCGGCTGTACCTCGCCCACCACGAGGGCGACGTACTGTCGGCGGCCACCATGATCACCGTCGGAGAGCATGTGTGGTACTCCTACGGCGCCTCCACCAGCCGTAAGCGCGAGGTGCAGCCGAACAACGCGATGCAGTGGCGCATGATGTGCGATGCGCACGATCTCGGCGCCGCCGTCTACGACCTGCGCGGCATCACCGACACCCTCCAGGACTCCAACCACCTCCTCGGCCTGCTCCGCTTCAAGGTCGGCACGGGCGGTCAGGCCGTGGAGTACCTGGGCGAGTGGGACTTCCCGCTGAACCGCCTGCTGCACAAGGCGCTGGACCTGTACATGGCGCGCCGCTGACCTCTTTGACGCCTGGGCGCGCTTCTCACTCCGTGGGACAGCTCCTAAACGGGTTCACACACCTGACTGAGTCCATTACCCTGAACTCGGAAGTACATCGTGATGCACGAACCCGAGCCCCAGGACCGCCAGTGAGCACCCCCGACACCGCCGTCTCCGCCCCTGCCGCCGCTTCCGTGCCGGTCGGCGCGCCGCGCCGCTGGGGCTCGCTCGGTCCGGTCGGCCTGGTCTTCGCCGGCGGGATCTCGGTGCAGTTCGGCGGCGCGCTCGCGGTGAGCCTGATGCCGAGGGCGGGCGCACTGGGCGTGGTGACGCTACGGCTGCTGGTGGCGGCGCTGGTCCTGCTCGTGGTCTGCCGCCCCCGCCTGCGCGGCCACTCCCGCACGGACTGGGGGACGGTCGTGGTCTTCGGCATCACCATGGCCGCGATGAACGGCCTCTTCTACCAGTCGGTGGCCCGCATCCCGCTGGGCACGGCAGTGACGCTGGAGGTGCTGGGCCCGCTGGCGCTGTCGGTCCTGGCGTCGCGCAGAGCGATCAATCTGGTCTGGGCCGGTCTGGCCCTGGCGGGCGTCTTCCTCCTGGGCGGGGGCGGCTTCAGCAGCCTGGACGTGGCGGGTGTCGCCTTCGCCCTGAGCGCGGGTGCGATGTGGGCGGCGTACATCGTCTTCAGCGCCCGCACGGGCCGCCGCTTCCCCCAGGCCGACGGTCTGGCGCTGGCCATGGCGGTGGCGGCGGTGCTGTTCCTGCCCCTGGGCGTGGTGGAGTCGGGCACAAAGCTTCTGGACCCGGTGACGATCGCCCTGGGCGCGGCGGTGGCGATCCTCTCCTCGGTGCTCCCGTACACCCTCGAACTCCTGGCGCTGCGCCGCCTCCCCGCGTCCACCTTCGCCATCCTCATGTCCCTGGAACCCGCCATCGCGGCAACAGCAGGCTTCCTCATCCTCGACCAGGCCCTCTCCACCACCGAGGCCCTGGCCATCGCCCTGGTCATCGCGGCAAGCATGGGAGCGGTCCGCACCCAGGTGGGCCGAGGCAAGGCAAAGGCCCCGGGCGTGGCACCCGAGGCCTGACGGCTGCCGTACGTCCTATGCGGGCAGAGCGTGCAACTGCTCGCCGTGCAGGGCGAAGACGTGCTTGCCGTCCGTGGCCACCAGCCAGGAGTGGTAGTCGCCGGACTTGTCGTTGAACGTCCAGAGCAGGTTGCCGGTCTTGGCGTCGATGGCGTGTACGCCGCCCTGTTTGTCGAGGTCGGTGGCGGCGTAGAGGGTGCTGCCCGCCTTGACGAACTGCTGGGGCTCCTGGACCTCCGCGTCGGCCAGGGACTTGGACTGCCAGATCTCCTTGCCGGTCTGTGGATCCACGGCCCAGAGCGTTGTGCTGCTGTCCGCGACGTAGAGCACGTCCTCCAGGACGGCCGGCGCCTTGAACGAGGTGTACTTCTGGGTCTCCAGGGACCACTTCTCGGTCCCGTCGGAGAGGTTGAAGGCCTGGAGCTTCTCGCGCTGCGGGATGATCACCAGGCCCTCGTGCACGGCGAAGAAGCCCCAGTTCGTCAGCTCCGTCTTCTGCGTCCACACCTGCTGGCCGGTGGCGGTGTCGCGCACCGTGAGGTTCTTCTTGAAGTCGGTGTAGACGAGGAAACGGCCCTGCACGACGGCGTGCACACCGTTTTCCCGAGTGCCGAGGTCCCGCTGCTCCTTCCACGCCACCTTGCCCGTGCTGCTGTTGAGCGCGGCGATCACGTTGGTGTGGGACGAGTAGTCGTCCTCGAGGACCTCGGCGATGACGTACACCTGCTTCTCGTCCACCGCGACCGGCTTGGGCTGCCGGTACTCCTTGCCCAGGTGGCTGCGCCAGGTCTCCTTGCCCGAGGCCGGGTCGTACCCGCGGACCGTCCCGTCGTACATGCCGCTGGCCAGGTACAGCGTGCCGTTGCCGAGCAGGAGCGGCGCACCGGGTGTCGCCCCGTCCTCCTGGGACCACCGCTCCTTGCCGGTCGCCGCGTCGAGGCCGGTGAGCGGGTCACCGGTGGCTATGACGACGCCGGCCGTGGCCACGAGTTCGTCGTTGTCCCCGTAGGTCTGCGCCGAGGTCGACTTCGTCCACAGCGGCTTGGGCGCCTGTCCGTCCTCGGTCGCGGCCCCCTTGGACGGGGTGCGGCCGGCCGGCGTCTCGGAGCCGTCGCCGACGACCGCGTCCTCCTCACGGCAGCCGACGGCTCCGACCCCCAGCGCCGCCAGCGCGAGCGAGCCCCCGGCCAGCCGCAACACCCGTCGCCGGTCGGGCCTCTCGTCCGAGCTGTTGTGATTCCTCGACATGCCGTGATCCCCCGTGGAGTAGTGCGAGCAGTGGAGTGGGTCCTGCGGTGGGGAACGGTAACCGCCGTCCGACGGCAACCGTCACCTCGGGACTCGACAGGGACAACACTGTGAAACAGCCAGTACGTTGATCGCGTAGAACTGGGCCTTATGTCAGGCCTTCTCGTCCGGCTCGCGATCATCGTCGCAAGCCTTATGGCAGTCGCGTTCGTCATCAGCATCGTTCTCCTGGTTCTGGCGGAGGCGGACGCGGACAACTCCGCCTACGGATATCTCGCACTCTTTCTCTGGTTCGGGATCGTCGCCGCGATCCCGGTCCTGCTGGCCCTCGCCATCCCCGGTGTCGTCATGACACGGCGCGCACGCCGACAGGGGGGACGCAGGGACCACTAGGCGGCGAGCATGACGGGCGCGGTCCGGGTGGACTGCTGCGTCTGCTGCGTCTGCTGCTTCGCGGGGCGGGTGGCGAAGACGCAGAGGCGCAGGACCAGGAAGCGGGCGACTCCGGCGAGGGCGGAGGCGCTGAGGTAGACGATTTGTTCGGTCAGCATTCCGGCGGTGGGCTGTACCAGGTGCAGGACCGTGACGGCGAGGCTGGTGGCCAGGTAGGCGGCGGTGGCCGAACCCGCCGACTGCCAGTGCTCCCGCCATCCGGCGCGACGGCCCTTGCCGAAGGTGAAGCGGGCGTGCAGTTCGGTGCAGAGGAGGGTGGAGGCGATGGTGATCAGCGCGTTCGCGACCACCCACGGCAGCGCCGCAGCCAGCAGCGCCACGGCGACGCTGGAGACGATTCCGACGCCGCCCCCGAGAACCACGAACCGTACGAAGGAGGCGACCGGGCCAGGGCCGGCCTGAGTCGCCGCCTCGGACTTCGCTGAACGTGTCGAAGAGGAGAGCGGCGACTTCATGGCGGCGTCCTTTCCAGGTGGTGGGTGGGGCGTCGTTCAGAGGCTGGCGGCGGTGATGTCGCCGTAGCTGGTGGTGGCGCGGAAAGTGAGACCGGTTTCGCCGTTGTTCTTCAGCGAGTTGCTGATCCGGCCGTATCCGGTCCCGGCGTCCAGCGCGGCGGAGACGCCACGCGCGGCGCCGAGGGTGATGTCGCCCTGCTCGGTGCGCAGGGTGACGGTGCCGGTGGCGGCCTCGGCGATACGGAGGTTGCCGCGCTGGGTGCGGAGTTCGGCGGGCCCGTTGAGCCGGCCGACGCTGATGTCACCGTCGGCGAGGGTGAGTTGGACGGTGGCGGCCTCGTCGAGCTTGACCGGGCCCTGGGCGCTGTCGTAGGTGACGTCACCGAGGCGCCCGACACCGCGCAGTTCGGCGGCGGCGGTGGTCGCCTGGACGGCGGAGCCGGCAGGCAACTGGACGGTGACCTCGACGGACCCGCTCGGCCCGAGGAGGCGGTTGTTGCCCTCCGGCATCTCGATCTTCAGCACGCCTTCGCCGTAGCTGACCTCGACCTGCTTGGCCGCCTTCACGTCACGGTTCTTGGACGGGTCGGCGGGGCGGATCTCAACGGTGGTGTCGGTGCGGTCGGCGGCGATGAGCTGGATACGGCCGGCGGGGATGTTCAGGACGGTGGAGATGGAGGAGGGGGTGTCGAACTTCTGCATCGTGAGCTCCTGCGGTTGCGTTGTCGCTTTTTCCGATGAAGGAAAAGCTACGTTGCGTTCGAGGTTCCGGCAACAAGGTTGTTGCGCATGGAACGCATCACCGCAGGTGAATGCAGGAAAATCGTTGCAATGGTTTGTGATTCAATGCAACGAAGGTCGACTGTTCATTGCAATGAGATGGGCGTGAACGCACTGAGGGCCGCCCACTTCAAGGAAGTGGACGGCCCTCAGAGGGAGCGAGCGACTCTAGGCGGCGGCTCGCCTCCGTGGGGAGGCGGGCCAACCCCTTGACCTCATCCGATGGCGATGCGTGTCAGCCAGAAGTCGTGGGCGCCGTAGACCTGAACCGGGTTCCCGCTGAGGCCGGTCCTGCCACCCGCATAGAACCCGACGGAGCCATCGGCCCGAATCGCCCAGATGTCGGGGATCGCATCCCCGTTGGTGTCCGGGATACCGACCAGCATGGGCACGGCGCTGCGGGTCCAGCCGGAGGCGGCGTACTCGTGGTCCGCGCCGCCGGATGAATTGGCCGCGGTGGCGAGTGAGTTGGGGTCGACGCCGCCGCTCGATGCCGCGATGCCCTTGCGCAGCAGCAGCCTGCCGGAGACGTCGCTGCGGAAGAGAAGGTCGGCGATGCCGTCTCCGGAGACGTCCTGGACGCTGACGATGTCCCGGTCCTCCCAGGAGGAGGCGATCAGCCGGATCGCCTGGTCGACGGTGGCGCCGTGGTAGCCGGTGAAGGCCCACAATTCGTCGTCGGTGCCGTTGTCGACGGTCGCGAGGAAGTCGGTGCGGCCGTCGCCGGTGATGTCGCCTGCGGCCACGATCTGCGTGAAGCTCGCGGGACTGGGTGCGCTGTCGGGCAGGAGGATTTCCTGGCGCTTGTCGGTGTTGACGGCGCCGTATCCGTCGCCGGGATAGACCCACAGTTTGCCGCTGACGCGGACGACGAGGTCCTGGAGGCCGTCGCCACCGGTGATGTCGCCGTTGTGCGTGATGAGCGCACCCTTGAAGTGGCCGCTCGATGCAGCGACATAAGGCGGGAGGTCGTCCCCGTTGGGGTCCTTGTCCGGGTTGGCTCGGTAGGCGCCGGGCATGGAGAAGTCCAGGTCGCCAGTTCCCTTGGTGAGCGCCGTGTCCGACTGGGAGGGGTAGAGCGCGAGGTTTCCGGCCGCGGTGACGACCATCATGTCGGGGAGTTTGTCGCCGGTGAAGTCGCCTGAGGTATCGGCCTGGTCGCGAGGGGTGACGTAGAAGAGGTACTTCGTCGGTTCCGAGACGTTGTCGGAGGTGTCGACGGTCCGCACGTACAGCACGTTGGGGCCGGCGCTCGGCGGCTTGGCGTCATTGATGGTGGCGGTCACCGTGGTGGCGGATCCGGGCACCCGGCTGACGGAGCCCGTGTAGGAGGGCGAGTTGAAGCCGTACTCGTAGCGCTTGACGTCCGTGTTGACGGCGCGGAACGTGAAGGAACCGGGCGTGCCGAACTTCTTGGCGCTCCAGATGGCGTCCTCGGCGCCGCTGCCGAAGCCGTCCTCGCTGGCGTCAGCATTCGGGTAGTCGGTCGAGGTGACCTTGGGAGGCCTCGGCGCGGTGGTGTCCAGAACGAACCGGCACGGCGCCTTCTTCGGGTAGTAGCCCGACGAACTCTCCGCGTCGTCGACCGCCCGGACCCGCCAGGAGTACGTGGCGCCGCTCTTGAGCTTGCTGGTGGCGAACCCCGAAGTCGTCACCAGGGCTTCGCCGCTGCCGTTGGCAACGTACTTCTTGCCGGTAGACCCGAGCAGGTCACCAGTGGTCTTCCACTGATGCAGCTCCCAGAGGTCGAAGTCGAAGTAGTCGAGGTTCTTGTCCTTGTCCGTGGCCTTGGCGGTGAAGGTGAGATCGCCGGAACCCATGCGGACGTACGGCTTGGTGGTGGTGCACTTGCCGTCCGGACCGAGGTCCAGAGAGTTGGAGACGATCGCGGGCTTTCGGTTGTACTCCAGCCGCAGGGTGGGCCCGAAGTCACCGTTGGCCTGGAACTTCTTCCAGGCGTACTGGGAGTTCTCGTCGCGGGCGCGCATGCCGAACGTGATGAGATCCTCGCCCTCGTCGGCCGCCTCCTGGGCACCCTTCTTCACGTCGAACGACTCGTAGTCATCGCCACAACTGGACTTGTAGCCGTGGGCGAAGCTCTTGGTGGCCAGCTTGTTGCCGTCGTGAAGCCTGGGGGCGTTGTCCCAGTTGGTGTGGGAGTTGATCGCCCCGGTGAGGTGCACGCTGACGCTGCGCGGGCTGCAAGACCAGGCGTAGCGCTCCAGCACCGTCAGCTTCGCCTTGGTGATCTTCGTGCCCTTGAGGTCCGGGTCGAAGCTGATGTTGAAGAACGAGCGGGAGGTGCCCCAGGTGTCCGACTCGAACCCGACGCGGGCCTCGTGCGTGCCGCCCTTGTTGAAGTCCTTGCCGTTGAAGAAGGTGGCCTTGGGGTGACGGTCGTAGGCCGTGGTCCAGTCCTGGGTGTGCTTGGTGAACGCGGGGTCGATGAACACCGGGTACGTCGTCGCCGGATCGGCCAGGAAGTCCTGGTCGGGGGTGAGCGTCCACTCTCCCGCACCCAGGTCGGCCTCGACGAGGTCACCCCGGGAGTCGGGGGACGGCCCGTTGAGGGAGGCCAGGCTCAGTGTCGAGGCCGCACCGGTCTGCGAAGGCTCCGGGGTCGGCTCGGGCGGCGCCGAGGGAAGCGGGGAATCCGACACGGTGGGCTCGGGACCGTCGCTCGCGGACGGCAGATCCTCTACGTCGGTGTCGCTCTGCTCGTCCGTTTCGACGGGCAGTTCTTCCTCGCTCGGGCTCGGTTCGGTGCTGTCCGTGGGAGAGGGGCTGCTGGTATCGGGTGCCTCGGGCGCGGTCGGCTGAGCGGTCGCCCCCACGGTGCCATCGGTGACGGCGGGGGTCCCGCTGCTGTCCCACATGAGCGGGGTCGGTGACACCGCCTGCTCGTCACCGTTGGGGTCCAGCGCGCTGACGATGCCGGAGAGGGGGTCCAACCGGAACGTCAGGGTGGAGGAGTTGAGGCCATAGACCAGCTGCTGCACGTGCGGATCGGCGGCCGCCGTACGGTTCTTGAGGACCACCAGCTGGCCGAAGCCGTCGTCATTGGCAGTGAGCACCAGGTCGCCGCCGGGAAAGATTTCCGGGTACAGCGCGCGGTTGCCGTCGATGATCGGGGTCGGGACGGGGCCCGGCCAGGTGAGCTGGACCGCGTGTGCTCCGCCGTCGACGTACAGCGTGACCAGCGGAGTACCGGTGTCCGCCTCGGCCTGCTGCACGAGGGAGACCCGCCGCACCGACGTGCGAGAGGCGCGTTGCTCGTCCCGTCCGCCCGATCCGTCGGAGAACACCATGCGGGTGTTGGTGGCCCTGGGCTCCCAGCCGTCCTTGGTGTGACGCAGACTCGCGTCGATGGGCTTCCACGCACCGCCCACCTTGGCGCGGATGGGCGAGGAGTGCAGCTCCTTCACCATGCCGCCGTCGGGTCGAGCCCAGGTCGTGGAGCGGGCGGTGCGGGCGGCGGTGACTTCGACGTTCTTGCCGCTTCGTGCCGCGCGCGTCTGAGCGGCAGTCTCGGTCACCGGCTTCGCACGCTGCTCACTGCCGCTGCTGTCCGTCCGGTCGTCGCCGTCCAGGCCGACTCCGGCGTAGACGACTCCGGTCACGGCGAGCACGGTGGCGAGCATCGCCGCGCCGGCCCGACGGCTGGGCGCACGGCGCCAGTTGCGCGTCATCGGGCGGATTCCCCTTCCCCCTCGTTCCCCCTCGGGCCAGCCGATGATGACTCATGAGGAACCTGTCGTCACCCTGTGCCGAGGTTGCGTGTGAGGTGCGAGGAACTCCGTTGCCCTTGCTAGTTGATGACTTCCGAGTTCTTCTCCGTCGTGCGTATGTCCGGCATTCTCGGCAAATCGCAGCGCCTGGTGTGCGGATACATGCCCGGCGATCCCGAAAAGCGAGAAAGGTGCGACCAGTTCAGATGTGAAGCGCTCTCGAGCGGTGTGACGGATTCCGCACATCACTTCCCGTTACGAATCATTGCGCACCGTGATGATCATCACATCACCCCATCGTCTCTGGCATTCCGTCACAACGTGATCACAGAATCTTCATGGTCTGATACGTCGTCATGCGTGGTCCGTTGCCGGTCCCGCTTCAAGTGGTCCGGGGGACCTCGCTGTGTTCGGTCGACTTCCGTACGCCCGCAATCCTCGACCCGCGCGTATTGCCGTGTCGGTCATCGCGGCTGCACTGCTGGTGGGGTTGCTGCCCGCGCAGTCGCTCGCGCTGCCCCCGGATCCTGCGAAGGAGGAGACCGGCCGGGAGTCGTTGACCCTTGAGGCCCTCAAGCGAGACGTGCCGGTGCCCGGCATGAAGGTTCTCAGCCGTCATTTGGAGACGCTGAGGGGGCAGATCCCCAAGGATCAGGTCGCACCGGAAGCCGGCACAGTGACGCCGCCCTCCAACGTGAGCGGCTCGGTCACCTTCGGGTCGACGACCACGCCCGCATCGACCCGGACCACGGCCCAACAGGTTGCGCTCAGCCCTGTGGGATCCCTGCCCGTCAGCCTCGGCCAGGCCCCCGACCAGCCGACGCCGACGGGCACTTGGGACGTGACCATTCCGGACCGGGCCTCCGCGGCAGGCCAGGGGATCGACGGCGCCCTGATGGTGGTGCGGGCTCCCGCCACGGGTGCGGTGCCGGTCTCCGTCAAGCTCGACTACGCCAAGTTCGAGAGCCTGTACGGCGCCGACTGGGCGTCCCGGTTGACCTTCGTGCAGTTCCCGGAGTGCTACCTGACCACGCCGGACGACGAGGCGTGCCAGACCTATGAGGAGTTGGAGACCGAGAACGACCCGGAGTCCAAGTCCCTCACCGCGACGGTGGACCCCGCCGCGGACGGCACGGTGACCCCGGCCTCCGCGCCCTCGCAGCCCGATGCCGGGACGGGCGTCGTCCAGGCGGCCTACCGCACTTCCACGTCCGTGACCCCGGCCGCCACCGGTGACACCGCGGTCGTCGGCGCCCTCGACTCCGGAGTCGGCAGCGGCAGTTTCAAGGCGACCTCACTCGCGTCCAACGGCAAGTGGGCGGCGGGAGGCTCCTCCGGCGCCTTCACCTGGTCGTACCCACTGACCGTACCGGCACCGCCCGCGGGCCCCGCGCCCAAGATCTCCTTCGAGTACAACTCCCAGACGGTGGACGGCCGTACCGCCGTCTCTTCCCCCCAGTCCTCCTGGATCGGCGAGGGTTGGAGCTACGACGTCGGCTTCATCGAGCGCCGCTACCGCACTTGCAAGGACGACCGCAAGACACTGACCTCCGGGACGCCCAACAACACGGCGGCGAAGGACAAGACGTCCGACCTGTGCTGGGCGTCGGCCAACGCGGTGATGTCCCTCAACGGCCAGACCACCGAGCTGGTCCGCGAGCCCACCTCCAACACCAACCCCGAGACCGCCACCGAGCTCTACCGCCCGCAACGGGACGACGGCACCCGCGTCGAGCACCGGGTGGGTGCGGTCAACGGCGACAACAACGGCGAGTACTGGGTCGTCACCGGAAGGGACGGCACGAGCTACTACTTCGGCCAGCACCAGGTGGGCGGCGGTCATGCCGACACCGATTCCGTCTCCACGGTTCCGGTCTTCGGCAACCACCCGGGTGAGCCGTGCCACGCGAGCGCCTTCGCCGACTCGCGCTGCGGTGCGGGCAAGCAGCAGGCATGGCGCTGGGGCCTGGACAAGGTCGTCGACGTCCACGGCAACACGATGATCGTCAACTGGAAGCAGGAGACGAACTACTACGCCCCGCGCAAGAAGTTCAAGTCGCCCGAGCAGTACGACCGGCACGCCTACCCGACGTCCATCGAGTACGGCATGCGCCCCAGCGGGCTGACCAAGCCGTCCGCGACGATCGAATTCAACGTCAAGCAGCGCTGCCTGAAGTCGGACACGGCATGCGACGCGGCGAACTTCGCCAAGACCGACGACCCCGGCGCGTACCGCCCTTGGTGGGACACCCCCGGCAACCTCAACTGCAAGTCCACCTCCAAGCTCTGCCCGGCGTTCCCGTCGTTCTGGACCCAACTGCGCCTGGACTCGGTGACCACCAAGGCTGCACGGGCCGGACAGACCGGCCTTGACCCCGTCGACACTTACACGCTGCGCCAGTCCTTCCCCGAGGACTGGTACGACACCTCGCCCGGCCTGTGGCTGAACTCCATCACCCGCACCGGCTACGCCCCCGGCGACACCACCGGCACGATCCAGTCCGAATACGGCGTCAGCTTCGCCGCGTACACCGTGGGTACCGGATCACCGCTGCGCGACCGACTCATGGACCGGCAACTGCCCAACCTTGTGCCCAGAAGCAAGACCGACCAGCGCCCCGGCTTCACCCGCCCCCGCATCGGCACCGTCTCCACCGAATACGGCGGCGACATCCAGGTCGAGTACACCGGCGGCTGCGCCGTCGAGCCGGCCGAGGACAAGGGCAGGAGCAACGGCACGTGCTACCCGGTCCGTTGGTCCCCTGACGGAGACCAGCGAACGCCCAAGAAAGCATGGTTCAACAAATACGTCGTGTCGTCGGTGACCGAGACCGACAAGGTCACCGCGCACGGCACGCCCGTCACCACCATGTACGAGTACGACGGCACGGCCTGGGCCAAGAGCGACGACGAGTTCACGCGGCCGGCACTGCGCACCTACAGCGACTGGAAGGGCTACCGACAGGTCTCCGTTCGCAAGGGCGCGAGGTCCACGTCCACGACGAGCATGAAGAACAGCCAGTCCTTCACCGTCACGCGCTACTTCCAGGGCGTGGGCGGCGAAGTGAAGGACACCACGGGTGCCCACACCCTCATCGCCGACGACGCACCGCAGTTCGCGGGCATGGCCGCCGAGACCCTGACCTACGTCGACTCCGACGGCAAGCTCCTCAAGCGCCATCTGAGCTTTCCCTACTCCAAGCAGACCGCCAGCCGTGCCCGCGAGAACGAGGACGCCACGGTGGGCGAGCCGCTGCTCGCCCACCGGGTCGGCGTCAAGCGCACGGATGAGATCCAGGCGGTCGGCTCCAGTTGGCGCGGTGTGCGCACCACGACCGCCGTCGACGACACATATGGACTGCCCCTTCAGGTCGAGACGTCCGTGGTCAAGCCCAGCGGCACCGCCGAGACCCTCTCCGACCGGACCTGCACGACCACCTCGTACGTCCACAACACCACCGACTGGCTCATCGGTCTGCCCAAGGAAGAGCGCGTCACGGGCACCAGCTGTGCCGTCCAGGACACCGCGGACCCGGCCACCCAGCTGAAGTCGTCAGTGCGCAACACCTACGACAACCTCAGCTACGGCGCCGCCCCGACCAAGGGTCTCGTCACATCCAGGGCCGAGATCAACGGCACCGGCACCGCGCACTCCCACACCATCGCCACCAGCTACGACCCGCTGGGCCGGGTACGCACCATCACAGCCCCCGGATCAGGCACCACCGAAACGCAGTACACCCCCGGTGACGCAGGCGGTCCGCTCACCGAGGTGAAGTCACTCAACGCCAAGGGACACACCACCAAGACGACGTTCGACCCCGGACGCGGCCTGCCCCTGACCGTCACCGACCCCAACGGGCGCGTGACGCGCAACGAGTACGACGCCCTCGGCCGCCTGGTGAAGGGCTGGTCCCCGTCCCGCTCGTCCGCCGGCCAGTCGCCGAGCGTGCAGATCTCCTACCAGCCGGCCGTGGCCACCTCCAGGGTCAACCGCCCCGCCTCGGTGACGCTCCAGACCCTCAAGGACGACGGCACCTACGCCCGCACGGTGACCCTCTACGACGGTCTGCAACGCGAGGCCCAGACCCAGACCGAGGCCCACGGTCCCGGCCGGATCATCGTGGACACGACTTACAACGACCACGGACTCGTCCGCGAGAAGACCGGTGGATACCTGGCCAAGGGCGAACCGGCCACGGACCTGTTCCAGCCCAGATCCCGTTCACTGATACCGAGCCTCACCAAGAACTACTACGACGGCCTGGAACGCCAGTACCGCGCCTCGGTCTACCACGGTGACAAGTACAAGTACGCCTCCTTCACGACCCACAGCGAGATCTACACCGAGTCGGATCCGCCCGGCTCCACGACGCCCAAGACCCGCACCTACTTCGACGCCCTGGGCCGCGTCACCTCCGTCAAGCACTACAGCAGGTCGAGCGGCGACACCGGACGCACCACGGCGTACGAGTACGACGCCCGGGGCTACCACAACAAGGTCACCGACCCCGCGGGCAACATCTGGTCCTACATCTACGACACCCGCGGCCGGGTGAGCTCCGCCACCGACCCCGACACCGGCAAGACCGAGACGTCGTACGACGAGGCCGACCGCCCCAACCACACCACGGACGCCCTCCAGCAGGAGACCTTCACGGAGTACGACCTGCTCGGCCGGGTGAGGTACGTGCGCCAGGGCTCTGCGACCGCGAGTCCGGTGAAGTCGTACACCTACGACGACGCGTCCGGCGGACTCGGCAAGCCGACCTCCTCGGTCCGGCACACCGCGGACGGCGACTACGTCAACCGCGTCACCGGCTACGACGCCGAGTATCACGTCACCGGCAGCGAGACGGTGATCCCACCGAACTCGATGACCACGGGCCTGTCCGGCACGTACGCGTATACCTACACGTACACGCCCACTGGCAGGCCCCAGTCGGTCACGCTGCCCGCGAAGGGTGGCCTGGCAAGCGAGAAGGTCGTCACCCGCTACAACGGCGACGGCCTGCCCGAATCGACCTCGGGCCAGACCTGGTACACGGCGGACGCCACGTACTCGCCGTACGGCGAGGTACTGCGCACGGTCTCAGGCGCCCAGCCCTACCGCGTATGGACGACGAACTTCGTCAACCCCCACACCGGCACCCTCCAGCGCACGATCACCGACCGCGAGACGGCGGGCCCGAACCGCATCGCGGACAGCTACTACTCCTACGACTTCTCCGGCACGATCACCTCCAACGCCCGCGCGTCGTCCGACGCGGCCGGGACGACGTGGGACACGCAGTGCTTCACCTACGACGTCATGGGCGAGCTGACCCATGCCTGGACATCGAGCGTCACGCCGGACGGACAAGGCGCGGGCTGTAAGACAGCGGGCGGCACGAGTTGGGGCTACCGCACGGACTATGCGCCCTCATCGGGCCCGGTCGCCGACGCGCCGGACGAGGCCACGGACGTCACGGCCCCCGATTCCTCGCTGTCGTCGACGCTGTCGGCAGCGGCCCCGGACCCGACGACCGTCTCCACGGGCGAAACCGCCTACCGCCAGTCGTTCACCTACGACTGGATCGGCAACCGCGCCACGATGACCGATCACGACACGGCGGACGCGACGAAGAACGTCACGTTCAATTACGGCCACGGCAAGACGGTCCCCGCGAACGGCACCACGCCGCCGTACAAGACGCAGCCACACACGATGACGTGGATCAGCTCCACACCGTCGGGCAAGGGCAGCTCCTACGCCTACGACGCGACAGGCAACACCACAGTTCGGGACCTGTACAACACCACGCAGAACCTGGTCTGGAACCAAGAGAACAAGCTTGACTCGATCACGGACGACGGCACGAAGACGACCTACGTCTACGACGCCGACGGCAACCGCCTCCTGGAGAACTCCCCGAGCGGCTCGACCCTGTACCTGGGCGAGACAGAGCTGACGACGAACGCGACGGGCAGCATCACCAAGGCATCCCGCACGTACACCCAGGCCGGCGCCCCCGTGGTGACCCGAACGACGACCAACGGCTCGACCACGGGCCACAAGCTGAACGTCTTGCTCGCCGATCACCTCGGCACGGCGAACACGACGGTGGAAATGGCTACCGGCCAACTCGTCACCCGCCGGGCCTTCAAGCCGTACGGCGAACTCCGGGGCACGAAACCGACGTCGTGGCCGAACAAGCGCAGCTACTTGGGCGTCGGTATCGATGACACGGGCACCGGGCTGACGCATATCGGGGCGCGCGAGTACGACCAGACTTCGGGCCGCTTCCTCTCGGCCGACCCGCTGATCGACATCTCCGACCCGCTCCAGATGAACGGGTACAGCTACGCGAAGAACAGCCCGGTCAGCACCAGCGACCCGGATGGCCTGAGGCCGATCACCCAGTGCGAGATGGGCTGCTCAAACGGCGATGACTCGTATCAGGACCATCTGACCTCGAACGGTGACGGCACCTGGTCGTACCACTACGAGAACACGCACTACGTCTACGACGGGGAAGGCAAGGTACACAGCACCGTCAAGGTGGGCAGTGACCTACCGCTCGGCAAGAAGACGGTGTACAAGCCGTACAACTTCGCCGCGCAGAAGGCGTTCTTCAACGTCGCCGTCTCCCTCGTCTTCCCCGATCCCTCGGACTGGATGGGCTGCCTCTCCGGCGAGAGCGCAAAGAGCTGCGGCATCGCGGCAACAGACCTCCCCTGGCTCAAGGCCCTGAAGCTGGTCCCCGACTCGGTGATCAAGAAGGGGGCCAAGGCGGTCGAGGACTGGCTCGGGAAGAGCAAGTGCACCAAGTGCTTCCTCGCTGGCACCGACGTCCTGATGGCCGACGGCAAGACCAAGGACATCGAAGACATCGAGGTCGGGGACGAAGTCCTCGCCACCGACCCGAAGACCAGCGAGACGGGCCCGCGCAAGGTCACGCGCCTGATCGTCACCGAGGACGACAAGCACTTCAACGAGCTGTCCATCGCCACAGAGGACGGCATCGAGAAGCTCACAGCCACACACGAGCACCCGTTCTGGTCCCCGTCGGAGCGACGCTGGGTCGACGCGGCGGATCTGAAGCCGGGCACGACCCTCCTCACCGACGAGGGCACCACCGTCATCGTCACCGGGAACCGGGCTTTCAGCAGGCATGCGCGCACGTACAACCTGACGGTTGATGACCTGCATACGTACTATGTGCTGGCGGGCCAGACTCCGGTACTCGTTCACAACAGCAACTGCCCTCTGAATCTCGAAGGCATCGATGACTACCTGCACGAGCAGGTGCAGCGTGTCGTCGACTCTTACGACAAGACAGGTAAACCCCCTGTCGGCGTTATGCAAGGCGGTGCCGATCCGAATAACGTCGGCGTGTATCGAGGGCACAATATTCCAGGCGGCGGAAGGGATAAGCCCTTCGGCTACTGGACCGAGATGGATGTCTGGCCGACCGAGCCCGGCGGAAGGCGAAGCGGAATGGGGCGTATCGTCATCGGGGCGCGGGGTGAGGTCTGGTATACGCCTCATTACAAGCCAGGTACGTGGGTATCAATTCGAGAGGGGTGCGGCTGTGGCCGGTACGCCAAATGACGGGGCGAGGGGGAAGTGGGAGCTGCTGAGGTCGTCTCCCGCCGACACGGACGACCCTTATGTCATAGCAGCCAGGCGCAGGTTGGCTCGATGGGAAGACCTGGGTTCGGCGAAGCTGGACATCGGCGAGCGCCCGTATCTGATTTCAAATGATGAATACCTGAGGATTCAAAACGAATTCAGGGATTCAGGAGTGGCATTTCTTGAGGTCGATGCAGGCAATGTCGTTACAGAAGACGATTTCCTCATCATGCTCGGGAAGGTGTACAAGTTCCCGGAGTATTATGGGGAGAATTGGGATGCTTTCCTTGACTGCTTCGCTGACGTGGTGGAGGCGGATGATGCGCCGCTCGTGCTGGCGATTCATGGCCTCCCGAATTTTTGCGCATCGGACTTTCGGGCATTCCTCCGATCCCTGTATGAACTGGAGTCGATCACTGAGTCCATCTCGCTCTTCCGGTCGGTGATTCCGAGAAAGGTTGTCAACCTGTATCCCGGGAACTGGCCAACCTCGCACGGTCCGAGCGATGCGGACGCGACGTAGTCGTTCTGCAAAGATGCTCCCGCCAGTACGTACCGGCGGGAGCATCTTCGTTGGGGTAGTCGTCTCGCCCGGAAGGGGAGCTGGCATTCGGATTGTTTCGCCAGGTGATCGGATTGGCGAAACAAGTTGGCTGGCGAGCGGCCCGGCCAGGTTCCACCCACGGCGGTGCGTTCGGCCTCCTGTTGTTCATGGCAGGCCGCCGCTGCGTGCGCGCCCTCTCAGGTCAGCCGAAGACTCCGGCGGTGGTTGCGGTGATGAACCGGGCAAAGCTCTCGGGGGAGAGAGTGAGGGCTCCGTGGGTGGGGTTCTTGGAGTCGCGGATGGCGATGTGGGGGGTGAGGTCGGCGACTTCGATGCAAGCGCCGCCGGTGTCACCGCTGTACGAGGACTTACGCCAACTCGCGGCTCCGAGGGGCGCGCACTCGACGCAATCGCCGCCAGTGCCTCCGCTGTACGAAGACTTACGCCAGGTCGCGCCCGTCAGGTTGGTCTTCATACCGTTCCTCCATCACGCGGGCGATGAGGGCCGCCGAGTCGGCAACGGAGAGGGCGGCCGCTTGCAGATGATCGTAACGGACCGAACCCTCCTTGACTGCTTCGGGATTGGCCGTCATGTGCCCCTGGACGAAGTCCTCGGTGTAGACGATGTCCGGGTCGTTGTCGAAGCGCAGCAGGTAGAACGAGCCCATGAGTCCGGTGTGCGCACCCGCCTCGAACGGCAGGATCTGAATCTCCAGCCACTGCCGCTTCTGCATGGCCAGCAGATGCGCTAGCTGCTCGCGCATGACCTCTCGGCCGCCGACCTCCTGGTACAGTACCGCCTCACTCAACACCACCCACATCACCGGCGGTTGATCCCGCGCCAGGATTCGCTGACGATCCAGCCGTGCCGCCACCTTGCCGTCGATGTCGCCGTCGTCCCGAGTGCCGAGCACCGCCCGCGCGTAGGCCTTGGTTTGGAGCACCCCGTCGACCAGTTGGGCCTGGAACGACGAGATGAACGTCGCCTTCGCCTCCAGCTCCGCATACGGCTGAAACCAACTCGGCAACTGGTGGCGCAGAACCAACCCCACCAGTCGCGAAAACTTCCCGTCCGTCCCCAGCGCCGCATCCATGCGCTCCGAGAACTCCCTCGTCGGCACCTTTAAAGTCGTCTCGATCTGGCCGATCAGCGACCCCGTACAGAACACGATCGCCCCGAGCTGCGCCAGCGTCAGCCCCGCCGCCTCCCGTGCCCGGCGCAACTCGTAGCCGTAGTAGTCCAGCGGCGACGCGCTCGGATCAAGCTGCCGAATGTTAACCACAGCGACCACCTCCAATCACCGAGCGTAGCTACAGGACTGCGCACAGAAACCGGAGTTGTGGAAAAAGAAATCATGCAAGCGTGCTTGATTGATTCCGGGGCCGCTGCCATGCTCCTCCCCATGGCCGACCCGACGCCCGTGTTCGACGACCTGCGTGCGGAAAGCGATGAACTCGACCGGCTGGTTGCCGAGTTGAGCCCGGACCAGTGGTCCCTGCCCACGCCCGCGCCCCGGTGGAGCATCGCCCACCAGATCGCCCACCTCGCCTGGACCGACCACGCCGCCCTGCTCGCCGTCACCGATGCCGACGCCTTCGGCAAGGAGGTCGAGAAGGCGCTCGCTTCGCCGGACAACTTTGTCGACGAAGGTGCGGAGGAGGGTGCCAGGAAGCCGCCCGCCGAGATCCTCGCGGAGTGGCGCACCGGACGTAAGGCACTCGCCGACGCCCTGAGCGCCGCCCCCAAGGGCGCCCGCTTTCCCTGGTACGGCCCACCCATGGCCGCCGCCTCCATGGCCAGCGCCAGACTGATGGAGACCTGGGCCCATGGGCAGGACGTCGCGGATGCCCTCGGTGTGGTCCGCACACCCACCGACCGCCTCCGACATGTGGCCCGCATCGGTGTGCGCGCCCGCGACTACGCCTTCGGGGTCAACGGACTCACCCCGCCCACTGAGGAGTTCCGCATCGAACTCACCGGGGCGGATGGCACCTTGTGGGCCTACGGTCCCGAAGACGCACCCCAGCGCGTCACCGGCCCCGCTCTCGACTTCTGCCTGCTCGTCACCCGTCGTGCCCACCGCGCCGACCTCGCCGTACAGGCCGATGGCGAGGACGCCGACCGCTGGCTGGACATCGCCCAGGCCTTCGCCGGCCCGCCCGGCGCCGGGCGGAGCGCTGGCACCGCCAAGGGGGGCGACCAGTGACCCTCCACACCCCCCAACCTCTCCGTATCGGCAACGCCTCCGGCTTCTACGGCGACCGTTTCGACGCCATGCGCGAGATGCTCACCGGCGGCGAACTCGACGTCCTCACCGGCGATTACCTCGCCGAACTGACCATGCTGATCCTCGGCCGGGACCGGCTTAAGGACCCCGGCGCCGGGTACGCGCGTACCTTCTTGCGGCAGTTGGAGGAGTGCCTCGGGCTCGCCCATGAGCGGGGCGTCCGGATCGTCACCAACGCGGGCGGGCTCAATCCCGCCGGACTCGCCGACGCCGTACGGGAGTTGGCCGCACGCCTCGGTCTGCCCGTCCGCGTCGCGCACGTCGAGGGCGACGACCTCACCGCCACCCACCCGGGCAGCCTCGCCGCCCACGCCTACCTCGGCGGCTTCGGCATCGCCGCGTGTTTGCGGGAGGGCGCCGACGTCGTCGTCACCGGACGCGTCACCGACGCCGCCCTGGTCACCGGGCCCGCCGCCGCCCACTTCGGCTGGGCCCCGACGGACTACGACCGGCTCGCGGGCGCCGTCCTTGCGGGGCATGTGCTGGAGTGCGGGACGCAGGCCACCGGCGGCAACTACGCTTTCTTCGGCGAGCGGCCCCTCCGCGAACTCCTGCGGCCCGGCTTCCCGCTCGCCGAGATCCACGAGGACGGCACCGCCGTCATCACCAAGCACCGAGGGACGGGCGGCTTCGTCGACATCGGCACCGTCACCGCCCAGCTCCTCTACGAGACCGGTGGCGCCCGGTACGCCGGGCCCGACGTCACCGCCCGGCTGGACAGCGTCCGGCTCACGGAGGACGGGCCCGATCGCGTACGCATCGACGGCGTGCGCGGGGAAGCGCCACCGCCCACCCTCAAAGTCGGCGTCAACCGGCTCGGCGGGTTCCGCAACGAAGTTGCCTTCGTGCTCACCGGGCTCGACATCGAGGCCAAGGCTGAGCTGGTGCGCGCGCAGATGACCGACGCGCTCGCGCTCGCCAAGTCGTCGCCCGCCGACGTGCGGTGGGAACTCGTCCGGACCGACCGCCCCGACGCCCCGACCGAGGAGCTGGCCAGCGCCCTGCTCCGGCTCGTCGTCCGGGACCCCGATCAGGGCGCTGTCGGGCGGGCGTTGAGCGGAGCCGCCATCGAGCTCGCCCTCGCCAGCTACCCCGGGTTCCATGTGCTCGCGCCACCTGGAAAGGGCGCTCCCTACGGGGTCTTCGAGGATGTGTACGTGCCCCATGGCGCGGCCCCACATGTGGCTGTACTCCATGACGGGCGGCGGGTAGCTGTGGCGCCGCCCCAGGACACCGCCGTACTCGACGAGGTGCCGGAGCCCGCGCTTCCCGAGCCGCCGGCGCCCGGTCACCGAACCCGCCGCGCCCCGCTCGGGCACGTCGCCGGAGCCCGCAGCGGCGACAAGGGCGGCAACGCCAATGTCGGGGTGTGGGTCCGTACCGACGAGGCCTGGCGCTGGCTCTGCCACGAGCTGACCGTGGAGCGGTTCCGGCAACTCCTCCCGGAGTGCGAAGGGTTGACCGTCCGCCGCCACGTCCTCCCCGAACTCCGCGCGCTCAACTTCGTCGTCGAGGGCATCCTCGGCGCCGGAGTCGCCGCACAGCACCGTTTCGATCCCCAGGCCAAGGCGCTCGGCGAGTGGCTGCGCGCCCGGCACCTGGACATACCGGAGGCTCTCCTGTGACCGTCCTGTCCTCCGCGCTGGATGTGAAGAGCCCGGACCACCGGGCCAACCGCGAGGCCATGCTCGCCAAGCTCTCCGACCTCGACGCCGAGCACGCCAAGGCGCTCGCGGGCGGCGGGGAGAAGTACATCGCGCGGCACCGCAAGCGCGGCAAGCTCCTCGCGCGGGAGCGCATCGAGCTGCTCCTCGACCCGGACACGCCGTTCCTGGAGCTGTCTCCCCTGGCCGCTTGGGGGAGTGACTACGCCGTCGGTGCCTCCCTCGTCACCAGTATTGGTGTCGTCGAAGGTGTTGAGTGCCTGATCACCGCCAACGACCCGACCGTGCGCGGTGGCGCCAGCAATCCCTGGTCGTTGAAGAAGGCCCTGCGGGCCAATGACATCGCGCTCGCCAACCGGCTGCCCTGCATCAGTCTGGTGGAGTCCGGTGGCGCCGATCTGCCGTCGCAGAAGGAGATCTTCATTCCCGGGGGTGCCATCTTCCGGGACATCACGCGGCTGTCGGCGGCGGGGATTCCGACCGTTGCCGTCGTCTTCGGCAACTCCACCGCGGGCGGCGCGTACGTCCCCGGCATGTCCGACCACGTGATCATGGTCAAGGAGCGCGCCAAGGTCTTCCTCGGCGGGCCGCCGCTGGTCAAGATGGCCACCGGCGAGGAGAGCGACGACGAGTCCCTCGGCGGTGCCGAGATGCACGCGCGCGTGTCGGGGCTCGCGGACTACTTCGCCGTGGACGAGCGGGACGCGCTGCGGCAGGCCCGGCGGGTCGTCGCCCGGCTCAATCATCGGAAGGCGTACGCCGACCCCGGGCTCGCCGAGCCGCCCAAGTACGACGCCGAGGACCTGCTCGGCATCGTCCCGGGCGATCTGCGTACGCCCTTCGACCCGCGTGAGGTCATCGCCCGGATCGTCGACGGCTCCGACTTCGACGAGTTCAAGCCGCTGTACGGCGCGAGCCTGGTCACCGGGTGGGCGAGCCTGCACGGTTACCCGGTCGGCATCCTCGCCAACGCCCAGGGCGTGCTGTTCAGCGAGGAGTCCCAGAAGGCGGCCCAGTTCATCCAGTTGGCGAACCAGCGGGACATCCCGCTGCTCTTCCTGCACAACACCACCGGCTACATGGTCGGCAAGGAGTACGAGCAGGGCGGCATCATCAAGCACGGCGCGATGATGATCAACGCGGTCAGCAACAGTCGCGTGCCGCACCTCTCCGTCCTCATGGGTGCCTCCTACGGCGCCGGGCACTACGGCATGTGCGGGCGGGCCTACGACCCGCGGTTCCTGTTCGCCTGGCCCAGCGCCAAGTCGGCCGTCATGGGCCCGCAGCAGCTCGCGGGCGTCCTGTCGATCGTCGCCCGGCAGTCGGCCGCCGCCAAGGGGCAGCCCTACGACGACGAGGCGGACGCGGCGCTGCGGGCCATGGTGGAGCAGCAGATCGAGTCCGAGTCGCTGCCGATGTTCCTGTCCGGGCGGCTGTACGACGACGGCGTCATCGACCCGCGCGACACCCGCACCGTCCTCGGCCTGTGCCTGTCCGCCGTTCACACGGCGCCCTACGAGGGCGCGCGCGGCGGCTTCGGCGTCTTCCGGATGTGAGGGACCACCAGTGATCACTTCTGTACTCGTCGCCAACCGCGGCGAGATCGCCTGCCGTGTCTTCCGAACCTGCCGTGAGTTGGGAATCCGGACGTTCGCCGTGCACTCGGACGCCGACGAAAACGCCCTCCACGCGCGCATGGCCGACGCGGCCGTACGGCTTCCGGGCGCGACGCCCGCCGAGACGTATCTGCGCGGCGACCTGATCGTGAAGGCCGCCGTCGCGGCCGGCGCGGACGCCGTGCACCCCGGCTACGGCTTCCTCTCGGAGAACGCCGACTTCGCGCGGGCCGTCCTGGACGCGGGCCTGGTGTGGATCGGTCCGCCGCCGGAGGCGATCGAGGCGATGGCGTCCAAGACGCGCGCCAAGGAGCTGATGGGGCTCTCCCCCCTGGGCGAGGTCGCGGAGAGCGACCTGCCGGTGCTCGTGAAGGCGGCCGCGGGAGGCGGGGGGCGCGGAATGCGCATCGTGCGCCGCCTGGAGGAGCTCAGCGCCGCCCTGGAGGGCGCGCGCGCCGAGGCCACGAGCGCCTTCGGCGACGGTGAGGTCTTCGTCGAGCCCTATGTGGAGCGCGGCCGCCATGTCGAGGTGCAGGTGCTCGCGGACGCGCACGGCACGGTGTGGGCGCTGGGCACGCGCGACTGCTCCCTCCAGCGCCGCCACCAGAAGGTGATCGAGGAAGCGCCGGCGCCCGGGCTCTCCGACCGGCTCGCGGAGGAGTTGCGCGCGCTGGCCGTACGCGCCGCGCGCGCCGTGCGCTACGTCGGCGCCGGCACGGTCGAGTTCCTCGTCGCCGACGACACGGCGCACTTCCTGGAGATGAACACCCGCCTCCAGGTGGAACACCCCGTCACGGAAGCCGTCTTCGGCATCGACCTGGTCGCCCTCCAACTGAGCATCGCCGAGGGCCACCCCCTCGACCCCGAACCGCCCCACGCGCGCGGCCACGCCGTCGAGGCCCGCCTCTACGCCGAGGACCCGGCCCGCGACTGGGCCCCGCAGACCGGCACCCTGCACCGCCTCGCCGTACCCGACGGCGTCCGCCTGGACACCGGCTACGGCGACGGCGACGAGATCGGCGTCCACTACGACCCGATGCTCGCCAAGCTGATCGCCCACGCCCCCACGCGCGCGGGCGCGCTCCGCCAACTCGCGGGCGCCCTGGAACGCGCCACGATCCACGGCCCCACCACCAACCGCGACCTCCTCGTCCGCTCCCTGCGCCACGAGGAGTTCACGACGCCCCGTATGGACACGGCCTTCTACGACCGCCACCTCACGACCCTGACGGCGCCCACCCCCGACCCGCACGCCCCTCTGGCCGCCGCCCTCGCCGAAGCCACCCGCTCCACCTCCCGCTTCGGCGGCTGGCGCAACGTCCCCTCCCAGCCCCAGACAAGGCGCTACGCGCGGGGCGACGAGGAGCACGAGGTCCATTACCGGCACACGAGGACCGGCCTGGAGGCGGACGGCGTACGCGTCGTGCGCGCGGCCGCGGATCTCGTCGTACTCGAGGTGGACGGCGTGCAGCGAAGGTTCGAGGTGGCGCGGTATGGAGACCAGATCCACGTCAACACCACGGCCCTGACGCAACTACCTCGCTTCCCCGACCCAACGGCCCAACTTGCCCCCGGCTCCCTGCTGGCTCCCATGCCGGGAACGGTGGTCAGGGTCGCCGAGGGCCTGGCCGTAGGAGCCCCCGTAAAGGCCGGAGACCCCCTCCTCTGGCTGGAGGCGATGAAGATGGAACACAAGATCACAGCGCCGGTCACAGGAACGCTCAACGCGTTGGGCGTGGTCACGGGCCAGCAGGTCACGGTCGGTCAATTGCTAGCGGTAGTGGAAGCAACCTAAGGGGCGCGGGACTGCATCGATATGCGGCTCCGCCGCGTGAGCGCGACCAGCCACAACGAGACCCGCACCCGGGAAGGATCGCCATGCCCACCACCCTCGAATCCGAAGAGCACAAGGCCCTCCGAGCCGCCGTATCGGCACTCGGCAACCGCCACGGCCGCGACTACGACCGCGAAGAACTGTGGTCCGAGGCAGCCAAGCTCGGTTATCTCGGCGTCAATCTCCCGGAGGAGTACGGAGGCGGGGGCGGCGGAATCGCCGAACTCTCCATCGTCCTCGAAGAGCTCGGCGCAGCCGGCTGCCCCCTCCTCATGATGGTCGTCTCGCCCGCCATCTGCGGAACAGTCATCGCCCGCTTCGGAACAGAAGCCCAGAAGCAGGAATGGCTCCCCGCCCTCGCCGACGGCTCCCGCACCATGGCCTTCGGCATCACCGAGCCCGACGCCGGTTCCAACAGCCACCGCATCACCACCACCGCCCGCCGCGACCCGGACACCGGCGACTGGCTCCTCACCGGCCGCAAGGTATTCATCTCCGGCGTCGACATCGCGGACGCGACCCTCATAGTCGGCCGCACCGAGGACGCTCGCACCGGCAACCTCAAGCCGTGCCTGTTCATCGTCCCCAGAGACGCGGAGGGCTTTCAGCGGCGCCAGATCGACATGGAACTCCAAGCCGCGGAGAAGCAGTTCGAGCTGACCCTGGACGACGTACGACTCCCCGCGGACGCGCTCGTCGGAGACGAGGACGCCGGCCTCCTCCAGCTCTTCGCCGGACTCAACCCCGAGCGGATCATGACGGCCGCCTTCGCGATCGGCATGGGCCGCTACGCCCTCGCGCAAGCGATTACGTACGCCCGCGAACGCACCGTGTGGAAGGCCCCCATCGGCGCCCACCAGGCCATCGCCCACCCCCTCGCCCAGGCGCACATCGACCTGGAACTGGCCCGCCTGATGATGCAGAAGGCGGCCCTGCTCTACGACGCGGGCGACGACATGGGCGCCGGTGAGGCCGCCAACATGGCCAAGTACGCGGCGGGCGAGGCCTGTGTGAAGGCGGTCGACCAGGCCGTGCACACCCTCGGCGGCAACGGCCTCACGCGGGAATTCGGGCTCGCCCGGTTGATAACTGCCGCACGCGTGGCTCGTATTGCACCGGTGAGCCGGGAGATGATTCTCAACTACGTCTCCCACCAGACCTTGGGTCTGCCCAAGTCGTACTGACCGGCACAGCGTTGTGCGAGGAGGCCCCATGTTCCGCAGCGAGTACGCAGACGTGTCCCCCGTGGACCAGCCCATCCACGAATTCGTCCTGGGCCGCGCCGCCGAGTTCGGCGAGCTGCCCGCCCTGATCGACGGCACCGACGGCACCACCCTGACCTACGCCCAGGTGGACCGGTTCCACCGCAGGATCGCCGCCGCGCTCGCCGAGGCCGGAGTCCGCAAGGGCGATGTGATCGCCCTGCACAGCCCCAACACCGTGGCCTTCCCGACCGCCTTCTACGCCGCCACGCGCGCGGGAGCCTCGGTCACCACCGTGCACCCGCTGTCCACGCCAGAGGAGTTCGCCCGCCAGCTCGGCGACAGCAAGGCCCGCTGGATCATCACCGTCTCCCCGCTGCTGGAGTCCGCCCGACGGGCCGCCGAACTCGCGGGCGGCGTCCAGGAGATCTTCGTCTGCGACAGCGCGCCGGGACACCGCTCCCTGATCGACATGCTCGGCTCCACCGCCCCCGAGCCGGAGATCGACATCGAGCCCGGCGAGGACATCGCCGCGCTGCCGTACTCCTCGGGCACCACCGGCGTGCCCAAGGGCGTGATGCTCACCCACCGGCAGATCGCCACCAACCTCGTCCAGCTCGACGCCGCCGTCACCGCGGGCCCCGGCGAACGCGTCCTGGCCGTCCTGCCGTTCTTCCACATCTACGGCCTGACCGCCCTGATGAACGCGCCCCTGCGCAAGGGCGCCACCGTCGTCGTGCTGCCCCGCTTCGACCTGGAGACCTTCCTCGCGGCCATCCAGAACCACCGCATCACCGCGCTCTACGTGGCCCCGCCGATCGTCCTCGCCCTCGCCAAGCACCCGGCGGTGGAGAACTACGACCTGTCGTCCCTGAAGTACCTCATCTGCTCCGCCGCCCCGCTGGACGCCCAGCTCGCCGCGGCCTGCTCCCAGCGCCTGAACCTGCCCCCGATAGGCCAGGCGTACGGCATGACGGAACTCTCCCCGGGCAGCCATGTCGTCCCCCTGGACGCCATCGGCGAGGCGCCCCCGGGCACGGTCGGCCGGCTCATCGCGGGCACCGAGATGCGGATCGTCTCCCTCGACGACCCGGACAAGGACCTCGGCGTCGGCGAGTCCGGCGAGATCCTCATCCGCGGCCCGCAGGTCATGAAGGGCTACCTGGGGCGCCCCGACGCCACCTCCGCGCTCATCGACGCGGACGGCTGGCTGCACACCGGGGACGTCGGCCATGTCGACTCCGGCGGCTGGCTGTTCGTCGTCGACCGGGTCAAGGAGCTCATCAAGTACAAGGGCTTCCAGGTGGCCCCCGCCGAACTGGAGGCACTGCTGCTGACCCACCCGTGCATAGCCGACGCCGCCGTCATCGGGGTCTACGACGACAACGGCAACGAAGTGCCCCGCGCGTATGTCGTCCGCCAGCAACTCGCCGCCGACCTCACCGAGAGCGAGGTCATGATGTACGTCGCCGAACGCGTCGCCCCCTACAAGCGGGTCCGCCAGGTCACCTTCATCGAAGGCGTGCCCCGGGCCGCCTCCGGGAAGATCCTCCGGCGCGAACTCAGGGAGCGCACGTGAGTCTGATCGGCCGTACACGCGCGCGAGGCGTCGAGACGCTCAGCCTCGACTCGCCGGGCAACCGCAACGCCCTGTCGGCGGCACTGGTCGGTGAACTCTCCGACGCGCTGACCGACTGCGCCAAGGACACCGACGTCCGCGCGGTCGTCCTCACCCACACCGGCAACACCTTCAGCGCGGGCGCCGACCTGCGCGACCCGCCGCACCCGGACGCCCTGGTCGGCCTGCTCCGGCAGATCGTGGAGCTGCCCCGACCGGTCCTCGCGCGGGTCACCGGCCACGTACGCGCGGGCGGCCTCGGCCTGCTGGCCGCCTGCGACATAGCGGCCGCCGCGCACACGGCCAGCTTCGCGTTCACGGAGGTACGGATCGGGGTCGCCCCCGCCGTCATCTCGCTCCCCCTGCTCCCGCGCACCGACCCCCGCGCCCTCGCCCGCTACTACCTCACCGGCGAGCGCTTCGACGCCCCCGAGGCCGCCCGCATCGGCCTGCTGACCGCCGCCGGGGACGACGTGGACGCCGTACTTGAGCCGATCCTGGACGGTCTGCGACGCTCCGCCCCCGAGGCCCTGGCCGAGACGAAACGGCTGCTCACGGCTAGGGTGCTGGAATCATTCGACCGGGACGCGGGCCGGCTCACCGCGCTCTCGGCCCGGCTGTTCGCCTCCCCGCAGGCCCGCGAGGGGATGACGGCCTTCCTGGAGCGACGGGATCCCTCATGGGTGGTGTGAGTACGGCGGAACGCGACCGCGTTCCCAAGCAGGACCGCAGCCGGGCCACCCGGCAGCGGCTCCTGGAAGCCGCCGTGGCCTGCCTCGCCGAACACGGCTGGGCGGGCTCCACGGTGTCCGTCGTCGCCGAACGCGCGGGCGTCTCCCGAGGCGCCGCACAGCACCACTTCCCGACCCGCGAGGACCTCTTCACGGCGGCCGTCGAGTACGTTGCCGAGGAACGCTCCACGGCTCTGCGCGCCCTGTTCCCCGAAGGCGCCGCGCAGGACCGGCGGGCCGTCGTGACGGCCCTGGTCGACCTCTACACCGGCCCGCTCTTCCGCGCCGCGCTCCACCTGTGGGTCGCCGCCTCCAACGAGGAGCAACTGCGCCCGCGCGTGACCGAACTGGAGGCCCGCGTCGGCCGCGAGTCGCACCGCATCGCCGTCGAACTGCTCGGCGCCGACGAATCCGAGCCCGGGGTGCGGGAGACCGTGCAGGGACTGCTGGACATGGCCCGCGGACTGGGCCTCGCGACCCTGCTGACGGACGACAAGGCGCGGCGCGAGCGGGTGGTGGCGCAATGGGCGTCACTCCTCGACGACGCCTTGGGCGTCACGGGCTGAGCCGCTCCACCCGCCAGCTTCCGTCCGCCTGGCTGACGTACCGCAACCGGTCGTGCAGCCGGTTCTCGCGGCCCTGCCAGAACTCCACCGACTGCGGGGCCACCCGGAAACCGCCCCAGTTCGGCGGCACCGGCACCTGCTCGCCCTCGGGATAGCGGGCGGCCAGCTCGGCGTACGAGGCGTCCAGGTCGGCCCGCGTGGAGATCACCGCGGACTGCTCGCTGGCCCACGCACCGAGCTGGGAGCCGTGCGGGCGGGTCCGGAAATAGGCGGCCGTCTCGTCCCGCCCGGTGCGCCGCGCGATGCCCTGCACGATCACCTGGCGGGCCATCGGATGCCAGGGGAACAGCAGCGAGACGTACGGGTTCTCGGCCAGGTCACGGCCCTTGCGAGAGCCGTAGTTGGTGAAGAACACGAAGCCCTGCTCGTCGAACTGCTTCAGCAGCACCGTGCGCGAACTGGGGCGGCCATCGGCGTCCGCGGTGGAGACGACCATGGCGTTCGGCTCGAACAGATGAGCCTCGCTCGCGGCCTGCTTGAACCAGCGCGCGAACTGCTCCACCGGAGTGGCGGGCAGCTCGTTCTCGGCGAGGCCCGCGGCCCGGTACTGCTTGCGCATCGCGGCGGGATCCGGCGGTACGGCGTCTCGGTCGGTCACGCGGTCATCTTGCCGTATTCGCGCGGCCCGTTCGGCACGGCCCGTTCGGCTCGGTGTCCTTCGTCACTGCGTGGCACTCAGTGCCGCAACCACTCCCCAATGGTGGCACTCGGGGATATCGTTCTGATGCCGCCTCGGTTGGGTGACCGCCAGCCGGGAATCACTGGGGTACCGCCCAGGACCGCGAGTCCTTCGAGCCACGACCGCGGATCCACCGGGCGCGAGCCGTCCCCGCCGCACCAGACCCGACACGGTCCGCACCATCCCCCGACAACACCATCTGTCGCACACTTCACGAGGGAGCCGCCTGATGTCCGACTTCGTACCCGGACTCGAAGGAGTCGTCGCGTTCGAGACGGAGATCGCCGAACCCGACAAGGAGGGCGGCGCACTCAGGTACCGGGGCGTCGACATCGAGGACCTCGTCGGCCATGTCTCGTTCGGCAACGTCTGGGGCCTGCTCGTCGACGGGGCCTTCAACCCCGGACTGCCGCCCGCCGAGCCGTTCCCGATCCCGGTGCACTCCGGCGACATCCGCGTGGACGTGCAGTCCGCGCTCGCCATGCTGGCGCCGGTGTGGGGCCTGAAACCGCTGCTCGACATCGGTGCCGAGCAGGCCCGCGACGACCTCGCGCGTGCCGCGGTGATGGCCCTGTCCTACGTCGCCCAGTCCGCGCGCGGACAGGGCCTTCCGATGGTTCCGCAGCGCGAGATCGACAAGGCGCAGTCCGTCGTCGAGCGCTTCATGATCCGCTGGCGGGGCGAGCCGGACCCCAAGCACGTCGCCGCCGTCGACGCCTACTGGACCTCCGCCGCCGAGCACGGCATGAACGCGTCCACATTCACCGCACGGGTCATCGCCTCCACGGGCGCCGATGTGGCGGCGGCGCTCTCCGGCGCCGTAGGAGCGATGTCCGGGCCCCTGCACGGCGGAGCCCCCTCCCGCGTGCTGTACATGATCGAGGAGATCGAGCGCACCGGTGACGCCGAGGCGTATGTGAAGCAGGCCCTCGACAAGGGCGAGCGGCTCATGGGCTTCGGGCACCGGGTGTACCGCGCCGAGGACCCGCGCGCGCGGGTGCTGCGGCGTACGGCGCGCGAGCTGGGCGCGCCCCGGTTCGAGGTCGCCGAGGCGCTGGAGAAGGCCGCACTGGCCGAGCTGCACGCCCGCCGTCCCGACCGGGTGCTGGCCACGAACGTCGAGTTCTGGGCGGCGATCGTGCTCGACTTCGCCGAGGTACCGGCGCACATGTTCACGTCGATGTTCACGTGCGCGCGCACCGCGGGGTGGTCGGCGCACATCCTGGAGCAGAAGCGGACGGGCCGCCTGGTACGGCCGTCGGCCCGCTACGTCGGTCCGGGCACGCGGAACCCGCGGGACATCGAGGGATACGCGGACATCGCGCACTGAGAAAGCCGAAAGGGCGCCCCGCGCGGGGCGCCCTTTCGTTTGTTCACGCGGGCGTCAGCAGCCCCGAGTGATGACGCTCGGCGACCAGCGGATGCGCCCGCAGCTTGCCCTTCAGCTCGTTGTAGCCGTACTCGGCGAAGAGCGGGTTGCCGGGGTCGGCGGTGATGCCCGGCGCGCTGGAGGCATACGGGAAGGGAACGGGCTCCACGCGCGCGTCCAGCCGCGGGTTGTAGAAGAACGGCACGGAGAAGCGCTCGGTGGCCCCCGGCGGGGAGACGACCCGGTGGTTGGTGGCGACGAGATACCCATTGGTGGCCACTTCCAGCAGCTCACCGAGATTGACGACGAAGGCGCCGGGGAGCGGCGGTACGTCGTGGAAGAAACCGTCCGCCCGCTGCACCTGGAGTCCACCGACCTGGTCCTGAAGCAGCAGCGTCAGAAAGCCGTAGTCCTTGTGGGCGCCAACACCCTGATCGCCACCGTCTCCGGCGCTCCCCGGATAGCGGACGAGCTTCAGATGCGGGTGGGCGCGGTCGCCGAAGATGGGGTCGTAGAAGTCGGCGGGCGCCCCGATGGCGACGAGCAGCTCACGCAGCAGCCGCTGGGCGACGGCACTGAGCCGGTCGATCCAGGCAAGCGCGGCGACACGAAGCTCGGGAAGCGCGGCGGGCCACTGATTGGGCCCCTGAAGCCACCAGTACGAGGCTTCGTCCGGCCCCGGAACCCGAGCGGCCCGCTCGGCCCCGATATCGAGCTGATCCCGCCAGTCCCGCGCCCCACCCGTCCGCTCGTCCCCGGTACGGGTGTAGCCGCGGAAGTGAGGCGAGTTGATGTTGTCGAGGGCGAGCCGCTCGGCCTCGGGCAGGGCGAAGAACTTCCGCATGGCGGACAGGAGCCGCTCGGTCTCCTCGGCACTCACACCGTGCCCGACGAGCTGGAAGAACCCCACGTCATGGGCGGCACTGTGCAGCCGCGCATGCAGATCAGGGGCGGTGAGATCGATGATCGGAAGCTGCTGGTACGACGACATGGCTGCGTCCCACGGGGAAAAGTGAGGGATGAAAAGGGGGCTCTGGTTCAGACAGAGCGCCGACAGCCCATGCTCGTGACGCGGACGAAGTCCACGTGGCGGCGTCGAACGAGCAAAATCATGCACCCAGCGTACTGCGCACCGAAGATTTCCTGGATGACCCAGCTCACACCCGCAAATCATCCGCGGAAGGCCCAGAAAACGCAGACGACCCGCGAGCTCGGGTCCTCCGCCAGGGCGGGAGGGCCGGCCGGACGTACCGGCGAGCTCGCGGGTCGGGTGACTGCTTGGGATTGGGCCGGCTGCACGCATCTGTCACGCACTGGTCCGGCACCGCACTTGCGGGGTGTCGGGCCGCTAGCCCGCAGCCACCTCACGCGTCCGGTTTCCATACATCTGCCGAACCACCTCCCTTCTCGTGTGCACCACACACTAGGAACCGCCCGCGACGGGATCAACCGCTTTTTTTCTGAGGTTGGGGTGCACGCGGCATGGGGAGGGGTGGGGGATGGATGATCTTCGGGTCGAGGCGGCCGTCGGTGACCGCATGCTGGAGCAGTGGCGGTACGTCCACAACGTCATCGTGCCGCCGGATGAGCTGAGTGCCGATGAGGTGCGGGAGCGGAGTGGGCGGCATCGGCTGGAGAATGCGTATGTCGGGGATGAGCTCGTGGGGTGCTCGACCGTGCGGCCGCCGGATGGGGAGGAGGCAGTAGCGACTGTCATCGCGCGCGTGCTGCCCGAGCATCGGGGGCGCGGGTTTGGGGGCGTCCTGTATGAGCACTGTCTCGCCCACGCGCGGGGGCTCGGTGCTCAGGGGATCCAGACCGTCGTTCTTGCCGCCAACGCCGACGGGGTGCGGTTTGCCGAGGTGCGGGGATTCGTCGAGGTGGAGCGGTATGTCGCGCCTGAGGACGAGAATGAAGTCTGGCTCACGCTCAGACTTGAGGCATGAGTGGTACGACGTTTCCTGCGTGCAACGATTCCCTCAATCTTGCAGGGAACCGGGTGTGTGCTGCGTCACGTTCGAGTTGAATGATTGTTAGTGAGCGAACCGCCGCACCGTACGCGTGCGGACGCGGCTTGGCAGGGGGTCCAGGTGAGTGCTTCCCGGCGTAGTGGGACCACCGACGAGCTGGGGCCGGACGAGCCCGAGGGTCCCGGTCCTGAGGGCTCCGGCGGCTCCGACCTGCTCGCCGCGCTGCTGGACGGCATGGACGCGGCTTTGTGCGCCTTCGACGCCGGTGGGGTCGTGACCCATTGGAACCGTGAGGCCGAGCGCATTCTGGGCTGGACCGCCGCCGAGGCTGTGGGGCGGCCGGGGTTCGCCGGCTGGGCCGTGCGCAGCGCCGACGCCGAGGAGGTCGAGGGGCGGCTGATGTCCGCCATGGACGCTCCGGGGCGGCAGGTGCACGAGTTCGCGCTGCTCACCAAGGACGGCGGCCGGGTGCTCGTACGGACCCAGTCCGCGGCCGTACGCGGGCCCGACGGCAAGCCCGCCGGCGTGTACTGCGCCTTCAGCGAGGTCCACGCCCAGATCGATCTGGAACGCTCCATCGCGCTCAGTGAGGCCCTCTTCGAGGACGCCTCCTGGGGCGTCGTCCTGGTCGACGCCGATCTGCGCCCCGCCGTCGTCAACGCCCACGCCGCCCGCGCGCTCGGCGTCGGCCGTACGACCGTCCTGGGCCGCCCGCTGGGCGAGCTGCTCGCCCAGGGCGTCGAGGAGTTGGAGAGCGCGCTCACCCATGTCCTCGCGGAGGGCGCGCCGCCCGCGCCCGCCGAGCTGTGGGTCAGCGTGCGCACCCCGGAGGGCGAGCAGCGGCGCTGCTGGCGCTGCGGATTCGTGCGGCTGGCCTCACCGCTGGCCGAGGAGCCCGTGCCGCTCGGTGTGGGCTGGCTCTTCCAGGACGTGACCGAGGCCAAGCAGGGCGAGCAGGAGGCGGCGCTGCTGCGGTTCCGCACTAACCAGCTGCACCGGGCCGCGCGGGCCGCGGCCGAGTGCGAGGACCCGGCGGAGGCGGCCACCGTCCACCTCGACTTCGCGCTCGCCGGTTTCGCCGACCATGCCCTGATCGACCGGGTCGCGGGCGGCTTCCTCG